>NZ_CP108086.1:6677124-6980630 GCF_036186745.1 Microbispora hainanensis | reverse complement strand
CTCACCCTGGCCTGAATCGCGGGAAACGGGGCTCTTGACAGGCATCGGACGGTCGTATTTGCTTCGCAGCATCCCGCCACCCCCCAATCCGCCGGCAGGAAGGATCGACGCTCTGGCGATTTGTTAGCGCTAACACGGCGCGTGCCCAGTGCCAGGAGGCAGCAGGGGCCGAGTTTCCGGAGAGCTCCGGAAAGTTCCGGCACCCCGGCCGAGGCGAATCGGTTCGTGGACCCCTGACCCCTCCTCGCGTACATGCGCCTTCGCGCGGATCGGGTCCGCGACCAGGACCCGGGATCGTCTCGGTCTCCCACGCCACGGGCATGGCCGTTCTCACAGTCGCCCGTCGGCGACCCATCGCATGGGACACGACCGCCTTTCGCCGGCTCCGGCGAGTCCGCCCGGATTCAGCACGTGGCTGTCTTCGCCATGCCTTCTCGCCGGTCTTTCCCCAAGGCCGCTGTGCCTTCCCCCCAAGGAGTGAAAGCAATGCGTTCTTCGTCCGTTGACCCATCGGGCCGTACGGCTCGCGGGCGTCGCTCACCGGCGGCCGTCGCGGCCTGCCTCGTCGCAGCGCTCGCGGCCCTCCTCGCCACCGCCCTGGCCTGGTCGGCGCCGGCGTCGGCAGCGACGGCGCCGCTGGTCGGCGCACAGTCGGGGCGCTGCCTCGACGTGGCGGGCAACACCGACGCGCTGGGCACGAGCCTGCAGATCTGGGACTGCAACGGCCAGGCCAACCAGGCGTTCGAGTTCACCTCGGCGGGTGAGCTGCGGACGTTCGGCGGCACGCGGTGCGTGGACGCGTACGGCCAGGGAACGTCGCCGGGCACGAAGGTGATCATCTGGTCGTGCAACGGCCAGAACAACCAGAAGTGGCGGCAGAACTCCGACGGGTCGATCAGCGGCGTGCAGTCGGGGCTGTGCCTCGACGTGGACCACGCCGGCACCGCCAACGGCACCGCCGTCATCCTGTGGACCTGCAACGGGCAGAGCAACCAGAAGTGGTCGGCCGCCGGAGGCGGGCCCACCACCTCGCCGAGCCCGCCGCCGCCCGGCTCGCGCCCGTGCGACATCTACGCCTCCGGGGGCACGCCGTGCGTGGCCGCGCACAGCACGACCCGCGCCCTGTACGCGAACTACAGCGGCAACCTCTACCAGGTGCGGCGCTCCTCCGACAACGCGACCAGGAACATCGGCGTGCTGACCACGGGCGGCACCGCCGACGCCGCGGCGCAGGACTCCTTCTGCGCCGGCACTACCTGCGTCATCACTGTCGTGTACGACCAGTCCGGGCGCGGCAACGACCTGTGGTATCAGGGGTCGAGCGTGGTGCCCGGCTCGCCGCAGAGCAAGCCCGCGATCGCCACCACCGAGTCGCTGTCGGTGGGCGGCAACAAGGCCTACTCCCTCTACATCAACCCCGGTAACAGCTATTGGCGTGACGGTCACCTGACCGGCGTGCCGACCGGGACCGCGCCCGAGGGCATGTACATGGTGACCAGCGGCACCCACGTCAACAGCGGCTGCTGCTTCGACTACGGCAACAGCGAGACGACCAGGAAGGCCGACGCCGCCGGGGCGATGGACGCCATCTACTTCGGCACGAGCTGCTGGTTCGGCGGCTGCTCCGGCTCCGGTCCCTGGGTGCAGGCCGACCTCGAATGGGGGCTCTACCCCGGTGGCAGCCAGTCGTGGAACCCCAACCAGCGGGCGTTCACCAGCAAGTTCGTCACCGCGACGCTGAAGAACAACGGAACGTCGCGCTTCGCCATCAAGGGCAGCAACGCGCAGTCCGGCAGCCTCTACACCCTCTATGACGGCGCGCTTCCCCCGGGCTACAGCCCCATGAAGAAGCAGGGCGCGATCGTCCTGGGCAGCGGCGGCGACTGCTGCAAGCCCGACGGCGGCGCCAACCTCAGCGCCGGGACCTTCTACGAGGGCGCGATGGTCTCCGGCTATCCCTCCGACGCGACCGAGAACGCCGTGCAGGCCGACATCGTCGCCGCCGGCTACCGCTGACCCCGCCCGCGAAAAGGGAGTTGAGCACGTTGAACCGAAAATCCTTCTTCGCCGCCATCGCGGCGGCGGCGCTCGTCGCCCTGGGAACGGCGGGTGCGGCGCTCGCCGGAACCACGCCGCCCACGCACAGCAGCGCGGTCGCCGCGGCCGCCGCCGGGACCGCCGGATGCGGCAAGGCCCCGGCACTGGCGAGCGGCACGCACTCGATCGCGAGCGGCGGCCAGAATCGCAGCTACATCCTGCGGGTGCCCTCCGGTTACGACAGCAACCATCCCTACCGTCTGGTCTTCGGGTTCCACTGGAACGGCGGCACCGCCAACGACGTCGACTCGGGCGGGACCGACGGGTACAACTGGTCGTACTACGGGCTCAGGCGCCTCGCGGACGCCGAGAACAACAGCACGATCTTCGTCGCGCCGCAGGGCAACAACAACGGCTGGGCCAACCCCAACGGCCAGGACCTGACCTTCGTCGACGACATGCTCCGGCAGATCGAAGCCGGCCTGTGCGTCGACACCGACCAGATCTTCTCCACGGGCTTCAGCTACGGCGGCGGCATGAGCTACGCGCTCGCCTGCGCCCGGGCGACGGTCTTCCGCGCGGTCGTGGTCTACTCCGGCGCCCAGCTCAGCGGGTGCGACGGCGGCACCCAGCCCATCGCGTACATGGGAGTGCACGGCATCGGCGACCCGGTGCTCAACATCTCGCAGGGGCGAGGGCTGCGCGACAGGTTCGTCAGGAACAACGGCTGCACCGCACAGAATCCGCCCGAGCCGGGGTCGGGCAGCCGGAGCCACATCGTCACCGCCTATTCGGGGTGCCGGTCCGGCTATCCGGTCGTCTGGGCGGCGTTCGACGGGGGCCACACCCCGGGTCCGATAGACGGGTGCTCCTGTGAGGGCTGGCGGACCTGGACCTCGGCCGAGGCATGGAAGTTCCTGACGCAGTTCCAGACGACCCCGCCGACGTCACCTTCTCCGTCTCCGCCGACGTCACCTTCTCCGTCTCCGTCTCCGTCGTCGCCGTCGGGGAGCACGAGCGCGCTCAGGGGCGTGGGGTCGGGGCGGTGCCTGGACGTCACCGGGGTGTCACAGGCCAACGGCGCGGCGGTGCAGGTCTGGGACTGCAACGGGCAGTCCAACCAGCAGTGGACCTCCACCAGCGCCGGTGAGCTGCGCGTCTATGGCAACAAGTGCCTGGACGTCAACGGCGCGGGCACGGCCGACGGCACCAGCGTGATCATCTGGGACTGCAACGGCCAGAACAACCAGAAGTGGCGGTTCAACTCCGACGGCTCCATCACCGCCGTCGGCGCCGACAAGTGCCTCGACGTCTACAACAACGGCACCGCCAACGGCAGCAAGGTCATCATCTGGACCTGCAACGGCCAGAACAACCAGAAATGGACCCGTGTCTGAGCGGGAGGACCAGCAGAACGACGCGTGACGGGGTGACCGGTCCGCCTGCTCCCGGGCGGCCGGTCGCCCTGTTCGATCTCGCCCTACCCCCTTCGAAAGGACCCCGATGAGTCGGCGAAGAGCAAGCGTGGCGCGCGTCGCCATGAGTGTGGCGGTCGCGCTCCTGTCCGTCGCGATGTCCCTGGTGGCCGTGACGCCGGCGCACGCGGCGGTCGGAATCACGATCAACGGTGGTTCCGGCGGCCGCACCTTCGACGGTGTCGGCGCGATCAGCGGCGGCGGAGGCAACAGCCGCCTGCTGATCGACTACCCCGAGCCGCAGCGGTCGCAGATCCTGGACTACCTGTTCAAGCCCGGGTACGGCGCGTCGATGCAGATCCTGAAGGTCGAGATCGGCGGCGACACCAACTCCACCGACGGCGCCGAGCCGAGCCACCGGCACACCTCCGGCGACCTGAACTGCGACCGCGGCTACGAATGGTGGCTGATGGAGCAGGCCAAGGCCCGCAACCCCGGCATCAAGCTGGCGGGTCTCGCCTGGGGCGCCCCGGGCTGGCTCGGCAACGGCAACTTCTGGTCCCAGGACACCATCAACTACCTGGTCGACTGGCTGGGCTGTGCGAAGAACAGCCACGGGCTGACCATCGACTACCTGGGCGGCTGGAACGAGAAGGGCCGCGATCTGAACTGGTACGTCAACCTCAACGCGGCCCTGGACTCCCGCGGCTTCGGCAACGTGAAGATCGTCGCATCCGACGACTGGGGGTTCGGCGTCGCCGACGACGCGGCGAACAACGCCGCCTTCCGCAACGCGGTGGACGTGTTCGGGTCGCACTACGTCTGCGGTTACCGCGGACCACAGTCGAGCTGTCCCAGCTCCACCACCGCGATCAACTCCGGGAAGGTGCTGTGGGCCAGTGAGAACGGCTCCGACGACTACAACGACGGGGCCAAGGCGATGGCCAGGGGCATCAACCGGGACTACATCGACGGGAAGATGACCGCATACATCAACTGGCCGGTCATGGCCGCCATCACTCCGAACCTGCCCTTCGCCACGATGGGCGTGGCGGTGGCGCCGCAGCCGTGGTCCGGTTACTACGCCATCGGCAAGAGCACCTGGGTGATGGCCCACACCACGCAGTTCACCGCTCCCGGCTGGAAGTATCTGGACTCTTCCAGCGGCTACATCGGCGGCAACCGCAACAACGGCAGCTACGTGTCGCTGAGGTCGCCCAGCGGGTCCGACTACAGCACGATCATCGAGACGATGGACGCCACCAGCGCCCAGACGCTGAACTTCACCGTGACCGGCGGGCTGTCCACCGGGCAGGTGCACGTGTGGGCGACCAACCTCAACTCGGGCAACTCCGCCGACCACTTCGTCCACGCCGCCGACGTCAACCCGTCCAACGGCGCCTTCTCGCTGACGGTCCAGCCGGGGTACGTCTACTCGATCACCACCACGACGGGTCAGGGCAAGGGCACCGCCACCAGTCCCTCCCGGGGCTCGATGGCCCTGCCGTACGCCGACGACTTCGACTCCTACGCGGTGGGGCGTGAGGCGAAGTACCTGATGGACATGCAGGGCTCGTTCGAGATCGTGGGCTGCGGCGGCGGCCGCTCCGGCCGATGCGTGCGCCAGATGGCCCCGCGCCAGCCGATCCTCTGGACCGGCGGTTCCCACCCGTACGCCCTGCTGGGCGATCTGGGCTGGAGCAACTACACGGTCACGGCGGACGTGCTGCTGGAGCAGAGCGGCTACGTGGAGCTGATCGGCCGGGCGGGCGCCCAGCACGCCTTCGGCCCCGAGGGACTGAACGCCTACTACCTAAGGGTGACCGACGGCGGCGCCTGGCAGATCATCCGCAACAACGTCGACAACGCGATGACGACGATCCGCAGCGGAAGCGTCGCCGCCCTCGGCACCGGCCGCTGGCACACCCTGGCCCTGGGCTTGTCCGGCGGCACGATCACCGCGAGCATCGACGGGACGCAGGTGGCCACGGTCACCGACGGCACCTGGGGCGCCGGCCAGATCGGCGTGGGCACCAGCACCACCGAGACCGCCCAGTTCGACAACCTGTCCATCACCCCGGGCCCGGGCGGCGGCACGCCGGGCAACGGCACCGCGCTGCGCGGTCTGGCCAGCGGCCGGTGCGTGGACGTGCCCAACCAGTCGCACACCAACGGCACCCAGGTGGCGCTGTGGGACTGCAACGGCGGGGCGAACCAGCAGTGGATCCACACCTCCGGCAAGCAGCTCCAGGTGTACGGCGACAAGTGCCTGGACGCCTCCGGCCAGGGGACGAGCAACGGCACCCAGGTCGTCATCTGGGACTGCAACGGCGGGGCCAACCAGCAGTGGAACATCAACGCCGACGGCACCGTCACCGGTGTGCAGTCCGGGCTGTGCCTGGACGCCTACAGCGCCGGAACGGCCAACGGCACGAAGATCGTCCTGTGGGCCTGCAACGGCGGAAGCAACCAGCAGTGGAGCCGCAACTGAGTTGACGGCCGCCCTGGCGGTGCACGGGAGATGCGCGGCCCGGAAGTCCGGGCCGCGCATCGACCTAGGCGACCGTGCAGGGGTTTCCGTTGAGAGTGAACGCGGTGGGCTTGCCGGCGTTGCCGGTGTGGGTGGCCTGGAAGCCGATCTCGGTGGTGGAGCCGGGCGCGATCGTGCCGTTGTAGCTCATGTTCCGCGCCGTGACCTGTCCGCTGGAGGGCGAGTAGGTGGCGTTCCATCCGTTGGTGATGGTCTGCCCGCTGGGCAGGGTGAAGGTCAGCGACCAGCCGTTGACGGTGGAGGAGCCGGTGTTGGTGACGGCGATCTGCTCGGTCAGGCCCTCGTTCCAGGCGTTGACGGTCGCGCTGACCCGGCACGCCCCCGAGCCTCCGCTGGGCGACGGTGATGGTGACGGCGACGGCGACGGCGTGCTGCTCGGCGACGGGCTGGGGGAGGGGCTGGGCGAAGGGCTCGCCGAGGGGCTGGGTGAGGGTGAGGGTGTGGTGGTGCTGTCGAGGCCGAGGAAGGAGATGGCGTAGGCGAGCTGCCCGTTCATGGGGAGTTGGTGGCCGACGCCGGAGATGCTGATGCCTTCGATGGTGGCCTGGGTGCTTGTGTCGCCGTAGCGGGTGCGGGTCCACGACGACTGCGGGTGGTCGGTGAAGGACGGGGTCTGGCTCAGCCCGTGCAGGTTGGTCCACTGCTTGATCTCTTCGCCGTAGTTGGGGTAGGCGAGAGTGGTGTCGGTGGTGCCGTGCCACAGCTGCATGCGGGGGTAGCGGCCGGTGTAGCCGGGGTACATGGCGCGGGCCTGGTCGCCCCATTGCTGGGCGGACTTGATGAGGTTGCCGCCGGAGCACTGGCTGTTCCACAGGGAGCCGTCGGTGGTCGCGAAGCATCCGGCCGGTACGCCGGAGAAGGCCGCCCCGGCCGAGAACACGTCGGGATATTCGGCGGCCAGGACGTTGGTCATCATCGCGCCGGAGGAAAAGCCGCTCACGACGATCCGGTTCGGGTCGACGTTGTAGCGCTGCCGCGCCCAGGAGACCATCGACATGATGCCGGTGGAGTCGCTCCCGCCGTCGCGCCTGAGCGCGGCGGGGGTGGACACGTCGAAGCACTGCCCACTGCGGGTGGCCTCGGGGACCACGATGATGTACCCGTACCGGTCCGCGGCGGTGACGTAGTCGTGCCCGTTGCCGTTGAAAATCGCGCCGGCGGATCCGGTGCAGTAATGCACCAGCACCAGCAGCGCCGGCCGTGCCGCGACCCGGTCGGGCACGTAGAGGTACATGTTCAGGTTCGTGGGGTTGGCGCCGAAGCCGGTCACCCGGGTCAGCGAGGCCGCCGCGGCGGGCCGTACCCCCAGGAGCATGCCCGCCACCACCAAAGGCAAGGCGGCGGCCGCCAGTAAGACTCTGAGCCTTCGTATCACCATGGTTCCTCGTCGTCAGTCGGGTCGGGGAGTCAGCCGTCCGGCGGACTCCGTGACGGGTGCGGCCGGGGCCGTCCCGCCTTCGCCGCGGTCACCACGGCGAAGGCGGGACACCACCGTCAGACGCGGGTCCAGCGCTGGTTGGCCTGTCCGTTGCAGGACCAGATCTGGAGCTTGACGCCGTTGGCGGTCGAGTAGTTGGGGACGTCGAGGCACTTGTTCGCGCCGACGGCGGTGATGGAGCCGTCGGAGTTGAACCGCCACTTCTGGTTGTTCTGGCCGTTGCAGTCCCAGATGATCACGCTGGTGCCGTCGGCCGTTCCCGCGCCGTACGCGTCGAGGCACTTGTTGCCGTAGACGCGCAGCTCACCGGCGCTGGTGGAGGTCCACTGCTGGTTGGACTGCCCGTTGCAGTCCCAGATCTGCACCTGTGCGCCGTTGGCCTGCGAGACGCCGGTGACGTCGAGGCAGCGCCCCGACCCCACGCCACGGATGGCGCTCGTGGAGGCGGTCGGCGTCGGGCTGGGAGTGCCGCCGGGCTGGCCGATGCTGCCGTCGACCGACTGAAGCGCGGCGTACCAGGCGGCGGCCATCTTGTCGTAGCCGTTCGCGGTGGGATGGATGCCGTCGATGAGGTCGCCGGTGGTCAGCCTGCTGTGCATGTCGACCAGGTGGACGTGCTTTCCGCTGTTGGCCTTGGACTGGACGATGCCGGGGATCGCCGCGTTGAAGTTGCGGGCGGCGGCCTCCTGCCCGGAGTTCGACAGCGGGATGATGGTCGCGACGAACACGTCGGCGTCCGGCGCCGCCGCGGTGATGTGGTCGATCAGCGTGGACAGCCGCTGCGGCGCACCGGACACGTTGTAGTTCTGCAGCACGTCGTTGGTGCCGATGTGCAGCAGCACCGTGCGCGGCGTGTAGGTGCGCAGCCAGCCGTTGATGTTCGCGTCGATCTGGTCGATCCGCCACCCCGGGTGTCCCTCGTGGTCGTGGTCGCCCAGGTTGCCCGGTCCGTTGTACTGCGACCCGACGAAGTCGATCGTGTAGCGACCCGAGGCCAGGCGCTGCCACAACCCGATCCGGTAGCCGCCGGGCACCTGCGTGCCCTCGGTGATCGAGTCGCCCAGCGGCATCACCCGCACCCCGCCGTTCGACTCCGCGACGGCGACCCCCGGGCTCGTCAGCGTGCCCGCCACCGCCAAGCTCACGGCCAGCAGCGCCGCGGCCGACAGGCGTCTCCACGTACGGGCGGTCGCCGCCGCCGCGTGTCCGCCGAGCATGTTGCGAGAGATGAACGCGGCGCCGACCAGGCGCAGAAGGGATGCGATCTTCATGAATGCTCCTGGGATAGTGCGGGAAGGACGACGATCAAGCGGGTTGTTAGCGCTAACATTTTGCTTTACGGGACTGTCCTCTCTCGGTGTTGATGTAGGTGGTGGTGCGGCGGAGCAAATACGACGGCCGACCCCGCGTCAAGGCTCCCGGTCGGCCCGGGCCGGTCTCCCCGGGCTGTCGATGCGCCTCATCTGCCGCGACGAGGGCGGGCCCGATCACCACGAGCGGCCAGATGTGAAAATTTCACGACATCGACGGGTGGTTGTGCGCCGGCAGCGCCGATCTGCCGGGGGTGAGGAAACGTCATCCGAGAATGCCCAGCTGGCAGGCCGGAGTCTCGTGAAGGGTCAGGAAAGGATCCGCGTCCGGCCGGGGCATGTTTCGTGTGGCGGGCGCGGGCCGGCGTCCGGCCGTCAGGAACGGCGGCCGCGCGCGCGGGCGGGTCCGGTCGTGCCTCGCAGGGAGATGGGCGGCGCGACCAGGAGATGGCCGTGGGGGGTGGCGGGGTCGGCGATCAGCCGGATGAGCATGTCGACGGCGCGGGCGCCGAGCTCGTCCGCGGGGACGTCGGCGGCCGTGAGCGGAGGGTGCAGGTTCTCCGCCCAGTCCCGCGCCGCGACGCCGGCGATGGAGAAGTCGCGAGGCACGACCAGGCCCGCCTGGGCAAGCGCGTGATACATCCCGGGAGTGGCGGCCTCGTTGATGGTGGCGATCGCGGTCAGATCGGGATGCTCGCCGAGGAGCCGCTCGGCGCAGGACACCCCCGACTGGGCGTCGTCGGCGCAGCAGGTCTGCACGCCGTCGAGACCGCGCTCGGCCATCGCGCGGGCGAAACCGGCCTGCGCGCGGTGGCCGGGGCCGTATCCGGCCGCCACCAGCTCCTCGGAGCGGTTGACCAGGGCGATGCGGCGATGACCCAGGTCGGCAAGGTGGTGGACGCAGTTGGCGATCAGCTTCTCGTAGTCGATGTCCACCCAGGACATCTCCTCGGGCCGGCTGGTGCGGCCGATGCCGACGAAGGGCAGCCCGGCCTGCCGCAGGCGGGTCACCCGGTCGTCCTCCAGCCGTATCTCCATGACGATGACCCCGTCCACGCGTCTGCCGCCGACCACGCGCTCGAACGACCGGTCGTGCTCGCCCCCGGAGGGTGACAGCAGGACGTCCAGGTCGGCGTGGGCGGCGGCGTCGACGACGCTGGCCACGAACCCGAGCTGCATGTCGGTCAGGCGGCGGCTGGCGGGCGGGATGACCAGGCCGATGGTGTGGGTCCTGCCCTCCTTGAGCGCCTTTGCCGCGGCGTTGGGCCGGTAGCCCAGCTCATCGATGACCGCCTGGATGCGCCGGCGCGTCTCCTCCGACACCGGGCGCTTGCCGCTGAGGGCGTACGAGACGGTGCTGCGCGCCACACCCGACCGCTTGGCGATCTCCCCGATGTTCACCGGCGCTCCTCACCTCGTCCGACCGACATGCACATCGTAAGTCGAATCGAGCGCACGGATCGACGACCATGGCTCAGATCACGGTCCGCGCGACCTCGGTGACGTGCGCGATCCGTTCATTCGCGGTCCTCCGAATCGGTTCGATCCCATGGGGAAGACGATCAGTTCCGGGTCCACTTCTGACTGGTCGTGCCGGTGCAGGACCACAGTTGCACCTTGGTGCCGTTCGCGGTGCCGAAGTTGCTCGCCTCCAGGCACAGGCCGGACTGCACGCCGGTGATGGTGCCGTCGGCGTTGACGTTCCACTGCTGGTTGGCCTGACCGTTGCAGTCCCAGATGATCGCCCTGGTGCCGTTCGCGGTTCCGGCGCCCTCGGCGTCCAGGCACCTGGTGCCGTACACCTGCAGTTGCCGGGAGGAGGTGTACGTCCACTGCTGGTTGGTCTGGCCGTTGCAGTCCCACAGGTTGAGCTGGGTGCCGCTCGTCTGCGACAGGTTCGGCACGTCGAGGCAGCGGCCGGCGTTGACGTTGCGGAACGCCGACGTCGATCCCCCGCCGGTTGAGGGCGGCAGGAGTGTGATGGTGAAGGTGTCGTCGATGGCGGTGTGCGGAAGGTTGACGGTGGTGCCGTTGCCGGACAGGGTCACCACGGTGTCCTGGACGGTGACCGGTCCCTGGACCGCGCCGCCGCCGTTGTAGGGGATGCGCTCGACGAGAACGCGGGCCTGGTTGTTCTGCACGATGCCGCCGGTGGTGTCCAGGCGCCGCAGGTTGACGGTGATGGTGCCGGTGGTGCGTCCGCCGCCGACGAGGACCTTGGCGTTCCCGCTCGCCTTGGTGGCGAAGGCGTCGTAGTTGGAGCTCGGGGTGACGGCGGCGATCTGCCCGGTCTGGGAGCCGTAGAAGCGGTAGACCCACCACTCGCCCTTGGGCTGGTATTGGCCGGAGGAGTTGTGGACGAGGAGGTTGCCCAGGTCGTTGTGCAGGTTGTTCCCGCCCGCCCAGTTGGCGCGCAGTCCGTCGGCCCCGGCGCGCTCCAGCCGGGCGATGTACCAGGCGCCGTCGGCCGGGTTCTGCTCGTTGGAGGCGCCGTACTCGTTGATCTGGTACGGGCGAGGATGGGCGATGCCGCGGGAGTTCAGCGTGGTGTCGGCCGTCGCGACGTTGGTGACCGGGTCCCCGGGCAGGGAGTGCCAGCTGACGATGTCGGGAACGACGTTGTTGGCCTTGACGTAGTCGAGGTACTGCGTCCACCAGCCGCTGGTGGACGGCACGCCCGCGAGGCTGGGGCCCACGATCAGGTGGGAGGGGAACGCGGCACGGATGCGCTGGTAGGCGCGTTTCCACATCTCGAAATACTGCGACTGCGGACGGTTCCAGAACAGGGTGATGTTGGGCTCGTTCCACAGGTCCCACTGGACCGGGGCGCCGGTCGCCCGTACGTCGTCGATCAGGCGGGTCAGGAAGTTGTCGTAGTCGGTCCAGTCGCCGTTGTCGCCGGGGAAGCGGGAGATCGGGTAGCCGTCGGCTCCCCATAGGTCGTGCACGAGCAGGACGAACTCCCCGCCGAGCGACCGCGTGCGCAGCAACTGGGCGCGGGTGGCGTTCCACCTGCGGTCGTACTTGCCCGACACCCAGCCGCCGGGGCTGTCGAGCTGGGCGCCTCCGGCGCGCATGTACCGGAACTTCACATCGGTGAAGTAGTTGTCCGGAGGGTTGGCCGCGTTCTCGCTCATGCCGTAGATCCACCCCGACGCCCGGTACGTCGGGGATCCGCCCGCGACCGAGAAATCGACGGTGATGGACTCGTCGGCGGCCTGAGCCGGTGCGGCGGTCGCGAGGACGGATGCGGCGACGAGTGCCGCGGCGGAGAACAGGGCGGCCAGGCCGCGGCGGCCGCGCCGCCGACGTGAGGTGCTGTTCACTCGTGACTCCTTCGACGGGGGGTGGGGAACACGCCGTCCGGCGGTCGGGGTGAAGCGAAGGGTGGTCTCAACGCAGGCGACGATGTCGAATCGATTCGCAATGAGCGTAAATTCACGTGGGAAGGCATGTCAATTGCGTGTATCGCAGACATGAACGGGATATGTCCTGCGACCGGTCCTGGCGAGGTTCCTGTCGCCGAGGCGCGAAACCCCCAGTTCAGCGGCGTGTTTCGAATCGGTTCGCCGGTTGGGTTCCCGTTCAGGACAGGAGATCAGAGTCCTGGAGTGTGGGCCGGGGGCGGTTCGAGGTGCTCACCGGATCAGTGCAGACATATCCACTCCAGACGGGCAAAAGATCGCGCTATCGGACGGATCGCAATAACGCGTCTCAGGTGACCAGGCCCCGGCGGTAGGCGTAGACCACGGCCTGCACGCGGTCGCGCAGGCCGAGCTTGGTGAGGATGCGCGACACGTACGTCTTGACGGTCTCCTGGCTGATGACCAGCGTCGCGGCGATCTCGCTGTTGGACAGGCCGTCGGCGATGAGGCGCAGCACCTCCAGCTCGCGCGGGGTCAGCGCGACGTCGTCCGATGTGCCCTCGGCCGGACGGATCCGCGCCGCGTATCTGCCGACGAGCTGCCGCGTCACCTCCGGTGCCAGCAGCGCGGCGCCCGTTGCGACGGTGCGGATGCCGTGCAGGAGCTGCGCCGGCGGGGCGTCCTTGAGCAGGAACCCGCTCGCTCCCGCCCGCAGCGCCTCGTACACGTACTCGTCCAGGTTGAACGTCGTCACCACGAGCACCTTGATGGGATTCTCCACGCCCGCGCCGGCCAGCAGGCGGGTCGCCTCGATGCCGTCGAGCACCGGCATGCGCACGTCCATCACCACGATGTCGGGGTTCAGCCGCCGGGCGAGGTCGACCGCGGTGCGGCCGTCCCCGCACTCGCCCACCACTTCGAGGTCGGGCTGCGCGTCGATGATCGTCGCGAACCCGGTGCGGATCAGCGCCTGGTCGTCGCAGACCAGGACCCGGACCGGCGCGGTCATGACGGGCTCCCCGCGGGGATGCGGGCCCGTACGACGAAGCCGCCGCCCGCCTGCCGGTCGGCGCTGAACTCGCCGCCCAGAGCGTCGACCCGCTCGCGGAGCCCGGCGAGACCGCGCCCGCTCCCACCGGGGGCGCCGGTCCGCGAGCCGGAGCCGTCGGTGCCGACCTCCACGTAAATCTCCTTCTCGCCGTAGCGCACCCGGACCTCGGTGCGGCTGCCATGGGCGTATTTGAGGGCGTTGGTCAGGGATTCCTGCACGACCCTATAGGCGACGAACTCGGCGCTGCCGGTGGATTCGGCCGGTTCGCCCTCCTCGGTGAACTCCACTGGCTGCCCGGCCCGGCGGGTCTGCTCCACCAGCGTGCGGAGCTCGCCGACGGACGGCAACCTGACGTCGCTGTCGTGGTCGGGGTTGAGCAGGTCGAGCAGGCGCCGCAGGTCGGAGATGGCTCGCCGGCCGGTGTCGGTGACGGCGGTGAGGGCCGCGTCGAGACGCTCGGGCGCGGCGGTCAGATAGCGTGCCGCCTCGGCCTGTACGACCATCGCCGTCACGTGATGGGTCACGACGTCGTGGAGCTCGCGGGCGATGCGGGTGCGTTCGGCGGCGCGGGTGGCCTCGGCGACGCGGAGGCGGGCCTCGGCCTCGGCGGCCCGGGCGGAGCGCAGCCAGGCCCCGGCCCCCCATGCGAGGACCAGCGCCAGGAAGAACGTCACATAGCCGTCCAGTTGCTCGGGCGAGCCGCTCCGGTCGAGCGCGACCGCCAGCGGCACGTACGCCGCGGAGAGCAGGGCCATGATGACGCGCCGGTGACGTTCCAGATGGAGGCCCGAGCTGATGAGCGCGATGGGCAGCGCGGTGCCCCCCGCCGTGTGGTACGCGAGGAGCTGGTCGAGGGCGAAGCCCAGCGACACCAGGAGGAGACAGACGGCCGGCCACCGCCGGCGGACGGCCAGCGGCAGGCACTCCAGGGCGATCACCAGGGCGGCCGCCGCGTCCAGGGGGCGGGTCGGCAGGTCGCCGAGCTGCGTCCCGTAGTTGCGCACCGCCGGCAGAAGTGACGTGGCGGCCAGGAACAGCGCCAACGAGGAATCCCGGACCGTGACGTCGAACCGCATCCACAGATCCGGGACCCGCCGGAAATCGATCACTGGGAGAGCGTAGCGGCCGCGGCGGCCCGGGCGTGCCGCCGGAGGGGGACCAGGTTGCCGCGACGACGGGCCAGCCACAGGAAGACGATCGTCAGCAGCGCGCCGAACACGACCGCGTATGGGCTCGCCTCCGGCCCGAAGTCGCCGCCGGTGAGCAGTGCCGGGCCCGACGTCACGCTGTTCAGCAGCCCGTGCGTCGCACCGTTGCCGGAGACCTCGGCGCTGAAGATGCCGGCCTCGGCGAAGTTCCAGCCGAAGTGCACGCCGATCGGCAGCCACAGGGTGCGGGTGGCGGCGTAGGCGGCGGCGAGCATGCCGCCGGACTCGACGGCGATGGCGATCGCGCCCCACAGACTGGCGTGTTCGTTGCCCAGGTGCATCAGGCCGAACACCAGCCCGGACAGCCCGAGCGCGATCCACGTGCCGGTCCGTTCCTCGACGATCCGGAACAGGACGCCGCGGAAGAGCAGCTCCTCCGTCACGGCGGCGGCGGCCATGAAGCCGAGCAGCCCGATCGCGCCCGTCACCGAGCCGAGGCCGTCGATCCGGAAGTACCCCAGGAAGGCGAGGTTCACGATCACGGCCGCGAACATTCCGGCCCCGATCAGCAGCCCCCGGCCGACCGCGGGGACGGCGCCTTTCCCGGCCACCTCAACGGGCGTGCGGCGCTCGGACCACCGCACGACCCGGGCGTACACGACCACCGCGAGGACGGCTGTCGCGAGACCGAGGACCAGGGTGACGAACGCGTTTCCCTGCACCGCGCCCACGAGCGCGCCGCCGGCGAAGGCGACCACCGCGACGGCCACGAGCTGCTTCAACAGTCGCATGACGACTCCTTCGGAGATTCCGCGGCCGGGGCGCCGCGGCTACGACGAGAACGCTAAAGATCCGGCGGCCGGGAGTCGTCACCGCGCGGTGGACATTCGCCGGTAGCTCGCACGGGGGACAACCAGGCCCGAGATCGCCCCCGGAGCCTGCGAGCCGTCAGCGCGATAACCGCTTGCGCTCCGCGCCGGCGTACGGAAACCTTGGGGTCCAAGGAAAAATCTAGGGATCCTAGGAACATTTCGGAAGGGCGGCATACGCATGGTGCGGGCCGGGTTGACGGCGGATCGGGTGACGCTCGCCGGTGCCGAGCTGGCGGACGAGGTCGGGCTCGACCACGTGACCATGTCGGCGGTGGCGCGGCGACTCGGGGTGAAGGACGCCAGCCTCTACGCGCACGTCCGCAGCCTTGAGGACCTGCGCGGGCGGATCGCGCTGCTGGCGGCGGACGAGAAGACCATCCGCATCGCGGAGGCGACCGCCGGGCGGGCCGGGAAGGACGCGCTGGTGGCGTACGCCAACGCCTGGCGGCAGTACGCGCACGACCACCCGGGCCGATACACGGCGACGCAGATCCCGATACAGATCGACCCCGAGCTCGCCGCGAAGGCGGCCGGCCCGCGGCGCGCCGTCGAGCTGACCTACAGCATGCTGCGCGGCTACGCGCTGGAGGAGCCCGACCTGACCGACGCGGTCCGGCTGATGCGCAGCACGCTGCACGGCTTCACCAGCCTGGAGGCCGCGGGCGGGTTCGCGCACGCGCGCCCGGCGGAGGACACCTGGGTCCGCTGCCTCGATGCCCTGCACACCCTCCTGGAGCGCTGGCCCACGCGCGACGAAGGAGATCCGGCATGACCGGCCCCGCCATCGGCCACCTGCGCGTGGACGGCGCCACCCTGCACTACGAGGTGCGCGGAGCGGGGCCGCTCCTGCTGCTGATCCCTGGAGGCACGGGCGGAGCGGCCTCCTTCGACGGCGTCGCCGACGCCCTGGCCGCCGATTACACGGTCGCGTCCTACGACCCGCGCGGTCTGTCCCGCAGCCCGCTGGACGACCCGGAGGCCGAGCAGCGGGTCGAGCGGCACGCCGACGACGCGCTTCGGCTGCTGGAGCTGCTGTCTCCGGACGCGCCCGCCCGCGTGGCCGCCTGCAGCTCGGGCGCCATCGTCGCGCTGCACCTGCTCACCACCCATCCCGAGCGGATCGAACGCGTCGTGGCCCACGAGCCGCCGGTGGTGGAGGTGCTGCCGGACGCCGCCGACCACCGCGCGCTGCTCGCCCGCGTCCAGGACACGTTCCGCCGGGAAGGGCTGATGCCCGCGGCGGCCGTCTTCGCGGCCGGTCTGAGACGGCCCGGCGCCGAGCCCGTACAGGCAGGGGCGGCCACCGAGCCCGCCGACGCCGGGGCGGCGACCGAGCTTCCCCCGCAGGCGGCGGCACGGGCGCAGCGGACGATGGCCGACATGCCCTACTTCCTCGGACGCATCGTGCCGAGCTTCATGGCGTACCGGCCGGACGTGGACCGCCTGGAGGCCCTGTCGGACCGGCTCGTGCTCGCCGCGGGGGCGGACTCGCGGGGCGAACTGCCCTACCGCCCCGCCGCCTTCCTCGCCGAGCGGTTCGGCCTGGACCTCGTCCACTTCCCCGGCGGGCACACCGGGCTCAGCACGCACCCCGCCGAGTTCGGCGAGCTGCTCCGCACGGTGCTGACCACCTGATCCGGCTCGCGGAGACGTCAGGCGTGGCTGATCATCACGTGCTTGACGCGTGTGTAGGCGTCGAGGCCGTATCGGGACAGATCCTTGCCGGTGCCCGAATGCTTGAAGCCGCCGTGCGGCATCTCGGGGATGATCACCTGGTGGCAGTTGACCCAGACCGCGCCGAAGTCCAGCGCGGCGGAAAGGCGCATGGCCCGCCCGGTGTCCCTGGTCCACACGCTGGAGGCGAGCGCGTACTCGACCCCGTTCGCCAGGGCGACGGCCTCGTCCTCGTCCTCGAACGGCTGCACGGTCACGACCGGGCCGAAGATCTCCTGCTGCACGATCTCGTCGTCCTGCCGTACGTCGGCGACGACGGTCGGCGGGAAGAAGTAGCCGGGACGGCCGAGCCGGGCGCCGCCGGCGACCACCCGGGCGTGCGCGGGCAGCCGGTCGAGGAACCCGGCGACCCGCTCGGCCTGGGCGGCGTTGTTGGACGGGCCGAGAAACGCGCCCTCGTCGGGGGCACCGACGGCGAGGGCCCGCGCCGCCTCGGCGAGCGCCTCGACGAACCCGTCATACGCGCGCCGCTCGACGAGCACGCGGGTGACGGCCGTGCAGTCCTGACCCGTGTTGAAGAACGCCGCCTCGGCGACGCCGCGTGCGGTCGCCTCGAGATCGGTGTCGGCGAAGACCAGCGCGGGGGCCTTGCCGCCCAGCTCCAGGTGGACGTCCTTGAGGTCGCTCGCCGCGGCCGCCATCACCTCGGCGCCGGCCCGGGTCGAGCCGGTGATCGCCACCATCTCCACGCCGGGGTGCGCGACCATGGTGCGGCCGGTGTCCCGGTCGCCGCACACGACGTTGACCACGCCGGGCGGCAGCACCCGGGCGCACAGCTCGCCCAGCAGCACGGTCGAGCCGGGCGTCGTGTCGGACGGCTTCAGCACCAGCGTGTTGCCCGCCGCCAGCGCCGGGCCGATCTTCCAGGCCGCCATCATCAGCGGGTAGTTCCACGGCGTCACCTGGGCGACGACGCCGATCGGCTCACGGCGTACGAACGAGGTGTGCCCCTCGGCGTACTCGGCGGCGCCGAGGCCCTCCAGCACCCGCGCCGCGCCGGCGAAATAGCGGACGGTGTCGATCGCCCCGCCCACGTCGACCCGCAGCGCGGTGCCGCGCGGCTTGCCGGTCGCCCGCACCTCGGCCTCGGCCAGCGCCTCCCTGTTGTCCGCCATCAGATCGGCCAGCTCAAGAAGCAGCCGCTGACGCTCGGCCGGGGTGGTCCGCCGCCAGGTGCGCGCGGCCTCGGCGGCGGCCGTGACCGCGTGGTCCACGTCCGCGCCGCCCGAGCGGGCCGCCCGGGCGTACACCTTCTCGGTGGAGGGGTCGACCAGCTCCATCCACTCGCCGGAGGCCGGGTCGCGGGCCTCCCCGGCGATCACATTGCGATACGTGTCCACGACGGTCTCCTCCCAGGTCATACGGTCACGGAGGCGCGGGTGAGCGCGGTGCGATAACGGGCGGCGGCGGAGGCCATGCCCACCAGCACGACCCCGACCAGCTCGCCGTCGCGGTGGTAGCCGACGACGACCTCGCCGTCGAGGTCGCCCTCCAGCACCCGGATGTCGTCCTCCCCCAAAACGGGCGCTCCGAACGACTGGAGGCGCAGGTCGTACTGGTCGCTCCAGAACGTCGGCAGCGGGGCGAACGGCCCGGCGGGCGGGTCGCCGAGGCCGAGATCGGCCAGCAGCGTGACCGCCGCGTGCTTTGCCGTGTCGGTGGGGATGCTCCAGTGCTCGACCCGGCGCGGCACGCCGTCATAGCGGGGGTTGGGGAAGCGGGCCACGTCGCCCACCGCCACCACCCCCGGCCGTGCCTCGACGCGCAGCGCCTCGTCGCACAGCACGCCGTCGGACAGGTCGAGCCCGTTGCCCTCCAGCCACCCGGTGTTGGCGGCCGAGCCCACCGCCTCGACGACGACGTCGGCGTCGAGGCTGGTGCCGTCGGACAGCTCGGCTCCGGTCACCCGGCCGGAGCCCAGGAAGGCCCTGACCGTACGGCCGAGCAGGAACGCGACGCCGCGCGCCTCGTGGCGGCGGCGCAGGGCCGCGCCCAGCTCGGCCCCGAGCGGGCGGCGCATCGGCGCGTCCTCCGGCGCGACGACGGTGACCGACGCGCCGAGCGTGCGGGCGGTGGCCGCGACCTCGCACCCGATGAACCCGGCGCCGATCACCAGCACCCGCACGCCGGGGCCGAGCTCGGCGCGCAGCGCGCGGGCGTCCTCCAGCGTGCGCACGACATGGCGGCCCGCCGCCGGTCCGGGGACGGGAAGCCGCCGGGGCCGCATGCCGGTGGCGACCACCAGCCCGTCGTAGGCCAGCTCGGTGCCGTCGGCCAGCCGTACGGCACGGGCGGCGAGGTCGGCGGAGACGACCGGCACGCCGAGCCGCCAGGTCACGTCGGCGACCGCCGGGCGGAGCCGGAACGCCAGCGCCTCGTGGGTCACCTCCGAGGCCAGCGCCTCCTTCGACAGCGGGGGCCGGTTGTACGGCAGGTGCGGCTCGTCGCCGACCGCCACGATCTCGCCCGCGAACCCGGCGGCCCGCAGCCGCTCGGCCGCCCGCAGGCCGCCCATCGAGGCGCCCGCGATCACGATGCGCTGCCCCACGGTGGTCAGCCCTCGATCGTGATGGCCTGCAGCGGGCACACGTCGGCGGCCTCCTCGACGGCGTCGCGCAGCGACTCGTCGGGCTCGGCCTCGTAGACCAGCCGGCCGTTCTCGTTGATCTGGAAGACCTCGGGGGCGGAGAAGACGCACTGCCCGTGGTCCTTGCAGACGTCCATGTCGACGATGACCTTCATCGGGGGAAACTCCTTGTCAACGCTTGGGGGGACGGATGCCGCGGAACTCCCAGTCGCCGCCGAAGGCGGTCGAGATGACCTCCTCCGACTCGGTCGGCTGGGCGCCGCAGTCGTCGCGGATCGGGACGGGCCCGTGGACGATGTGGTTGGTCAGCCTGCCGAGGCCCTCGACCTCCACCTCGACCACGTCGCCCGGCCGCACCGGACGGGAGTTGGCCGGGGTGCCGGACAGCAGCACGTCGCCGGGGTAGAGGGTGATCGTGCGGGCGATGTCGGCGACGAGGTAGTGCATGTCCCACTCCATCTCGTCGGTGGAGCCGTCCTGCACGACCTCGCCGTTCACGTACGTGCGCAGCCGCTTGCCGTGGAAGTCCCAGCCGGTGACCAGGCCGGGGCCGAGCGGGCAGAGCGTGTCGGAGCCCTTGACCCGCAGCATCGAGCCCGCGTCGGTGTCGCGGAAGTCGTGCAGGCCGTAGTCGTTGCCGATCGTGTAGCCGGCGATGTAGTCGCCCGCCTCGTCCGGGGAGATGTTGCGGGCCGTACGGCCGATGACGATGGCCACCTCGCCCTCGTAGTTGAGGTATTTGCACCGCTCGGGCCGTACGATCGCGCCCTTGTGCGCGTTGAGCGCGGAGGTCGGCTTGTGGAAGTACGTCGGGGCTGGCGGCAGCGAGGTCATGAACTCCTCGACCCTGCTGCGGTGGTTCAGATGGACCGCGATGATCTTCGACGGCACGCACGGCGGCAGGTGGACGGCGTCGTCGACGCCCACCGTGCGGCCGTCCGCGCCGACCAGCTCGTCACCCTCCCTGCGCACCTGTACGGCCGCGCCGTCGAGCAGAATCCTGCGATATTCGGCCATCAGCGGGCGCTTTCGAGGCGGAACGGATAGGGGTAGGGGTCGTTGGAGGCGTCCGTGGCCCGCGGCCGGGGGAAGCCGCCCTCGGGCCGGTCGAACCAGATGTGCACCTGGCCGGTGCCGGTGGCGTTCTCATACTCGCTGTAGAGCCGGCCGGGGGCGGTCAGGTCGTGCTCGCCGAGCGCGCCCGCCATCATCAGGTAGTGGCCGAACCGCGCCTCGGGCTTGAAGCGGTAGAACTCGTCCATCGTGTCGAGCACGCGCCCGTGGTCGCCGGCGAGCATCCACGCGATGCGCTCCTCGTCGGCCGCCCGCGCCTCCGGCCTGCGGATGTGCACCGGGTCGCTCGCCTCGTGGGCGCGCAGCTGGCGCAGCGGCCAGAACTCGTGCGACAGGGCCCCCGACGCGATCAGCAGCACCTTGCGGTCGCTCGCCGCGATCGCGTCGCCGACCGCACGGCCGAGCCGCAGGTTGTCCTCGGTCTCCGCGGTCTGGCACATGCCGATGGAGATCCACCGCTTGCCCTCGACCCCGAGGTATTTCCACAGGTTGACGGTCGCGTAGAAGATCGGCAGGTGATGGTCGTCGATCGCGGTGATCCAGGTCGCGTGCTTTTCCTGGTACGACGCGATCAGCCGGGCCAGCTCCGGGTCGCCGGGGAAGTCGTACGGAATGCGGCACATGCCGCGCGGCAGTTCCTCGGAGGTGAACAGCCCCGAGCGGCGGTCCTGCGCGGTGACCACGAACTCGACCGTCGTCGCCCAGTGGGAGTCGAAGACGATCACGGTGTCGTAGTCGAGGGTCTCGAAGACCTCCTCCCGCAGGCGGCGCAGCCCGGGGACGATGCTGATCTCCTTGCCCTCGTTGAGCTCCTTGCGGACCTCGAGCGGCAGCATGATCGTGGGGGCGTGCGCGAGCATGCCCGCGCCGACGACCTCACCCATTCCAGCCTCCCGGTGCGAAGACGGTGTTCTTGACGTCGCAGTAGAAGTCGAAGCTCCAGTCGCCGCCCTCCCGGCCGACGCCCGACTGGCGGGAGCCGCCGAAGGGCGCGCGGAGGTCGCGGACGAAGAAGCAGTTGACCCAGACGGTGCCGGCGACCAGGCGCCCGGTCACCCGCTCGGCCCGCTCGGGCGAGCCGGTGGCGAGCGTGGCGGCCAGCCCGAACCTGGTGGAGTTGGCCATCTCGACGGCCTCGTCCTCGGTGCGGAACGTCTGGAGCGTGAGGACCGGCCCGAAGACCTCCTCGTTGACGATCTCGCTGTCGGGGGCTACGTCCGTGAAGAGCGTGGGCCGGTAGTACAGGCCGCCGAGGTCGGTGTTGGGCCCGCCGCCGATCACCGGGACGGCCCCGGCCTCGATCGCCCGCCGTACGAACCCGTCGACGCGCGCGAAGTGCTCGGCGTGGATCTGCGGGCCGATGTCGGTGGCCAGGTCGCGCGGGTCGCCCTGGCGCAGCGCGCTCGCCTTGGCGACGAACCGCTCGGTGAACTCGGCCGCGATCTCCTCCTGGACCAGCAGCCGTGTGCCGGCCAGGCAGACCTGGCCCGCGTTGTCGTACTGCTCGACGGCGAGGTCGACGGCGAGGTCGAGGTCGGCGTCGGCGAACACGATCAGCGGCGACTTGCCGCCGAGCTCCAGCGACAGCGGCGTGAGGTTGGCCGCCGCGGCGGCGGCGATGTGCCGGGCGGTCGGCACCGAGCCGGTGAAGCTGATGCGCCGCACCCGGGGGTCGGCGACCAGCGGCGCGCCGGCCTCCTCGCCGTAGCCCTGCACGACGTTGAACACGCCGTCGGGCAGTCCGGCCTCGGCGGTGATGTCGGCCAGCAGCGACGCGGTCAGCGGCGACCACTCGGCCGGCTTCAGCACGACCGTGTTCCCGGCGGCGAGCGCGGGCGCGATCTTCCAGGTGGCCAGCATGAGCGGCGCGTTCCACGGGGTGATCAGCGCGCAGACCCCGGCCGGGTCCCAGGAGACGTGGTTGCGGTGTCCCCGGGTGTCGAAGTCGTCGTGGCCGAGCTTCAGCAGCCAGTCGGCGAAGAATCGGAAGTTGTGCGCCACCCGGGGCATCACGCCGCGCAGGTGCGAGCGCAGCAGCGCGCCGTTGTCCGTCGTCTCGACGATCGCGAGCCGCTCCAGGCGCTTTTCGACGCCGTCGGCGATCGCGTGCAGCAGCGCCGCCCGCTCCTCGCGGCTCGTGCGCGCCCAGGCGGGAAACGCCTTCTCCGCGGCGGTCACGGCGGCCTCGGCCTCGGCCGCGCCACCCCGCGCCACCCGCGCGATCACCTGGCCGTCGATGGGCGACACGTCGTCGAACACGGCGGCGGAGCCGACCCGTTCACCGCCGATCCAGTGGCCCTCGTGGACAGTGACATCCCCGACAGTCGCCATCCGCTCCTCCAAGTCGTTTGGTACCAAACAACTTAGAGTCGTGGCTGCTCAGGAGTCAATACAAACGCTATCGTTTGGAGGCAAACAAGTCTCGAGGAGAGATGGCATGGCCAGGCCGATCATCGCGATCCCGTCCCGATTCGCCGCCACCACATCGGCGCTGCGCTACGCGGCCGTGGTCACGGCCAGGGCGCTCGCCGACGCCGTCTACCGCGCCGGAGGAGAGCCGTTCCTCATGCACCCGGTGGACGCGGGCGAGGCCGCCGCCCGGCTGGCCGTGGCCGACGGCCTGCTGCTGCCCGGCGGCGGCGACATCGCGCCCTCGGCGTACGGCGAGGGCCTGGCGCACGACGCGGTCTACGACGTGGACGCCGAGCAGGACGACTTCGACTTCGCGGCGGCCCGGCACGCGCTGGCCACCGGCCTGCCCACGCTCGCGATCTGCCGGGGGCTCCAGGTGGTCAACGTCGCGCTCGGCGGCCGGTTGCACCAGCACATGGAGCCCGACCACCGGCACGTCGTGCACCCGGTGCGGGTGCGGCCCGGCTCGCTGCTCGCCGAGGTGACCGGCGCGGAGAAGGTCGAGGCGTCCTGCTACCACCACCAGTGCGCGTCGTCCCTGGGGGACGGCCTGACGGCCGCCGCGTACGCCGAGGACGGCACGGTCGAGGCCGCCGAGCTGACCGAGCCGCGGGGATGGTTCCTCGGCGTGCAGTGGCACCCGGAGGACACCGCCGCGACCGACCCCGTCAACCAGCGCGTCTTCGGCGCACTGGTCGAGGCCGCCGCGGTTCGCCGCTGAGGGGCCGGGTCCTCAGGTCGCGCGGCGGCGGCCGCCGCGGCGGGGCGGCATGGGGGTGTCCCTGTGCAGGCTCTCCCGCCGCTCCTCGCCCTTCTCCTCGAGGTGGGTGACGATGCGGCGGAGCGTGTTCGCCAGGGTCAGCGCCTCCTCACGGCTCAGGTCCTCGACGACGAACGCCTCCTCGGCGTTGAACGCCGGGAAGAGCTTCTCCATCAAGGCGATCCCGTCGGGCCTGAGCCGCAGCAGGGCGAGGCGGCCGTCGTCGGGATGCTGCCGGCGTTCGATCAGGCCGCGCCCCTCAAGGGTCTTGATGATGCCGGTCAGCGTCCCCTTGGAGATCCCCGCCTCGGCCGCGGTGTGCCGGGTCTCGATCTCCTCCCAGATCCACACCACCCACAGCACCACGAAGGCGCTCCAGGTGAGGTCGGCCGCGCGCAGCGCGGAGTTCTCCAGGTGCTGCCGGACGGCGGTGGCCGCCCGGTAGAGGTTGGAGACCGCGGCGAGCGCCTCGCGATTGACCGGGATCGATCCGAGCCGGCGGTTGACCGCCTCTTCGGTGGCGGACAGCGAGTAGTGCGCGGGCACGTCCCGGCTCCCTTCCAGGGTCCAACTCTTGCGTCAGCTTCATTTGTACACGTACGATCCCGCGAAAACCCGCAGGTCGTTCGGGTTCAAACGATCTTTGCGGAGTGAGTGACCGGGTCGCGGGTCACCTCACCCGTCCTCTCACCGAGAGAAGGTTTCCATGGCAGATGAGGCCATCGCCACCGGAAGAATCACCGCTTGGAGCGGAACCGGCACGCACGAACTCTCCCGCCGCCGCATCGGCGTGCCGGACATCGTCTTCTTCGTGGTCGCCGCGTCGTCCCCGCTGACCGTCGCGGCCGGCGGGCTCCCGATGAGCTACGCGACGTCGGGCGTGCTCGGCGTCCCCGTCATCTACCTCGTCCTCTCCGCCGTCCTCGCCACGTTCTCCGCGGGGTACGCGGCGATGAGCCGGCACATCTCCAACGCCGGCGCGTTCTACTCCTACATCGCGCGGGGCCTCGGGCGGGTGCCGGGGGTCGGCGCGTCGTTCGTGGCCCTCGTGGCGTACAACGCGATGCAGGTCGGACTGTACGGCCTGTTCGGCTTCGCGGCCTCCGGCCTGATCTCCTCCGAGCTGGGGGTGGACATCCCCTGGTGGGTGACCTCGCTCGTGGCGCTCGCCCTCATCGCCTTCCTCGGTTATCGCCGCATCGACCTGAACGCCAAGGTCCTCGCCGTCCTGCTGGTCTGCGAGAGCCTCACCGTGCTCACCTTCGACATCTCCCAGGTGTCCTCGGCCCCGGCCGGGCTGTCCGCCGAGCCGTTCACCTGGGGGGCGCTGACCACGGGCGCCGTCGGGGCCGGGTTCTGCTGGGTGATGGCGTCGTTCATGGGCTTCGAGTCCGGCGCGATCTACAGCGAGGAGTGCCGCGACCCCCGCCGCACGGTCAGCCGCGCCACCTACATCGCGGTCGCCGTGATCGGCGTCTTCTACGCGTTCACCGCCTGGGCGATGGCGATGGGCACCGGGGCCGGCAACATCATCGACGCCGCCGGAAAGCACGGCCCCGACCTCGTCTTCGTCCTCGGCGGCGACACGCTGGGGCCGGCCTTCGCCACGCTGACCCTGACGTTCATGGTCACCGCCCTGTTCGCCGCCCTGCTGTCGTTCCACAACGCGGTCGCCCGCTACTTCTTCGCGCTCGGCCGCGAGGGCGTGCTGCCCAAGGCGCTCGGCCTGGCCCACCCCCGGCACGGCTCGCCGCACCTGGGATCGCTGACCCAGACGGTCATCGCCGCGCTGGTCGTGATCGGGTTCGGCTTGTCCGGCGGCGACCCGACCAACACGCTGTTCAACTGGTTCACCAACCTCGGCGCGCTCGGCGTCATCCTGCTCCTGGTGGTCACCTCGGTCGCCGTCCTCGGCTTCTTCCGGCGCGAGCGGCGCGGCGAGAGCGCCTGGAGCCGGGTCGTGGCGCCCGCGCTGTCCGGGGCCGCGCTGGCGGTCGTGCTCGTGCTCGCCGTGGTCAACTTCGACGCGCTGCTCGGCACCCCGCCCGACTCGGTGCTGAACTGGCTGATCCCCGGCCTCGTGCTGATCGCCGGGCTCGTCGGCCTCGCGTACGGCGTCTATCTGAAGGCCGGCCGCCCGCGCACCTACGCCCGGATCGGCCACGGCGCGGACGCCGTACGGGAAGGCTGACGGCGGCCAAGCCGCACCCGGACGGACGAGGACCGCCCGCACCGATCGCGGTGCGGGCGGTCCTGCCGTATGGGGCCTGCTGCGGGAATCTTCGGACGTCTCAGAGCAGGGCGCCGGAGGTGCCGGTCTCCAGCACGGTGCCGCCGTTCCAGCTCACCCCGACCTGGCGGTAGTAGCCGCCGACGACCTCATCGACCGTGAGATCGGCCAACTCTTCGGTGGGGGCGTCGAACAGGTCGATCTCGGCGTCGCCGGCCCACGCCTGGCCGCCCTCGAACGACGCGCCCGAGGTGGCGATCAGCTCGTCCAGGGCCAGGCCCTTGCCCGGCTCGATCGACGGCAGCCAGCGGTGATGGGCCATGGGGTGGCCGTTGACGAACCCGTTGGTCTCGCTCGGCTCGCGCAGCCGTACGACCGCCTGGGCGATCCTGCGGTCCGCGGCGGCCAGCGTGGCCCCGAAGACCCCGCCTGCGCCGATCCTCGGCGCGGCCAGGCCGTACGGATGCGGGCGGGTCATGTGGATCGAGCCGAGCTTCTTGGGGTAGCCCTGGTGGATGCCGCGGGCGACGGCGAAGTCCTTGTCCACCCAGATGTAGACGCAGCGGGAGTAGGTCGTGCCGCGGTAGGAGCAGCGGACGACGACGAAGCACTCCTTGTACTGCGCCCGCACGGGGTCGAGCAGCTCCTCGCGGCTCTGCGAGCACGACTGCCAGTCGGCCCAGATCACCGCCACCGCGCCGGGGTCCTCCTCGGCGAGGCCGAGCGGCTCGGGCAGCAGCGCGGCCACCTTCGCGGGGTCCGTGCGGTATTCCACCGTGAGCAGGTCGCCGGAGTAGTACCAGGGCGGCCCGGGGATCAGCGAGGACCGCCCGGTCGCCGTCTTGGGCGTGTAGAAACCGCGCACCGTCGCCACTGCGCCTCCTTGTCGTCAATCATTTGGACCCATACGATAGGCGCTGAGCTGGGCATTGTCACCATCTTCTGGCGCATATGTTTCGTGGGCGAGGGTCTTGTGGCCGCGAGGCCCGGGGCGTATTGTTTGCCCCCAAACGATCTGAGGTAAGCCCTCGCGAAGGATTGAGGAGGCCCAGTGGCAGGAGGCGCAGTGGCAGGAGGCGGGGCGCATATGGAACCGGTGGCGGAGACCGTCCGGCGCCTCACCGACCAGGGCATAGACGTCGTCAGGATCGGCTATCCCGACTTCATCGGCACCGAGCGCGGCAAGGACGTGCTGGTCGAGCGGCTTCCCGACGTCGTGGAGCACGGCATCGCCTTCTGCCGCGCGGTCTACTACACCTCTCCGCAGGGCGACGTGGTGCCCGTGCCCGGCGGTCTCGACCAGGGCCTGCCGGACGTCTCCATCCGTCCTGACCTGTCCACGCTCGTCCCGCTGCCGTGGGAGCCGGGAGTCGCGGCCTGTCTCGGCGACACCGTCGACCCGGCCACCGACGCCCCCTTCCCCGAGGCGCCGCGCGAGGTGGTCCGCGCCGCCGCGGCCCGGCTCGGTGAGCTGGGCCTCACCGGAGTGGTCGGTCCCGAGCTGGAGTATTTCCTGCTCGAACCCGACGGAGCCGGCTGGAAGCGCTACGACGACGCCCCGGGCAACGTGTACGTCGCCGGCACCAAGGGCGACCGGAGCTCGCACATCCTGCGTACGCTGCGGACGCTGCGCCCGATGGACCTCGGCGTCACGATGGGCAACCACGAGTTCGCCAGCGGGCAGTTCGAGATCAACCTGCACCACAGCGAGGCCGTCGGCGCGGCCGACCGGGCCTTCCGCTTCAAGACGGCCATCAAGGAGCTGGCCCGCCGCGACGGACTGCTGGCCACGTTCATGGCCAAGCCCTTCAACGACGAGGGCGGCTCCGGATTCCACGTCCACCTGTCGTGCGCCGACGCCGAGGGCCACAACGTCTTCGCCGACCCGGCGGGGCCGTACGGGCTGTCGGAGACGGCCAGGCACGCGATCGGCGGAGTGCTCGCACACGCGCCCGCGCTGGCGGCCCTGCTCAACCCGACCGTGAACTCCTACAAGCGCTTCGGCCCCGACACGCTCGCCCCCTGGCTGATCGACTGGGGGCTGGACAACCGCAGCGCGATGGTCCGCGTGCCGCCGGAGCGCGGCGCGGCCAGCCGGTTCGAGGTACGGCTCGGCGACTCGTCGGCCAACCCCTACCTCGGCATCGCGGGACTGCTCGCCGCGGCCTACCTCGGCATCCGCGACCGGGTCGAGCCGCCCGCGCCGCTGGAGGGCTACGGCTACGACACGAGCAAGGCCCCGCTGCTGCCCTCCTCGCTGTCCGAGGCGCTCGACGCGCTCGCCGCCGACGACGCGTTCGCCGAGGTGCTCGGCAAGGAGTTCTCCACCGCCTACCTCACGTACAAGCGCAACGAGGTCGAACGGTTCACCCAGTTCATCACCGACTGGGAGTTCCGTGAGTACGCCTACCACCTGTAACCCCGTTTTCCCCTGAAGGAGAGCCGATGCGCCCGGACGACGTCGACCTGGCGAACCTTGACAACTTCCTCGACGGTGAGACGCCCTGGCGCATGTTCGATGTGCTGCGTGCCGAGGCGCCGATCCACTGGCAGGACGAGGGCGAGCACGGGAGCGGCTTCTGGTCCCTGACCCGGCACGAGGACATCGTGCGGGCCGACCGCGACGCCGAGACGTTCACCTCCACCAAGTTCGTGAACCTGGAGGAGGTGGACGACCGGCAGGCCGACATCCGCCGCTCCATCCTGGAGACCGACGGCCCCCGGCACCTGTCCCTGCGCCGCCTGCTCCAGCGCGACTTCACCCCCCGGGCCGTGGCCGGATACGAGGTGTTCCTGCGCGGGCTGACCGCCAAGACGCTGGACGCCGCCCTGGCCAAGGGCACGTTCGACTTCGTGAAGGAGGTCTCCGCCGACTTCCCGATCAACGTGCTGGCCCGGATGCTCGACGTGCCCGAGGGGGACACCCAGCAGCTCATCGACTGGGGCAACCGGATCATCGGCAACACCGACCCCGACTACGCCGACGTCCTGCTGCACAGCGAGGAGAGCGAGAAGTATCGCGACCTGCCGTTCCGCAGCCCGGCGTCCCTGGAGGTCTTCGAGTACGGCCGCGAGCTGGCCCGGCAGCGCCGCGGCGGCGACGGCACCGACCTGGTCAGCCGGCTGGTCAACCAGACCCCCTCGGACGGCGAGCCGCTGACCGCCCGCGACTTCGACAACTACTTCCTGCTGCTCGTCGTGGCCGGCAACGAGACCACGCGCCACGCCATCACGCACACCATGAAGGCCCTCATCGAGAACCCCGCGCAGCTCGCCAAGCTGCGCGACAACCCCGGCCTCATGCCGGCGGCGGTCGAGGAGTTCCTGCGCTGGGCCTCCCCGGTCTACCACTTCCGCCGTACGGCGACGAAGGACGTGGAGATCCACGGCCAGAAGATCGCGGCGGGGGACAAGGTCGTCATGTGGTTCGCCTCGGGCAACCGCGACGAGCGGGTCTTCGCCGACCCCTATGCGTTCGACGTGACGCGCGAGAACAACGACCACATCACCTTCGGCAAGGGCAGCCCGCACTTCTGCCTGGGCAACTCCCTCGCCCGGCTGGAGATCCGGATCATGTTCGAGGAGCTGCTGCCGCGCCTGGCCGACATCAGGCTCGCGGGCGACGTTCGCCGTGTCCGGTCCAACTTCGTCAACGGCATCAAGGAACTCCCGGTCACGGTCACCCTGGCCTGACCCACGCCGGACGGCCCACAGCGGGGCCGGCGGGCTCTCACCGCCCCGCCGGCCCCGCTGTGCTCCTCTGCGCCGTACGGTTACCGGATCTCGTGATCGGCATCGAGGACCATCGGGATCTCCGCCGTGTCTTCCAGAGACGTGTCGTTCACGTCCCGGGGATCGCCGTCGGCCCGGGCGTCACCTCGATGGCCCGGGCGGTCCGGGGTCTGCGCCCGTTCGTCCCGCGGGCGCCGGGACCGGCCTGCCTGTTGGTCCTTCCGCATGAAGACACCTCCAGGGTGATGGGAGTGAGGGCCTGCGTGCCCTCGCATGGTTGCGTACCCGCTGTCCGGTATCGCCCTGGTCACCGATCGGCATGAGCAGCCCGAGACGTGCGGAATCCCAGCAGGGCAAGCAGTCCCGTCATGACCACGCCGACGGCCGCCAGGCCCACGCGGTCGGCCGCCGTGTCGGTGTTGGAGATCAGGCCGAACGCGGTGTGCGCGATCAGGGCGCCGGAGGCCAGGGCGAGGCTGTGCCGGTCCGTCCACCGGCCGCCGGCCGTCCAGCGGCGCAGGAGCCACGCGACGACGACCGCCAGCACGGCCGCCGCCGACATAGGAACGATCACCCATCCGCCGTGGGTGAAGGCGGGCCGGGTCGCGCCGCCGAACGGGAACAGCGAGGCCAGAAATGCGAAGACGGCCACGGCGCCGAACACCCCGGCCGCCGCGGGCGAGGGCGGGCCGATCGGGGACATGGCCTGGCGGAGCCTCGGCCGCAGCCCCACCACCGTCAGCAGGACCACGGCGGCCGCGCAGCCCGCGAGGATCGCCGGCGGCGCCTCGTAGCCGGGGTCGATGGCCGTCACCACCGTCACCCGCAGCAGCAGCGCGCCGAGGACGAAGACCGCCCCGGCCACCCAGGTGCCGAGCCTGCCCAGGTAGGGCCGGTCACGCAGCGACGGGACGATCAGATCGGTCAGCAGGATCGGGATCGCGGCGCTGAACACCGCGTGATAGGGGATCTGCAGCTCGGCGTAGGCGCTGTTCAGGCCCAGGATCCGGGGGGCCCACCCGGCGGCGCCGTAGATCGTGGGGCTGCTCAGCGCCTGCAGCGCCAGGCCCTCCTCGACGATGCCGTACGCGGCCCCGAGCAGCAGCACCCCCGTCCAGCCCGTCCCGGCCCGCCGTACGAGCTCGCGCACCAGGACGACGCCCGCGCCGTAAATCGGGATCCACAGCAGCAGGAGCCAGGCCATGCGCAGCGGCGGGTTGCCGAGGGTGAACTCGGCCACGAGCGGTGTGATCACCGCGAGGAGCAGTGCGGCCAGCCGGCCGCGCGTCCTGTTCACCTTGTTCGCTTTGTTCGCTTTGTTCGCCGTCATGCGCCCAGCGTGTTGCGCACCCACCGCGCACGTCTGCCGCCCCGGGGCCTGGCCGTGGCAACCCAGGTGACAACCCGGAGTCGACTTTGGTTGCTGCCGCCGGCGGGCCCGCCGTCATTACGCTGGGCGTTCGTGACGGCAGACGTACGGCCGGGTCCGGCCACGACGCGGCGGGACCGGGCCATCCGGGTGGGGGGCGTCGCCTGCGCGCTGGCCGCGGCGGCGGTCGTCGTGCACGGCGACCTCGGCGCCGCCTCCGGCTGGTGGCTCGCCGTGGACGTGGCAGGCGGTGCGGTGGCGTGCGGGGCGTTGTGGCTGGCGCGCCGGTGGCCGGCCACCATGGCGCTCGTGGCCGTGGCACTGGCCGTGCCCGCGGCCTCGGCGTCGGTCGCGGCCGGCATCGCCACGCTCATGACCGCTCTGTATCGCCGCTCGGCCGTCGCGATCGCGGTGGGTGCGGCGTGGGTGGCCGCGACGCTGGCCCGGTTCTGGCTGCGGCCGCCCGGGCTGGCGCCCTACCCGGTGTGGGCGCTGGTCGCGGTGTTGTTCGGGGTGGCGCTGACCGGATGGGGGATGCTGGCGCGTGCCCGCCGTCAACTGGTGCTGTCGCTGGAGGAGCGGGTCCGCAGGGCCGAGGAGGAGCAGCGGCGACGCGTCGAGCAGGCCCGCCACGCCGAACGCCTGGCCATCGCCCGCGAGATGCACGACGTGCTGGCGCACCGGCTGTCGCTGCTGGCCCTGCACGCCGGGGCGCTGCAGTTCAACGCGCGGGCCGACCCCGAGGAGGTCGTCGAGGCGGCCGCGGTGGTGCGCTCCAGCGCACATCAGGCGTTGCAGGAGCTGCGCCAGGTCATCTCGGTGCTCCGCGAGGCGCCCGTCCTGGCCGAGCTGGACCTGCACGCACTGGTCGAGGAGGTACGGCAGGCGGGCATGGAGGTGGAGATGCGCGACGGCGGCGTACGCCTGCCCGGCCTGCCGGGCCAGACGGCGCGGGCGGCCTACCGGATCGTCCAGGAAGGGCTCACCAACGCCAGGAAGCACGCGCCGGGCAGGCCCGTCACCGTCCGCCTCGACGGCGGGCCGGAGCAGGGGCTCGCCATCGAGGTGCGCAACCCCGTGGTGCACGCTCCCCGGGGTGAGGGCGCCGGCCTGGCGGGGATGCGGGAGCGGGCCGAGCTGGCGGGCGGCCGGGTGGAGCAGGCCGGGATGGACAACGGCGAGTTCCGCCTGGCGGTCTGGCTACCATGGCCGGTGTGAGCGCCGTACGCGTGCTGGTCGTGGACGACGACCCGCTCGTCAGGGCGGGTCTGACACTGATGCTGAAGGGCGCCGACGAGCTCGTCGTGGTGGGCGGAGTGGCCGACGGCGCCGAGGTCGCGGCCGCGGTCGACGCGTACGCGCCCGACGTGGTGCTCATGGACATCCGCATGCCGGGCCTGAACGGGATCGACGCCACCCGGCTGCTGCGGCGGCGGTCCGACCCGCCCCACGTCATCATGCTGACCACGTTCGACGCCGACGAGCACGTCTTCGGCGCGCTGCGCGCCGGGGCCAGCGGGTTCCTGCTCAAGGACACCCCGCCGGAGGGCATCGTGGACGCGGTGCTCCGCGTCGCGGCGGGGGAGCCGATCCTGTCGCCCGGCGTGACCCGGCGCCTGATCGCCCACCTGGCGCCCGAGGCGGAGGACCGCCGCCGCGACGACGCGCGCAGGCTGCTGTCCCGGCTCAGCGACCGCGAGCGTGAGGTCGCCGCCGCGGTCGGCCGGGGCGCGTCGAACGCGGACATCGCGGCCGAGCTTCACATGAGCGTCGGCACGGTCAAGAGCTACATCTCCCGCATCCTCACGAAGACCGGCCTGGACAACCGCGTCCAGCTCGCCCTCATCGCCCACGACAACCCCCTCTAGGTCCATGCGGCGTGTGTTCACGCGGCGGGCCGCCGGTTCAGGCCGGACAGCTGCCAGGCCAGCCGCGTACGGACGGTGGGGATGCGGCCGGCCACGGCGAGGACGAGGTTGCGCAGCACGCGGCGGCCCGCGGCGGCGGTGGCGAGCTTGGTGAGCCGCCCGGCGAGGGCGACCACCTGCTCGGCGTGGGGGAGCCGGGTGGCGGCATAGGAGTCGAGGAGGCCGTCCGGACCGCCGTCGAGCACCCGGGCCAGCGTCTCGCCCAGGTGTACGGCATCGTCGATGCCCAGGTTCATGCCCTGGCCGCCGGCGGGCGAGTGCACGTGGGCGGCGTCGCCGGCCAGCAGGATGCGGCCCCGGCGGTAGGTGTCGGCGATGCGGTGGTGGACCCTGAAGCGCGAGCTCCAGATCAGCTCCTGCACCCGCGCGGGCTCGGCCTCGGGTCCGCGGGTGTCGAGCAGGTGCTGGACGAGGGGGATGCCGGGCTCCCTGGGCGCCTCGTCCACGGTGGCGACGATGCGGTGCAGGCCGCCGGGCAGCGGGGCGGCCACGACCAGACCGGCGGGCGAGAAGTACAGGACGACCTCGTCGTCGGGCACCCCGCCGGACAGCCGGACGTCGGCCAGCACGAACGACTCGGCGTACGTGCCGCCGCTGAAGCCGATCCCCGCGCTCTGGCGGACGGTGCTGTTCATGCCGTCGGCGCCGATCAGATAGGCGGCGTGGATGACCTGCCCGTCGTCCAGGGTGGCGGTGACGCCGTCGGCGTCCTGCTCGATGCCGCTCACCCGGGCGGGCCTGATCACCTTGCCGCCGAGCTCGTGCAGACGGGCCAGCAGGTGGGCCTCGGTGTCGGCCTGGGAGATCATCAGGGTGTAGGGGTAGGCGGTCGGCAGGCCGTCGAAGGGCACCGGCAGCAGCACCCGGTCGCGGTCGCGGATGGTGAAGACCGGCGCGTGGATGCCGTGCGCGGCCAGCCGGTCCGCCACGCCGTACGGCTCCAGGACTTCCAGCGTGCGGGAGTGCACGACGGCGGCGCGGGAGGTGTTGGCGCCGCCCTCCTGCGCGTCCACGATCACGACGTTCCGGCCATGCTGGGTCAGGACGATCGCGGCGGTCAGCCCGACGGGTCCGGCTCCGACGATGAGCACCTCGGCGTTCATGGCGTCTCCTTGGTCAACGGTTGTTGGCATGACCGTAAGCCCGCTGCGCGTAGGAAGTCAACACATGTTGGCCTACAATCGTTGACATGAGACGATCCTCCGCCGAGACCAAGGCCGTGATCCTGGCCGCGGCCCGCGAACGCTTCGCCGCCGACGGCTACGACAAGGCCACCATCAGGGCCATCGCCGCCGACGCGCGGATCGACCCGGCCATGGTGATGCGTTATTTCGGCACCAAGGAGAAGCTGTTCGCGGCCGCGGCCGAATTCGACCTTGAGCTGCCGGAGTTGCCCGCGGACCAGGCCGGTGTCGGCCTGGTGCGCCACTTCCTGCGTAAGTGGGAGGCCGACGAAGGCCTGCAGGTTCTCCTGCGTACCGGCGTGACGAACGAGGCCGCCGCCGAGCGCATGCGGACGATTCTCGGTGGCCAGGTCATGCCGCTCGTGGTCAGCCTGACCGGCGATCCGGAACGCGCCCCCCTGCGGGCCTCCCTGGTCGCCTCACAACTGCTGGGCTTGGCCCTGTCCCGCTACATCCTGAAATTTCCGCCGATGGTGGCGGCCGCAGAGGAGGAGCTCGTCGCCTGGCTGAGTCCCACCATCCAGCGTTATCTCACCGAGTGAGGCCGTGCTCTCACCGAGTGAGGCTGTGCTGCGGAGGGGCCGCGTCCATGATCGTGGTGTATGAGAAGACCACTCGTAATCCGGCGAACTTCTAAGCCGTAATCGCCTCGATATTCACTTTAGCATCATTTGTCTCATTTTGAGAGTGGGTGTGCTTACGGCATTCGGCCAGGATCTCCAGGCCCATGTAGCGGCGCTGCTCGGTCCACTCGTCGTTCTGCTCGGCCAGCACCGCGCCGACCAGGCGGACGATGGCCTCCCGGTCGGGGAAGATGCCGACCACGTCGGTGCGGCGGCGGATCTCCTTGTTCAGCCGCTCTTGGGGGTTGTTGGACCAGATCTGCCGCCAGACGGCCGTGGGGAAGGCGGTGAAGGCCAGGATGTCATCACGGGCCTCGTCCAGCCGGTCGGCGGCCTTGGGGTACTTGGCCTCCAGCACCTCGACCACGTGCCGGTGCTGGGCGTGCACGGACTCGGTGTCGGGCTGTTCGAAGATGGTGCGCAGCATCGTGTGCACCCACGGCTGCGCCGTCTTCGGGACACAGGTGCCCAGGTTTCTCGCGAAGTGGGTGCGGCAGCGCTGCCAGGAGGCGCCGGGCAGCGTGGCGGCGATCGCGTCACGTAGCCCGGCGTGGCAGTCGCTGGTGACCAGCAGGACGCCGGACAGGCCGCGGGCGACCAGGCCACGCAGGAACGCCAGCCAGCCCGCCCCGTCTTCGCAGGAGACGACGTCCAGGCCGAGGATCTCCCGCTGCCCGTCGGCATTGACACCGGTGGCGATCAGGCAGTGCACGTTCACCGTCCGCCCGCCCTCACGCACCTTCTGAGTGAGCGCGTCGATCCAGACGAAGGTGTACGGCCCGCCGTCCAAAGGCCGGGACCGGAACGAGGCGACCAGCTCATCCAGCTCGGCGGCCATCTTCGACACCTGCGATTTGGACAGCTTGGTGATGCCCATCGACTCGGCGAGTTTTTCCATCCGCCGTGTGGACACACCCAGCAGGTAGGAGGTGGCCACCACGCTGGTCAGCGCCCGTTCGGCCCGGCGGCGCTTGTCCAGCAGGAAGTCCGGGAAGTACGACCCCGACCGCAGGCGGGGGATGGCCAGCTCGATGGTCCCGGCCCGGGTGTCCCACTCCCGGCTGCGGTAGCCGTTGCGGGAGTTGACCCGCTCGCTGCTGACCTCGCCGTAGCCGGCCCCGCACAGCTGCTCGACCTCGGCGTCCATCATCCGCTGCGCGAACTCGCGGATCATCGTGCGCAGCAGGTCCGGGCTCGCCGCGGCGAGAGTCTCGTCGAAGTAGTCCCCGGCAGCGGGCACAATGTCATTGACGGCCACTTCATCCCCTTCGTGTCTGAATGTGCGAATCGAAGGATTACGAAGTGGCCGTCTCTTGTCACATGGATCTCTCCCGTCGCACCAAGGGAAAGATCACCCGTACACCACTCCCATGGACGCTAACTGCGGAGGTCGCCCGCGTCTGGTTCACAGCGTCGGCGCTCATAGTTTCGGTGCCTTTTTTCAGTGGAGTCAGCGTGGCCGGGGGATCGTCCTCAATGGCGGCCGCGTAGGCGCTAGCGCAGTTACGTACGGGACGGACCTTGGCCCCGGTCACTGCGCCGGAAGGAACCTCCGGTCCTCGCGAAGCCCGCTCCGCTGGGCCTTCGCTGCGGTCCTCGCTCCCTTCCGCTCCGCTCCCTGATCCCGCCGGAGCAATCCCGACGGAGCACGGGGCCATGCGGCACTACGGCGCAGGTGAAGCCCCGGGAAGCAGTGTGACCTTGGGGAGCAGGTGGCCCTAGGGAGCACCGTGAAGCCCGGTCGAGCACTGCGAAGTCCTGCAGTGCACTGTGAAGCCCAGCGGACAGCGCCCGCGGCCATCGCCTCGTGCCTGGTGTCGGCTCTCGGCCACGGGGTCATGCACGCAGCCGTCGGGCCTGTCCGTGCGTCGCCCGGCTTGCCCTGCGCGTCCGCCCGGGCCTGCCCGCGCGTCACCCACCCCCCCCGTGGCTCCCGCCTCACTCGCGCAGCCGTGCGGGCTCCCGCGCGTCGCCCGGGCCTGCCTGCGCGGCACCCTGGCCTGCCTGCCGCGCCCGGTTCCTCTGTGCCTGCCGTCTCCTTCCCGCAGCCGCGCGGCCCTGCACTTGTGCGTCGTCCGCTGTGCCTCTCGCCTCACGCCCGCAGCCTCCGGTGCCTGTCCGTGCGTCGCCCGGGCCGGCCTGTGCGTCGCCCACCCTCCTGCCTCCCGCCTCACTCCGGCAGCCGTGCGGGCCTGTCCGCGCGTTGCCCGGGCTTGCCCTGCGCATCGCTCACCCCGTGCCTCTCGCCTTACTCGTGTGGTCGTCGGGTTCTTCCGAGGCGGTGGTAGGTGAAGGCCCAGCGGTCTTCGCCTTCTTTGCGGCGGGTGTAGCGGTCGGGGTGCTGGTAGCGGTCGCGGTTGTGGAACTGGCAGGCCGGGCCGAGGAGTTTCAGGTCGGTGAGGCCGCCGGTGCTCCAGTTGTCGGCGTGGTCGATCTGGCACATGGTCGCTGGGAGCGGGCAGCCGTCGACCCAGCACGTGGCATACCGGGCGAAGATGGCCCGCCGCTGGGCAGGAGTCGCCAGACGGACCTTGCGCCCCATGTCGAGGACTTGCCCGTCGGCGTTCATGACGATCCGCACCAACGTACTGGTGCGGGCGAGCCGGTGCACGCTGGAGACGGGCAGCACCTGCCCCGTCGCCAGCATGAACCGCGCCGAGTTTCGTGGAGGCCGGGTTAGCTGGCTGGGGTGAGGATAGCCGGGGCGGTTTGGGTTCGGTAGTGGGTCTCGAATTCGGCTGGTGGAAGGTCGTTGCAGGCGCTGTGGAGGCGCCGGTTGTTGTACCAGTCGACCCATTCCATGGTGGCGATCTCGACGTCGTCCAGGCCGTTCCACGGGCCGCGCCGGTGGATCAGCTCGGTCTTGTACAGCCCGATGGTGCTTTCGGCCAAGGCGTTGTCATAGCTGTCCCCTCGAGATCCGACCGAGCAGACCGCCCCGGCACCCGACAGGCGCTCGGTGTAGCGAATCGACAGATACTGGCAGCCGCGGTCGGAGTGGTGCACCAGGCCCTCCAGCCGCCGTCCGTCTCCGCGACGCCAGATGGCCATCTCCAGCGCGTCCAGCGCCAGGTCGGTGCGCAGATGATCGGCCAGACGCCACCCGACGATCATCCGCGAGAACGCGTCGATCACCAGCGCCGCGTACACGAACCCCGACGCGGTGGGGATGTAGGTCAGGTCGGCGACCCACAACCGGTTGGGGGAGGGGGCGGTGAAGTCGCGTTTGACCAGGTCGGCGGGCCGGTCAATGAGAGCATCGGGGATCGTGGTCGGTCGCTTGTGGTCCCCGCGAACCGCCCCGGCCAGCCCCAGGCGCTTCATCAGCCGGGCCACGGTACAGCGGGCCACGCGGGTGCCGCGCCGGTTGAGCTCCTTCCACATCTTGCGCACGCCATACACCTCGAAGTTCTCGTTCCACACCGTGGTGATCTCGGCCATGAGCTGGGCGTCCCGCACCTGCCGGGCTGAGGGCGGACGGGACTTGGCCGCGTAGTACGTCGACGTCGCCACCTGCAACACCTGGCAGATCGGCTCGACGCCGAAAGCGCCGCGGTGAGCGTCGATGAAGGCGACTACCTGGGCGGCCGGGGGTCGAGTTCGGCCGCGAAAAAAGCGGCCGCGGCCTTGAGGATCTCGTTGGCGCGGCGCAGCTCGCGCACCTCGCGCTCCAACTCGGCGATCCGCTGGGCGTCGGTGGTCGAGGTGCCCGGCCGCTGCCCCTCGTCGATCTCGGCCTGGCGCACCCACCCGCGCAGCGCCTCGCGGTGAACGCCGAGCTGGTCGGCCACCCGGGCGATCGCGCCGGGGGCGCCGCCGGTCTGCCGGCGGACCTCAAAGACCATGCGGACCGCGCGCTCGCGAAGCTCTTGGGGGTATTTCCTCGGGGCTGGCATCGTGACGTGATTCTCCCTTCCGCCAGCAGATGATGCTGGCTTCAGGGCCTCCACGAAAGTCGGAGTGGTTCAGCAACAACCCCGGCGGCACCATCCCCAGCGGCCCTCCCAGCGGGGCACCCAGTGCCGTCCCCAGCAGCGACCCGGGCAGCGTGCCTGCCGACGCTCCCAGAGCCGCACCCAGCGACGCCCCGGGCATCGTGCCCGCCGACGCACCCGGAGCTGCTCCGGGTGACACCCCGGAAGCTGCTCCCGGTGACGCACCCTGCGACGCTGCTTGCGCCGTCCCCGGCGTCCCACGCCCGGCTCCAGGTGTCCCCAACATTTCCGCTGCCCCGGTCGCGCAGCAGCAGCGCGCCTCACCGTCGCACCAGCACGTGTCCTGGCCATGCCGGCAGTCCCCCGCAGGCCGAGGCCCGGCGTGGGTGTGACATGCGGAGACGTCCTCGGGCGGAGGATCCGGCCGCGCCGCCTCCGAAGACGCCGCCACCGAGGGTGCTGCCTGCGATGGTTGTGCGTCCGGAGCCGTCGCGCCCGAAGGTGCTGTGTCCGAAGGTGCTGTGTCCGAAGGTGCTGTGTCCGAAGGTGCTGTGGGCCAATGCTCGCCACCGTCGGCTGGCCATGCTGACGCGTGCCGTGTGGCGTGCGGTGCTCCTGACTGAGTCGTGGCACGGTCGCCGTCTGCGCCCTTGACGATCGCGGTCTCGTCGCGCTCGGCAGAACTGGTGCTGATGATCTCGTCGCCCTTGGGGGAGGCGGCGTTCGCGGTGTGGTCGCCCTCGGTAGAGGCGGTGTTCACGGTGTCGCGCGGCTCGCACTCGCCGAGTCGCCGCTCACCGGCCCCGCGCTCACCGGCCCCGCGCTCACCGGCCCCGCGCTCACCGGCTCCACAGCCGCGAGACTCCCCGTCGCGAAGTCCGCTCGAGGCTTGGGGAGAGTTGGTGGCGGGGTCGGTGCTTTCGGCGTCGCCCTCGCAGTCGCCGGTGGCAACGGTCTCGTTCGGGGCCTCGGGGTTTCCGGTCGCGCGGTGAGCGTGGCCGCTGGGGGTGCTGTTGCCGAGGTCTGCGAAGTGGTCGCTGATGTCGTCGGCCTCGCCGGGCGCAGGGGCGGAGGCGTCGGTGCTGTCCGCACCGGCATCCGCCTCGGCCTCAGCTTCGGCAGTGTCGAACTCCTCCGGGATGTCGAGTCCGTCGGCCTCGCCGGGTGCAGGGTCGTCCGTGTGGTCCTGGCCTTCCTCGAAGTCCTTGGCGTCCCGCGTGTCTTCGGAGTGGTCGGTGGTGTCGTCGGCCTGGCTCGGCTCGTCAGTGCTTGCGGCGGGGTCGGGGACGTAGTCGCTGGGGGCGCTGTCGCCGAGGTCTGCGAAGTGGTCGCTGATGTCGTCGTCGGCGGGGTTTTCGGCGGTGGGGTCGGTGGTTTCGGGGTCGGTGGGGAGGGATTCGGCGCTGACCACGACGAGGAGCTCGGTGACGATCTTCTGCTCCAGCAGGGCGATCAGCGCGTCGGCCTGGCGTACCGTCAGCGGGCGGTCGTCCCCCTGTGCCCTCAGCTTGGCGTACGCCTGCAACAACGCCATCAACCGGGCGCCGGCCTCACGCGGCAGGTAGAACTCCCCTTCCACGCCGCCGCCCTTGCCCGGGCGGACCCGCAGGAACCGCCGCCCGTAATCGGCCCGCTCATCCCGCTCATCCCCATCGGGGTCCAGCACCGCCCGCAGATGGCGGCCGGCCTTGGCGACCTCCGCCGCCCCGGCCTTGCCCGCCAGGTCCACCAAGATCGGCTCCGCCAAGGTGGCCTGCTCATCCGATAGCCCGGCCACAGCGGCGCAGATGGCCTCCACCACCCCCGCCGCCAACTCACCCGCAGCGAACTTCTCCCGCACGACGGGGAGGCGCGGCAGTTCCGCCCCCAACGTGAGCAGGCGGCCAGCACCGCCCACCGTCATCCCCCCACTCGTGCGCAACCAACACCGGGTGGAGGCATGCCCATGCTGCCTGGCCTGCCCCGCCCGATGCACCCGCCCCACCCGATCGGCCAGCGCGCTGGTGATCCGATCCCGGGCGAACAGCAACTCCTCCGCCTCGGCCAGGCACACATCCACATCGTCGGGAAGCGGCGTCAGCGCCAGCTCTTGGGCCACCTCACGAACCGACCCCACCACCACCCACGACGACCGCACACGACCACGGCCACCCGCATCGGAGGCATCCCCATGGGTGGCACCCGCGTCGGATTCCGCGCTATCGGCAGGCCCACGTGTGGCATTCGCGCCAGCGGCGTTCGCACCGTCAGCATTGCCATGGGTGGCATCCGCGCCAGCGCCGTCCATTCCAACGGCATTCGCGCCGGCGGCATCCCTACGCATGGCGTCTGCGCCGTCGGTATGCGTGCCTGGGCCGTTCGTGGTCTCGGCGCCGGACGCGTCAGCGCGCTGCCGGGGCTCGAAGTTGATGATCGGGAAGGGCTCACGGGCGGATGAACCGTCGGACGACCACAAGGGCGAATTGGCGATCAGACGGTCCCACCAGCCGTCGTCGGGACCATTCGAATGACGAAGGCGCTCAGGATCGATGTCGAACAGATCCATCACACCTCCATCGAGAGATTCGAAAACGTGTATTAATTCTCTCGCGGCCTTGGGGCTATTTCAAGATCAACTAGGAATCTCCTGGAATCACAGCTGGGGACCGCAGTGGCCCTGACCACGTGGGCCTTGGCGGTCAGCGGGCTGACGAACAAGCGCTCGGCGATCTCACGCGTACGGGAGGTGCCGGACGTGGTGAAGTAGGCCGCCGCTACGGGCTTTCCAGGAGGAGTTGATCACCGATGCCAGGAGCGACGTCTGTTGATCGGGCCCTTTGGGCTGAGGGCCGCGACACCGGCGCCCTCGGATGTAGCGGGCGACACCGGCACCCTCGGATGTAGCGGGCGCCACCGTCGTTCTCGCCGAGATCGCTGCGACCAACCGCAGGCACGGCTTGGGGTAAGCGGGTGGATGGAACGGGATTCCTGCGGCGAGCGCCAACCTGAACCGTCCCGGCCATCCTCGTCCCAGTCAGCCAACCCGAGGCACATCACGGCCTCCACGAAACTCGGCGCGGTTCAACCCTCTCTCGGGTGACGCGTCGATGCCGTAGGAATTCGATGCGGTATGAAACGGCACGGCCAGGTCGGTGGTGCTCGATCAGCCGCGCGGCGCGTACATGATCACCAGTACGCCGACGAGGCAGACGAGCGCGCCGATGACGTCCCAGCGGTCGGGCCGGAATCCGTCGACGAGCATGCCCCAGGCCAGGGAACCGGCGACGAAGACGCCGCCGTAGGCCGCCAGGATCCGGCCGAAGTTCGCGTCCGGCTGGAAGGTGGCGACCAGACCGTACAGGCCCAGCGCGATCACGCCACCGCCGATCCAGAGCAGGCCACGCTGCTCGCGTACGCCTTGCCAGACCAGCCATGCTCCGCCGATCTCGGCGAGGGCGGCCAGGACGAAGAGCAGCAGGGAGCGGACGACCGTCATGGCCGGTAGTACAGCGCATGGCGGCGCACGACGGGCCACCGGGGCACCCTGCGCGCCGTGGATCGGGCCACAGACCGAGTCGCAGGTCGGGTCGTAGGTCGGGACGGACCGGGGCGGCAGTCCGGGCTGCGGATCGGGGGCTCGGCATCCGCATCCGCTCCCGCCGTATCAGCTCCCGCCACTTCCGCAGGGGGAGGTCGCGTGGGAGGCGCGTCGGCGGTGCGGCCACCACATGCCCGCCGCGGCGGCGATCAGCACCCCGGCCACGGTCAGCAGCGCCTGCTCGGCGAGCGCGGCACCGGCGCCGGTGAGCGGTCCGGCGCCGATCAGGATCGGTGGCGCAGCAGGTGGTGCACGCGAGCGCCGCCAGGGCGGCGGCGACCTGCCACCTGTCCGCTGCGCAGGTAGGGGCCGTCGAGATCCTGCCTCACGCCGGCCTCCGCGAAGCGGCAGACCCCTGTACGGCAGGCGCCGGTGCGGCGGACGCGGTGGCGCGTGCCTGGAGGGCGTCCAGCACCTCGGTGTGGGCGGGCGGCACGGCCACCTCCAGCGCGAGGCCGCCGTCGGCGATGGTCAGGGTGAAGGTGAAGAAGGAGCAGCAGCCGGTCTCCCGTGCGGTCAGCTCGGCCGCCCGGGCCGCGTGCTCCGGGCTGAAGGCGAGCTCCAGCCGCAGCAGCTCACGCCCGGGGCGCCGCACCGCTTGGACGGCCTCGGCGAACAGGGCGTCGAACTCGGCCAGCCGCAGTGGCCGCCCGACGGTCGGCAGGGTGCACGCTGAGGGAGCCCATCCCCATTCAGAGGCGATGTCCCGGGTCATGCCTCTGACGGTAAGCCTGTACCTGGGTATCGGTTGCAACCCCTTCCCGCGTGGTCCCACCGTGCGGGCGCGTACGCGGATGCAGGAGCAGCACGGGCCGCCGCACCGGCCGGACCAGGATGACCGCAGGTGTCCTCCCGCCAGGGCTTCGCGACCTTCCTCGACCCCTACGGCGGCGACGACCAGGGCGGCGATCGGGTCGGCGCAGGACCGGCCGAAGGCGCTGTCGAGGGCGAGCCCGGCGAGCGGCACCGCCGACAGGTAGGTGCACGGCAGGGGCTGCTCGGAGTCGGCGACCGCAGCTCCGGGATCTTCGTCCCGATCGTCATCGCCCTGTCGGTCGCCACCCTGGGGGACTGGCCCGGCATCGGCGAAGGCGTGGCGCCGGCGTTCACCGCCGCGGTCGCGGTGCTGATCATCGCCTGCCCGTGCGCGCTGGAACCGGCCACTTCGCCGGAGGCCCTTCCGCGTCAGGGCGCGCCGGGTTCGGCGACGCCGTGACGGCCTGCGCCGGCGGCGAAGCGGGCCGCGCCGGCCACGCCCTCGCGCTCCACGATCGGTACGCCCGCCGCCCCCTCGGCGCGCAACGCCTCGGCCAGGGGCAGGTCGAGGGCGGCGTACGTGGAGGCCCGGTCGGCCAGGACGCATGCGAAGGGGAACGCCGCGATCTGCCCGGCCAGCTCACGGGCCGCCTCGACCGCCCGGCCCGGCCCGACGACCCGGTTGGCCAGCCCGATCGCGAGGGCTTCCCCGGCGTGCACCGGGCGGCCGGTGAGGATCATGTCGAGGGCGCGTCCGAGACCGACGATCCGCGGCAGCCGGACCGTGCCGCCGTCGATGAGCGGCACCCCCCAGCGGCGGCAGAACACCCCCAGCACCGCGTCGGACTCGACAACGCGCAGGTCGGCCAGCAGCGCCAGCTCCAGACCCCCCGCGACGGCGTATCCGCTGATCGCGGCGATCAGCGGTTTGCTCAGGTGCATCCGGGTCGGCCCCATCGGGCCGCCACCGCCTCCCTCGGGGTCGAGCTCGTTGCGCCGCGCGGGGTCGCCGACCGCGGTCAGATCGGCGCCCGCGCAGAAGGTGCCGCCGCTGCCGGCCAGGATCGCCACCCGCTGGTCCGGGTCGGCCTCGAACTCCTCGAAGGCCGCCCGCAACTCCCCGGCCATGCCCCGGTCGACGGCGTTGCGCCGGTCGGGCCGGTCCATCCAGATCGTGGTGATCGGTCCCTCGACCCCCACCCGTACGTCGCCCATCGCTACTCCCTCCCGCCGAGACCCCAGGCCAGGGGCGCACGCCAGCGATACCGCATGGCGAGAAGCCGTAAAAGATCAACTTGTCGGTGTGTCGCGGTCGTTTGGCACTGCGGCGAGCAGATTTGCTGCAGTGCGGTATCGGATTGGCGCGTCGGGGGGAATGTGGCCTGCTTGCTGGAGCAGGGGACGGGTTTCGCGGATGACGTTGCCGATGGACGATCTGCTGACATCGCCTAGAACGTCGGCCAGGACATCCATCGTGCAGAGTTTCCGCTGGTAGAGAATCGTGAGCACGACCCGTTCGCTGTTGCTGATCTTCTGGGGGAAGACGCCGGATCGGGTCCCGGGCTGGCGGTGCCCGCCCCGCCGCTGGTAGCCGAGGCGCTCGCCTTGAGCGACCTGTGCTGCGGCGAGGCGCTGGATGAGGAGACGGAGTTCGTCGCGGCTGATCCCGGTCAGAACCGGATGGGACAGTTGATCGATGATCACGGCTCGTGCGGGGCGCTGGCCGGTGTCCAAGAAGCCGAGGAGAGCGGCGGGTTTGGCGAAGCGGACCTGAGCGGCTCCGGCGTGGTGGCCGTGGTCTTCCAAGACTCTGCGGGTCTCCTTCACCAGGTCGGCGATGCAGACGTCGGTGACCTCCAGAAGGTCGGCCAGGACCTTCATGGAACAGACCTGCCGCTGGTAGAGGAGCGTGAGCAGGAGGCGGGCGGCGGCGTCGAACAAGGGCTTGGCGCGGAGGTTGCCGGTGGCGCGCCGAGCTCGGCCGCCGCGTTGCCGGCTGTGCCGTTCCTGGGTGCGGGCGGCCTGTGCAGGCGCGAGCGCGGTGGCCAGCTGGCGTAGTTGAGGGGTGCTCATGCCGGTCAGCCGCGGATCGGCCAGACGCAGCAGCATGGCCTGGCGCCGCTGCGCGGGTCCGTCGCCCTCGCTCACCGGCTGGGACGTGGCCGGGTCGTCGGCCATTACTGGGCGCAGGGTGTAGTTCCAGGTGCCGTGGGTGGCGTGTCGTTCCAGGGGCAGGGCGGCGAAGCGCTCCTTGCTGATCGCGACACCGGTCGGGTAGTCGCCGGTGTCCAAAACCGCCTCCACCCGCAGTCCGGTACTGGTCTGGGTGGAAGCGATGGTGTTGACCACTACGTCATGACTGGTCAGGGGCCTGCCGCGCCAGTTGAGGGTGATGTGGGAGAACAGCCGGTGCTCGATCTTGTTCCATTTGGAGGTGCCGGGCGGGAAGTGACAGACCGTGATCACCAGCCCGGTCTCGGCGGCCAACGCGGCCAGTTCGCTCTTCCAGACCCGATAACGGTAACCGTTGGAGCCGCCCGCGTCCGCAGTGATCAGTAGCCGTGAGGCGGACGGGTAGTCGTGGCGGCCGCGCGCTTTCCACCAGCGGCGGATGGACTCCACCGCGAACACCGAGGTGTCATGGTCGACACCGACGTTCACCCAGCCGGTGTTGGCCGTGATGTCGTAGATCCCGTACGGGATCGCCTGCTCGACGTCCGGACCGGAGAAGAAGAAGTGGTGGTCTTCGACCTCGATCGGCTCGCCCCTGGGGCGCCACTCGCGTCCGGTCATCGGGAGCCGGCCCAGCTGTTCCCGCTTCTTGGTGTCCACGCTGATCACCGGCTCGCCGTCAGCCTGATGGGCTTTGACCTGCTCGTTGATATAGCGGAACTGGGCGTCACGGTCGGGGTGCTGGGCGCCTTCGAGGGTCTTGACGTTGGCTTGCAGGCTGAACCCGGCCGTCTTCAGCAATCGTCCTACCGTGGGCGCCGATACACCGTGTCCTTGCCGGGTCAGCTCGGCGGCCAGGTGGCGTAGCGACTTGGTCGTCCACCGCAGCGGGGATTGCGGGTCGCCGCGCTCATCCGGCTCCACCAGCCCCAGCAGCGCCGTCAGGACGGCCGGATCGTCGTCTTCAACACGCTTGCGACCACCCCCGGATCGTCGGACACGACCTGCCGGAAGCGGCTTCCGGCCTTCTTCCAGCTCGAAGATGCCGTTACGGACGGTCGTCTCGCTGACCCCAGCGGCCTGAGCGACAGCCCGCACCCCACCGTGTCCCAGCAGCCGCGCCTCGGTCGCCAGCACCAGCCGATGCTGTCGTTCGTTCAGATGCGGGCGTAATGCCTCGAATTTCCGCGCGAGTTGGCCGCGGACCTCGCTGGAGATCGCCATACCATCTCAACGAGCCGAAGATCACGAAGCAACGCCTTATTTCTTGACGGCTTCCGAGGATGCGGAACGCGAAGGCGACCACCGCCGAGGACAGGGTGGCGGTGAACCCCCGGACGTCCAGCGCGTACAGCACGGCCATCATCGTGGAGCCGAGCATGGCAGGCACGGCGTAGAGCTCCCGGTCGTAGAGCAGGGTCGGCTTCTCGCCGGACAGGACGTCCCTGAGGACGCCGCCGCCGACCGCCGTGCAGACTCCGAGGAACACGGCGTGCATCGGCGCGAGGCCGTAATACAGCGCCTTGGACGTCCCGACCGCGCAGAACAGGCCGAGGCCCGCCGCGTCGAAGACCAGCACCCCGGGCATGGCCCGTTCGACCTGGCGATGCCAGAAGAACGCGATGACGGCGGCGGCGATCGGCACGAGGAGATAGGCCGTGTCGCGCAGCGCGGCGGGCTGCACGCCGATGAACAGGTCGCGCACGATGCCGCCGCCGACGGCCGTGAAGAACGCGAGCACCGCGATGCCGACCGCATCGAACCGCTTGCGTACGCCCTCCAGCGCGCCGGACAGGGCGAATACGAAAATTCCGGCGAGGTCGAGCACGGGGGTCACAGCCGCTCAGTCTTCCATAAACAGGGTAAAACCCCTGGCCTGCGCCTTGGTTCGGTGTGAAGCGGGGCGGGGTAGCGTCGGGAATATGCCGCAGGACGGGCAGCGGGGGAGGTAGGTGAACGGGTGCCCTGACACCGGGCGCATCTGGGGCGGTCTGGTGCGTGATCACCATCTGACGCCCCTGGAAGACCTGGCGTCATTCGTCATCGAGCACGTCAGGCCGCTCGGCTTCAGCGAGGTCATGATCTACGTCGCCAGCCTGCGGGCGCTGTATCTCGTGCCGCTGCCGGGGCAGAGCGACGCGTACGGCGAGCCCCTGAACCGCCTCGCCATCGACACGACCCTGGCGGGCCGTGCCTTCCGCGACCTGGAGATCGTCCAGGCGCGTCCCGCGGTCGACCCGTACGCCGCCGAGACCGCGGAACCCCTCGGCAGCGAGGCGCCGCGGCGGCTGTGGGTGCCGATGCTGAACGGCACGGAACGGGTCGGGGTGCTCGGCGTGACCGTGCCCGTGGTCGACGCGGCCACCGAGCGGATCCTGACCGAGCTGGGCGGCCTGGTCGCGCTGCTCGTGGTGAGCAAGCGGGCCTACAGCGACGCGTTCGCCCGGCTGGTGCGCACCGAGGAGATGCACCTGTCGGCCGAGATGCTGTGGACGCTGCTGCCCGTCAAGAGCTTCGCGACCGAGACGATGACGGTGAGCGCGGCGCTGGAGCCGGCCTACCGCGTCGGCGGGGACGCCTTCGACTACGCCCTCGACGGCACCACCCTCCACCTGGGGATCTTCGACGCCATGGGGCACGACACCTCCGCCGGGCTGACCGCGGCCATCGCCCTGAGCGCCTACCGCAACAACCGCCGCAGGCGCCGGGCCGGGCTGCTCGACGTCAGCGACGCGATCGACGAGGCGATCGCCGGGGAGTTCGGCGCTTCACGTTTCGCCACCGCGGTGCTGGCCGACCTGGATCTGCGCACCGGATGGCTGACCTGGGTGAACCGGGGGCATCCGCCACCGCTCGTGCTGCGGCGGGGGCGGTTGGCCTGCGTGCTGGACACCCCGCCGGACACCCCGATGGGCCTGCGCCTGGGCCCGGCCTCCGTGCTCGCGCGCCGCCAGCTGGAGCCCGGCGACCGGCTGCTGTTCTACACGGACGGCATCATCGAGGCGCAGACCCCGGACGGGGAGCGGTTCGGGCTGGAGCGCTTCGCCGACTTCGTCATCCGGCGCGAGTTCGACGGCGTCGCCGCCCCGGAGTCGCTACGCCGCCTGATCCACTCGATCCTCGTCTACCAGCGCGGCCGGCTGCAGGACGACGCCACGGTGCTGCTGGCCGAGTGGCGCACCGGGCGGGAGCGCCGGCACACGATGTGAGCCGCATGCACGGCAGGCCGGCGTGCGGGCTCAGGCGCGGGCGAGCAGCTCCAGCGTGTCGACGACCCGGTTGGAGAAGCCCCACTCGTTGTCGTACCAGGCCACGACCTTGACGTGCCTGCCCTCGACGCGGGTCAGGGCGGCATCGAAGATCGCCGACGCGGGCTGCCCGGTGATGTCGCTGGAGACCAGCGGCTCGTCCGCGTAGTCGAGGATGCCCTTCAGCCTGCCGTCGGCGGCGGCGCGGTAGGCCGCGAGCACCTCGTCGCGGGTGACCTCCCGTGAGACGGCGGTGTTCAGCTCCACGATCGAGCCCACCGGCACCGGCACCCGGATCGAGTCGCCCGAGAGCTTGCCGTCGAGGTTCGGCAGCACCAGGCCGATGGCCTTGGCGGCCCCCGTGGTGGTGGGCACGATGTTCACACCTGCCGCGCGGGCACGGCGCAGGTCGCGGTGCGGGCCGTCCTGGAGGTTCTGCTCCTGGGTGTAGGCGTGCACCGTGGTCATGAAGCCGTGCTCGATGCCGGCCAGGTCGTCCAGCACCGACGCCAGCGGAGCCAGCGCGTTCGTGGTGCACGAGGCGTTCGAGACGACCACGTGCCGGGCGGGGTCGTACGCCTCGGTGTTCACGCCGTAGGCGAGGGTGACGTCGGCGCCGTCGGAGGGGGCGCTCACCAGCACGCGCCTGGCGCCGGCGTCGATGTGCGCGCGGGCGGCCTCCGCCTTGGTGAAGCGGCCGGTGGACTCCAGCACGATGTCCACGCCGAACTCCGACCAGGGCAGCTTGGCGGGTTCGCGTTCGGCGAGCACCGCGATGCGGCGGCCGCCGACCACGAGCGCGGCGCCGTCCACCTCGACGGAGCGGCCGAGACGGCCGAGGGCGCTGTCGTACTTCAGCAGGTGCGCGAGGGTCTCGGGGGCGGTGAGGTCGTTGACGGCGACCACTTCGAGGTCGCTGTCACGTTCGATCAGGGCGCGGAGGGTGTTGCGTCCGATGCGGCCGAATCCGTTGACGGCGATGCGAGTCATGGGCGTTCCTTTCGTTCCGCGCTCCATGATCGGCACCCGGACGCCGCGCCGACAGTGGCTCGAAAGACATCGTACGCAAGGATCAAGCCAGAAGTTTCGCCACCGTCCGCAAGGATCTCGCCACCGCCGTCCGGGCGTCAGGCGGAGAAGGTGTGGCGATACTCGGTGGGGGAGGTGCCGAGGATGCGCTGGAAGTGCAGGCGCAGGTTGGCGCCGGTGCCGAGCCCGACCCGGTCGGCGATCTGCTCCACACCCAAATCGGTGCGTTCGAGCAGCTCGCGTGCCAGATCCACCCGTGCCCGCAGCACCCACTGCATCGGCGTGTAGCCGGTGTCCTCCACGAACCGCCGGGAGAAGGTGCGCGGCGACACCCGCGCGTGCCGGGCGAGGGTCTCCAGGGTCAGCCGTTCCGACAGGTGTGCCAGGGCCCACTCGCGCGTGTTCGCGAAAAGGTCGCCGAGCGGCTCGGGGACGCTGCGGGGCACGTACTGCGCCTGGCCTCCGCTGCGGTAGGGCGCCGCCACCAGCCGTCTCGCCACGTGGTTGGACAGCCCGACGCCGTGGTCGCGCCGCACCAGGTGGAGGCACAGGTCGATGCCGGACGCCGCGCCCGCCGACGTCAGCACGTCGCCCTCGTCCACGAACAGCACGTTCTCGTCCACCCGTACGAGCGGATGCCGGGCGGCGAGGGCCTTGGTGTAGTGCCAGTGGGTCGTCGCCCGCTTGCCGTCGAGCAGGCCCGTCGCCGCCAGCGCGAACGCCCCCGTCGAGATGGCCGCGAGCCGGGTGCCGCGCTCGTGGGCGGCCATGAGCGCGCCGACGACCGCGGCCGGCGGTTCCGTGGTCGCGGGCTCCCGGTAGCCGGGGATGAAGATCGTGTCGGCCTCCTCGAAGGCGCCGAGGCCCTCGGCCACGTGATAGGAGAGGCCGTCGCCGCCGGTCACCAGCCCGGGCGCGGGGCCGCACACCCGCACCTCGTACGGCATGCTCGGCCGGTTGGAGAACACCTGCGCCGGGATGCCGACGTCGAGCGGTTTCGCGCCCTCCAGCACGAGCACGGCGATGCGATGGTTTCTCGGGCTCATCGGCCTCCTCCGGCTCCCCCCGCGATCCGGCGGGCGCCGCCTCCGCACCGTGACCGCAATGACCACTATCGCAATCATCCTGCCACCGGCCCATCCCAGCCGTTGACAAAGCATGCTTTTCCTACATAGTTAGTAGGTAAAGCCGCCCCCCGGGAGGTATGCGACCCCGTGAAATTCCTCGCCATCACCCTCATCGCGCACGGGCCAGACCCGCTGACCGGCGAGACCAAATCCACCACCGAACGGTTCCGCGACGTCGTGGACGGCGCCGTGCTCGCCGAGGAGCTGGGCTTCGACGGCTTCGGGGTGGGAGAGCGGCACGAGCGGCCCTTCATCTCCTCGTCGCCGCCGGTCGTGCTCAGCCACATCGCCGCCCTGACCTCTCGCATCCGGCTGTTCACCGCGGTCACCACGCTCAGCCTGCTCGACCCCGTGCGGGCGTACGAGGACTACGCGACGCTCGATCACCTGTCGGGCGGCCGGCTGGAGCTGATGATCGGCAAGGGGAACGGGTCGGCCCAGGCGCGGCTCTTCCACGTCACCCCCGAAGACCAGTGGGACCGCAACCGGGAGGCGTACGAACTGTTCCGCAGGCTCTGGCGGGAGGACAAGGTCACCTGGGAGGGCCGGTTCCGGCCGTCCCTCACGGACGCGGAGACGTGGCCGCGCCCCCTGCAGCGGCCGATCCGGGTCTGGCACGGCAGCGCCACCAGCAAGGACTCGGTCGAGCTGGCCGCCCGCTATGGCGACCCGCTGTTCTCGGCGAACGTCACCAACCCCATCGAGCCGTACGCCGAGCTGGTCGACCACTACCGCGAACGATGGGCGCACTACGGGCACGACCCGGCCGACGCGCTGGTGGGCGCGGGCAGCGCCGGCTTCTACACGGCACGCACCTCCCAGGAGGCGATCGCCACCTATCGCCCGATCTACGACGCCCGGGTCGCGCTGTTCCGCAAAGCGGGCGTGGAACCGGTCTTCCACTCGCTGGAGGACGCCATCGAGCGCGGCTCGATCCTCGTGGGCAGCCCCCAGCAGATCATCGACAAGGTCCTGCGCTATCACGCGCGGCTCGGCCACGAGGTCATGCACATCAGCGCGGACGGCGACGGCCTGACCCGGGCGCAGCACCGGGAGGCCCTTGAGCTGTTCCAGAGCGACATCGCCCCCGTGCTGCGCAAGGAGATCCCGAGCCGGCCGTTCCCCGAGAACACCCCCCTCACGAGCACCCTCACGAGCACCGGAGCGCCGGCATGACCGTCCCCAAGCAGACAGCACAGTCGAACACGGTGCGGCCGGTTCCCCTGTCGATCCTCGACCTGGCCCCGATCCCGTCCGGCAGCGGCGCGGGAGACGCGTTGCGCAACAGCATCGACCTCGCCCGCCACGCCGAGCGGCTCGGGTATCTCCGCTACTGGGTGGCCGAGCACCACTTCGCGGCCGGTGTCGCGAGCTCGGCCCCGGCGGTGCTCATCGGCCTCATCGCGGCCGCGACGAACCACATCAGGGTGGGTTCGGGCGCGGTGCAGCTCGGCCACCAGACGCCCATCGCGGTGGTCGAGCAGTTCGGCCTCATCGACGCGCTCCATCCCGGCCGGATCGACCTCGGGCTCGGCCGTTCCGGGCAGCGCAGGGCCGAGGTCGTGGCCGCCCAGGCCCGTCAGGCACCCGCCCCGGCCGCGGCGCCGCGTGAGTCGCGGGTGGTGGACGGGCTGCTGATCCCGCCCGCGTTCTCCTTCGCCGAGCTGGCCCGCCTGCCGCAGCTCGCCGTCCAGGCCGCGCTGCTGCAACAGCCGGGCGCGCGGACCCCCGACTTCGCCGAGCAGGTCGAAGAGATCGTCGCCTTCCTCGAGGGCACCTACCGGTCGCCCGACGGGATCGCGGTGCACGCGGTGCCGGGCGAGGGCGCCGAAGTGGAGCTGTGGATCCTCGGCAGCAGCGGCGGGCAGAGCGCGAAGGTGGCGGGGGAGCGCGGGCTTCCGTTCGCCGCCAACTATCACGTCAGCCCAGCGTCGGTGCTGGAGGCCGTGGAGGCCTACCGGGAGGCGTTCACGCCGTCCAAGGTGCTGTCCGAGCCGTACGTCGTCGTCTCCGCGGACGTGGTCGTGGCCGAGGACGACGCGACGGCCAGGGAACTGGCCAAGCCGTACGGCCTGTGGGTGCGCGCCATCCGCACAGGCCAGGGGGCGATCCCCTACCCGACGCCCGAGGAGGCGGACGCGCACGTCTGGAGCGAGGCCGACCGGGAGCTCGTGGCCGACCGGGTGGACACCCAGTTCGCGGGCTCGCCGGAGACGGTCGTCGAACGGCTGCGCGTGCTCCAGCGGGTCACGGGCGCGGACGAGCTGCTGGTCACCACGATCACGCACGAACACGCCGACCGGGTGCGCTCCTACGAGCTGCTCGCGGAGGCATGGCAGACCGGCACGGCAGGAGGAGCACTGTGAAGGCCATCAGGGGCGCGCTGCCCTTCATCCTCGCCGCGGCCCTGGCCGCGTGCGGTTCCCAGACGCCGTCCGAGCAGACCGGCGGCGGCACCTCTCTCACGTGGGCCGTCGAGACCGAGCCCATCACGTTCAACCCCCACCTGTGGGCGCAGAACAAGGCCAGGCTGCTGGTGTTCAACCAGTTCGACGCGCTCCTCGCGCGCGGCGAGGACGGGTCGTTCGTCCCCTGGCTCGCCACGTCGTGGAGGGTCTCGGACGACGGCCGCACCTACACGCTGGAGCTGCGCGACGACGTCACCTTCCAGGACGGCACGAAGTTCGACGCGGCGGCGGTGAAGGCCAACCTCGACAAGCTGCGCGAGCCCGGCTACAACCCGGCGGTCGCCGCCATCCAGCTGCACGCCTTCGACAAGGCCGAGGTGGTCTCGCCCACCACCCTGAAGATCACGCTGAAGGAGCGGGACGGGCTGTTCCTCGACTTCCTCGCCTCGCCGTACGCGGGGCAGGTGTCCCCGAAGTCCCTCAAGGAGGCCAAGGACCTGAAGGCCGGCGGGCCGGACGTGGTCGGGACCGGCCCGTTCGTCCTCGACCGCTATGTGCGGGGCCAGGAGGTCCACTACACGCGCAACCCCCGCTACAACTGGCCGCCGCAGGGCAGCGCCCACCAGGGACCGGCGTACCTGCCGGAGGTCACCTACCGCTTCCTGCCACAGGCGGCCGTCCGCATCGGCGCGCTCACCTCCGGGCAGGTTCAGGTCATCGAGGGCGTCCCGGCCACCGACATCCAGACGGTCAAGAGCGATCCCTCGCTGTCCTTCCAGTCGGCGCTCAACTCCGGCACGGCGTTCTCCTACTACTTCAACACCTCCCACCCGCCCTTCGACGACAAGCGCGTGCGGCAGGCGTTCCGGGAGGCCGTCGACCTCGACACCGTGCTGGCGTCCGTCTACCAGGGCACCGCCAAGCGGGCCTGGAGCGTCGTCGCCGACACCAGCCCGTTCTACGACCCGTCGCTGGAGAAGACGTACGGCGGGGACGCCGCCAAGGCGAACGCGCTGCTCGACGCGGCGGGCTGGACCCAGCGCGACGCCGAGGGCTACCGGACCAAGGACGGCAAGCGGCTGACGGTCCGCTCGGTGGCCGCGGCGCCGTACGTCCGCGACCGCAGGGACATCCTGGCCCAGGCCATCCAGGCGCAGGTCAAGCAGACGGCGGGCATCGACTTCCAGGTGAAGATCGTGGACCAGGGCACGGCGCAGAAGGCGTACGACGACGACGCGTACGAGATCTTCGAGAACTCGCGCGGCGACTCCGACGCCGGGGCCGCGCTCAACCTCATCCTGCCGAGGGGCGGGGCCATCAACCGCACCCACTACGAGGACGCCACCCTCGACAAGTGGCTCGCCGGCGCGTCGGCGAGCTCCGACCCCGCCGAGCGGAAGGCCCTGTACGCGAAGGTCCAGCGCAAGGTGGTGGCCGACGAGGCGGTCGTCTTCCCCATCTACGTCCCCTCCGACCAGATCGCGGCGAGCAAGAACGTGCAGGGCCTCGGCTTCGACCCCGTCTCGGGCACGCCGCGCGGCGTCTACGACGTGCGGATCGCCGCATGACTGCGACGCTGCCGGCCCGGCGGCCCCCGGCGCGGCCGCGGCTTCCGGACCTGCGGGTGCCCGCCTGGCTGGGCACGCCGGTGCGCAGGCTCGTCTCGGCCGTGGCCGTGCTGTGGGCGGCGGCCACGACCGCGTACGTCGCCCTGCTGCTGGCGCCCGGCGACACCGTCGACATCCTCGTGGGCGACGGCGCCGACACGCCGGAGATCCGGGCGCAGATCATCGCCGAGTGGGGGCTGGACCGGCCCGAGGCAGTGCGCTACCTGAGCTATCTCGGCCGGCTGCTGCACGGCGACCTCGGCCGCTCCTACCAGTTGCAGCGCGACGTCAGCGAAATCCTGGCCGGGCAGGTGGGCCCGACCGTGCGGCTGACCCTGGCGGCCGCCGTGGTCGGCGTCGTGCTGGCGCTCGTCGTGGCGGTCGCGACGGCGGGCAGGTCGGTCTGGCCGCGCCGGATCGTCTCCGCCGCCGAGCTGGTGGCGGTGTCGGTGCCGCAGTTCGTGATCGGTATCGTGCTGCTTTTCGTGTTCTCGTTCTCGCTCGGCTGGTTTCCCGTCTCGGGCGCGGCCGACCCGCAGGCGCTCGTCCTGCCCGCGCTGGCGCTCGGCCTGCCCGTCGCCGGCGTGCTCGGGCAGGTGCTCAGGGAGGGCCTGGAACGCGCCCTGGAGCAGCCGTTCGCGGTGACGGCGCGCTCGCGCGGCCTCAGCGAGCGTGCCGTGGTGGCCCGGCACGCGCTGCGGCACGCGTTGCTGCCCGCCGTCACCCTCACCGGCTGGTTCACCGGTGTCCTGCTCGGCGGGGCCGTCATCACCGAGGCGCTCTTCGGCCGCCCGGGGCTCGGCCGGGTGACCATGCAGGCCGTCACCGGCAAGGACATGCCGGTCGTGATGGCCGTCGTCATCCTGTCGGCGGCGGTCTACGTGACGATCAGCGCCCTGCTCGACCTCGCCTACCGGCTCATCGACCCCCGGCTCAGGAGCGCGTGATGGCCGTCGCCGCCCCCGTCGTCCGATCCGCCGCCCGGCCCGGCGCCCGCGTGCGTCCCGGCCTCGTCGTCGCGTTGCTCGTCCTGGCCGCCCTGGTCGTGGCCGTGGCGGCCCCGGGCCTGGTCACCCGGGTCGACCCGCTGGCGGCCGACCCGCTGCGGGCGCTGGCCCCGCCCGGCGCGGGCCATCCGCTCGGCACCGACCACCTCGGGCGGGACGTGTTCGCCCGAGTCGTCTACGGCGCCCGCCACTCGCTCGGCATCGGGGCCCTCGCGACCGCGCTCGCGGTGGGCGCGGGCTCGCTGCTCGGCCTGGCCGCCGGGCTGGCGGCCCGCCTCGCCGGCGAGGCGCTGGCCCGCCTGTTCGACGTGCTGTCGACCTTCCCCGAGCTGCTGCTCGCGCTCCTCGTGATCGCCATCACGGGCCCCGGCACCTGGAACGTCGTCGCCGCCATCGGGATCGCCCAGATCCCCACGTACGCGCGTGTCGTGCGGGCGCAGACGTTCGTCGTGCGCCGCTCCGGCTACGTCGAGCAGGCGGTGACGTTCGGCCACTCGCGGCTCCGCGTGATCGTGCGGCACGTGCTGCCCAACGTCGTCGGGCCCGTCCCCGTGCTGGCCACGATCGGGCTCGGTCAGGCCGTCATCGCCACATCCGGCCTCAGCTTCCTCGGCATGGGACCCCAGCCGCCCGCCCCGGAGTGGGGCACCATGCTGGCCGAGTCGCGGGACTACCTGCGGGTCGCCTCGTGGGTGGCCTTCTCCCCGGGGGTGGCCCTCACCCTGTCGGTCGTGTGCCTGACCGTGGCCGGGCGGCATCTTCAGCGGCGTTTCGAGGGAAGGACACCATGACAGAGCTCGCGGTCACCCGCGCCCATCCCGCCGCCGGCGCCGCGCCGCTGGTCGCGGTGGAGGACCTGCGGGTCTCGTTCCCCGCCTCCGGCGTCGAGGCCGTACGCGGGGTGTCGCTGTCGATCGCGCCGGGGGAGTGCGTCGCCCTGGTCGGCGAGTCGGGGTCGGGCAAGAGCGTGACCGCCCGCTCGCTCATCGGCCTGGCGGGCCCGGGCGCGACGGTGCGGGCGTCGGCGTTCCGCGTCGGCGGCGGGGACGCCCTGACCTTCGGCCCGCGCGAGTGGCGCCGCCTGCGCGGCAGGTTCGCCGGGCTGGTCCTGCAGGACGCCCTCGTCTCGCTCGACCCGCTGCGCACCGTGGGGGCCGAGATCACCGAGGTGCTGGCCGAGCACGACGTGGTGCCCCGCCGGGCCCGGCCGGAGCGCGTACGGGAGCTGCTGGCGGCCGTGGGCATACCGGACCCGGAGACCCGCGTGGGGCAGCACCCCCACCAGCTGTCCGGCGGGCTGCGGCAACGGGCGCTGATCGCCTCCGCCATCGCCGCCGAGCCCGAGCTGATCATCGCGGACGAGCCCACGACCGCCCTCGACGTGACCGTGCAGGCCCAGATCCTGCGGCTGCTCGCGGATCGGAAGGCGGCCGGGACGGCGCTGCTGATGATCAGCCACGACCTCGCCGTGGTGGCCACCATGGCCGACCGCGTCCTGGTCATGAAGGACGGCCTGGTGGTCGAGGACGGCCCGGCGCGGGAGGTGCTGACGACTCCGCGGCACGACTACACGCGGGCACTGCTCGCCGCCGTGCCCTCCGCGTCTACCGCGCCGCGCCGGCCGTCCCGCTCCCCGGCCTCCACCCCGTCCCTCACCCCGGCCCCGCGCGATCCCGTGCTCGCCGCCACGGGGCTGTCGGTCGCGTACGGCTCGCGCAAGGCCGTGGACGGCGTCTCCTTCCGCCTGCACGCGGGGGAGACGCTCGGCGTCGTCGGCGAGTCGGGGTCGGGCAAGACGACCCTCGCGCGGCTGGCCCTCGGCCTGCTCGCGCCCGACGCGGGCGAGGTGAGCCTGCGGGGAGGCCCGTGGAGCGCCCTGCCCGAGCGGCGGCGGCGCCCTCTCCGTCCCGCGATCCAGGTGATCGCGCAGAACCCGCTCGACTCCTTCGACCCGCGCCACACGGTGGGCCGCCTGGTCACCGACCCGCTGTCGGCGCTGCCGCGCGGCCGGCGCAGGGAACGCGCGGTCGAGCTGCTGGGCCGGGTGGGGCTGCCGCCCGAACTGCTCGGCCGGCGTCCGCGCGAGCTGTCCGGCGGCCAGCGGCAGCGGGTGGCCATCGCCCGCGCGCTCGCGTCCCGGCCCGAGGTGCTGATCTGCGACGAGCCCGTCTCCGCGCTCGACGTGTCCGTGCAGGCCCAGGTGCTCGACCTGCTGGCCGAGATCCAGGCCGAGGACGGGACGGCGCTGCTGTTCATCTCCCACGACCTGGGCGTCGTCCGCCACCTGAGCGACCGGGTCCTGGTGATGAAGGACGGCCGTGTCGTGGAGGAGGGCGACGCCGGCGAGGTCTTCCGTCATCCCCGGCATCCGTACACCCGGGAGCTGCTGGCGGCCGTGCCCCGGCTCCCCGGATGAAGCTGTGCGGGGCGAGCCCGGCCGCCTCGCCCCGCACACGACTTCAGGCCGCGTAGCGGCTGGCGGGGCGGTCCAGGCCGAGCCGCCCGCGCAGGTCCGCCGTGTCGTACGCCGACCGGAACGCGCCCGCGTTCTGCAGGGCGGGCACCAGACCACGGGTGATCGCCGTCAGGTCGTGCGGCAGCACGCCCGGCCTGAGCCGGAAGCCCTCCAGCCCCGCCTCCCGCCACTCCAGCAGCAGCCCGGCGAGCTCCTCGGGGGTGCCGGTGAAGACGTGGGCGTCCGACTCGAACGCCGCGCCGTCGAGGTCGTCCAACCGGGCCTTGCGCCCGGCCGCGTCGTGGGCGTCGAGGAACACCACGAGATCCGCGAAGATCCGCAACGGCGGCTCGGTGCGTCCCACCGCCGCCTCCGCGGCCCGTACGCTCCCGACGATCGCCGCCGCGTCCTCCCGGTCGCGCGGCGTGACGTACACGACGTCGGAGGACCGGGCCGCGAACTCGTACGGCAGCCTGTCGTGGGCCAGGGAGGTGACCAGCGGCTGGCCCTGCGGGGAGCGCGGCGTGATCGAGGGGCCCTTCACGCTGAAGAACTCGCCGCGGAAGTCGATGTAGTGGAGCTTGTCGCGGTCGATGAAGCGGCCGGTCGCGACGTCGCGGATCTCGGCGTCGTCCTCCCAGCTGTCCCACAGGCGGCGGACCACCTCGACCGCGTCGGCGGCCTCGGCGAACAGGGCCCGCACGTGCTCGGCGAAGGCGGGATCCCGGTCGAGGGAGTAGTCCTGCGGCGGGAACGGAGGGCGGCGGCCGAAGTGCGCGACGTAGTCGGGACGGCCGGAGATCTGGGGCCGCCAGCCGGCCCTGCCGCGGCTGATGTGGTCGAGCGAGGCGATGCCGATCGCGACGTGGAACGGCTCGGTGTGCGTCGTGCTCGTGGTCGGCACGAGGCCGATCCGCGAGGACAGCGGGGCCACCCGCGAGGCGATCAGCACCGCGTCGAGCCGCCCGCGCACCTGGTCGAGGCGGCCGTCCGGCTCGTTGAGCCGGGAGGACTGCAGGCCGAGCGCGTCTTCGAACGTGACGAAGTCGAGCAGGCCGCGCTCCGCCTCGGCGACGAGCTCGGCCCAGTATCCGGGGGTGAACAGCCGGTCGGGCCGCGCGCCCTCGGCCCGCCACGCGGCCGGGTGCCAGCCCGCCCCGTCCAGCGCGACGGCGAGATGCAGGGTCATGAGGTCTCCTCGATGCGGTTCGGAGTGCGGGGGGCGAGGCCGAGGTGGTCGCGGAGGGTGGGCCCGGTGTAGTCGGCCCGGAACACGCCCTTCTCCTGCAACAGGGGGACGACCTTGTCGACCAGGTCGTCCAGCCCGCCCGGGGTCAGGTGGGGGACGAAGATGAAGCCGTCGGCCGCGTCGGACTGCACGAAGTGGTCGATCTCGTCGGCGACCGTCCGCGGCGTGCCGATGAAGGTCTGCGGCGTGGAGACCTCGATGGCGAGCTCGCGGATCGACAGGTTCTTCTCCTCGGCGAGGGCGCGCCACTTGGCCACCAGCTCGCCGCGGTCGCGGCGGAACGCCGCGTGGCCCTTGGTCACGCCCTCGTCCAGGTTCGGCTCGACGTCGGGCAGCGGGCCGTCGGGGTCGTATCCCGACAGGTCACGGCCCCACACGGCCTCCAGGAAGTAGAGCGCCGTCTGCGGGCTCACCTGCGCGCGGCGGATCTCGACGGCACGCTCGGCGGCCTCGGCCTCGGTGTCGCCCAGCACGTACGTCACCGCGGGCAGGATCTTGAGGTCCTCGGGCCGCCTGCCGTACGCCGCGAGCCTGCGCTTGACGTCACGGTAGAAGGCGCGGCCCTCCTCCAGCTTGCTGTGCCTGCTGAAGATCACGTCGGCCGACGACGCGGCGAACTCGCGGCCCTCGTCGGAGTCGCCGGCCTGGATGATCACCGGGTGGCCCTGCGGGCCGCGCGGCACGTTGAACAGCCCCGAGATGTCGAAGTGCCGGCCCTGGTGGCGGAACGGCGTGACGCCGCCGGGCCGCAGGAACCGCCCCGACCGCGCGTCGGCGGCCACCGCGTCCGCCGCCCACGAGTCCCACAGCTCCCTGGCGGTCTGCAGGAACTCGTTCGCCCGGGTGTACCGGTCGGCCTCGGCGAGGAAGCCGCCCCGGCGGAAGTTCTCCCCGGTGAAGGCGTCGAAGCTGGTCACCACGTTCCACGCGGCCCGGCCGCCGCTCAGGTGGTCGAGCGTGGCGAGCCGCCGCGCCACCTCGTACGGCTCGTTGAAGGTGGAGTTGACGGTCGCGGCGAGCCCCAGGTGGGTGGTGACGGCGGCCAGGGCGGAAAGGACGGTGAGCGACTCCGGGCGTCCCACGACGTCCAGGTCGTGGATGCGTCCCTTCGCCTCGCGCAGCCGCAGCCCTTCGGCCAGGAAGAAGAAGTCGAACTTCCCGCGTTCGGCCGTCTGGGCCAGGTGACGGAACGAGTCGAAGTCGATCTGGCTGCCCGACGCGGGATCGGACCAGACCGTGGTGTTGTTCACGCCGGGGAAGTGCGCGGCGAGATGGATCTGCTTGGTCACGAGGACTCCTGGTGTCGTGAAACGGTCGCCCGATCTGCCGGTCTCACGCGACCGGCACGTCGGCGGGCACGCGTACGGTGGCGAACGTCGTCCGCCGGCGCAGGCGGAAGCCGAGCGCCTCGTAGACCCGGATGGCGGAGACGTTGCTCGCGGCGGCGTGCAGGAACGGCGTCTCGCCGCGGGCGCGGATGCCGGCGGCGACGGCCAGGACCAGCCGCGACGCCAGGCCCTGGCGGCGGAAGGCCGGATCGGTGCAGACCGCGCTGATCTCCGTCCAGCCGGGCGGGTGCAGCCGCTCCCCGGCCATCGCGACCAGCGCGCCGCCGCGGCGGATGCCCAGGTAGGTGCCCATCTCGATGGTGCGCGGCCGGAACGGGCCCGGCTGCGTGCGCGCGACGAGATCCAGCATCTCGGGCACGTCCGCCGCCCGCAGGCGGACCGCCTCGTCGTCGGGGGCGGGGACCACGTCGTCGCCGACGAGTTGCACGCCCTCGCCGTGCGCGACCACCTCCCACCCGTCCGGCAACCCGTCCGGCGCCGCGATGGCGTCGCCGGTGACCGCGACCGTCGCACCCGGCCCCGCGAGCTTGGCCAGGTCGTTCCAGTCCGCGGGGCCGGGCGCGTCGGGCAGCGCGAAGAACGGGGACACATCGTCCGGGTAGCGCAGCGCGCCGCCGCACCGTTCGGCGAAGCGCGCGTGCGGGCCGGTCAGCGACGCCCACGCGGGGTTGTCCAGGAGGTGCCGGTCGCTCACTTCGGCTCCCCTCGGGGCGCCTCGCCGCGGCCGGCGCTCACGCGTCCACCTCGATCACGATCTTGCCGCGGGCGTGGCCGTCCTCCACCGCGCGCAGGGCCTCGGGAGCCTGCGCGAGGGGGAAGGTCCGCGTGACGTACGGCCGGAGGGCGCCGCTCGCGGCGAGGTCGGCCACCGCTTCGAGCGTCGCCCTGTCACGCGCTCGCAGGACGAGGGAACCGCCGAGCCGCGTGACCGTCTCCCCGTCGGCCGCGCTGATCAGCTTCGACCGGTCCTTCAGCACCTCGGCCGCCTCCTCCAGCGCGGCGCCGCCGACCAGGTCGTAAACCGCGTCGACGCCGTCCGGCGCGGCCGCGCGGATCCGGTCGGCCACGCCGGGCCCCGGCTCGACGTGGACGACGCCGAGCGACTCCACGAAGTCCTTCTTGCCGGAGCCGGCCGTGCCGATCACGGTGACGCCGGTGTGCCTGGCGATCTGCGCCGCCGCCACTCCGACCCCGCCGCCGACGCCGGTGATCAGCAGGGTGGCGCCGGCCGGCAGTCCGAGCTGGCGCACGCCGTCGTAGGCGGTGGCGGCCGCCACGGGCAGGGTCGCCGCGTCGGCGAACGACAGGCCGTCGGGCTTGCGCGCGGTCAGCTCGCGGGGGAGCAGCGCGTACCTGGCGAATCCGCCGGCGACCGTGTTGCCGAACACCGCGTCACCGGCCGCGAACTCGGTGACGCCGTCCCCCGTCTGCTCGACCACTCCGGACACCTCGCGGCCGAACACGGCCGGGAACTCGACCGGGACGATCTGCGCGAGGTGACCCTCGCGCTGTTTCCAGTCCACGGGGTTGACTCCGGCGGCGCGCACCGCCACGAGCACCTGCCCGGGACCGGGCACCGGCCGTTCGACGTCCGCGAACGCCTCGACCTCCGGGCCTCCGTATCGGGTGAACACATATGCCTTCGGCATCGGACCTCCTGTCGTTCGTCCGCCTGCCACGTATCCTAGATAAAAACCTACTAAACAAGTAGGTGTTGACGGTATTGCGTCTATGTGCTGAAGATGAAGACATGTCAGACGTCCGGGGCGCGGTGACCGCGCCCGCCGTGCTGGAGGAGACGGCGGCCGAGTCCGCCGGCTCCCTGACCGTCGTCAAGGCACGCCACCCAGGGCGCTGGATCGCCGGCGCGGTGGTCGCGGTGCTGCTGGCGATGGCGGTCAACGCACTGATCACCAACCCGGCCTGGGACTGGCCGGTCGTCGGCGCGTACCTGTTCCACCCCTCGGTGCTGCACGCGGTGCTGTTCACGGTGGAGCTGACCGCGCTCGGCATCGTGCTCGGCTTCCTGCTGGGCACCGTGCTCGCGCTGATGCGGCTGTCGCGCGTCCCGCTGCTCGCGTCGGCGGCCTGGGGCTACGTGTGGCTGTTCCGGTCGGTGCCGCTCATCCTGCAACTGCTGTTCTGGTACAACCTCGCCGCGCTGTACAAGCAGATCTCGTTCGGGGTGCCGTTCGGGCCCGCGTTCTTCTCCGTCGACTCGATGGACCTGATCGGGCCGGTGACGGCCGCCGCGCTCGGCCTGGCGCTGCACCAGGCGGCGTACGCCGCGGAGATCGTGCGGGGCGGTTTCCTCTCGGTCGACCCTGGCCAGATGGAGGCGGCCGCCGCGCTCGGCATCCCGAGGGCCAGGCAGATCTTCCGGATCCAGCTTCCGCAGGCCATGCGGTCGATCGTCCCGGCGGCCGGAAACGAGATCATCGGCCTGGTCAAGGGCACCTCGGTCGTCTACATCATGGCGCTGCCCGAGCTCTTCTACCAGGTCCAGGTGATCTACAACCGCAACGGCCGGGTGATCGCGATGCTGCTCGTGGCCGCGATCTGGTATCTCGTCCTCACCACGGTGCTGTCGGTCGTGCAGCACCACGTGGAACGCAGGTTCGGCCGTGGCCTCGCGCGGGCACTGCCGCCCACGCCGCTGGAGCGGGCGCGCCGGATCCTCGCCGTACGGCGGGCCGCCCGGCGGCAGGGCCCGGCCTGGGACGGAGGCGGGCGGCGATGAGCACCCCCATGGTCGACGTGCGCGGCGTGCACAAGAGCTACGGCCCCCTGGAGGTCCTGCGCGGGGTGGACCTGACGGTCCGGCCCGGCGAGGTGACGGTGATCATCGGTCCGTCCGGATCGGGCAAGTCGACGCTGCTGCGCAGCATCAACCACCTGGAGAAGATCGATCGCGGCTACGTCGCCATCGACGGCGAGCTCGTCGGCTACCGGCGGTCCGGAGACCGGCTGTACGAGCTGCGGGAACGCGACATCCTGCGCAGGCGCACCCAGATCGGCTTCGTCTTCCAGAACTTCCACCTGTTCCCCCATCTCACCGTCAGGGAGAACGTGACCGAGGCCCCCATCTCGGCCCAGGGCCGCCCTCGCGAGGAGGCCGAGGCGCTGGCGGCCGAGCTGCTGGAGCAGGTGGGCCTGTCGGACAAGGCCGACGCATATCCGCGGCAGCTGTCCGGGGGACAGCAACAACGGGTCGCGATCGCCCGGGCCCTGGCGCTGCGGCCCAAGGTCGTGCTGTTCGACGAGCCCACCTCGGCACTCGACCCCGAGCTGGTGGGCGAGGTGCTGGAAGTGATGAAGGCGCTCGCCCGCAGCGGCACCACCATGATCGTCGTCACCCACGAGATCGGTTTCGCCCGCGAGGTCGCCGACACCGTGGTCTTCATGGACGCCGGTCAGATCATCGAGCACGGCCCGCCCGGGCAGGTGCTCGACCGGCCGGCGCACGACCGCACACGCGCCTTCCTCAGCAAGGTGCTCTGACCCCCCAAGGAATCGCATGCCATCCCTATCCCGGTTGTCCGTGCTGGGCGCGTCCGCGCTGCTGCTGCTGCTCGCCGCCTGCGGCACGGTTCCCGACGACGGCACCGTCGCTGTGGAGGCCGAGGCCGTCCCGCCCGGCGTCTTGAAGATCAACACGAGTCCGGAGCAGAACCGGATCCGGGCCGCGAAGGTGGAGGCGATCGCCGCCGAGGTGCCCGCCGCGATCCGGGACAAGGGGGAGTTCCTGATCGGCACCTCCACGTTCGAGCCGCCGCTGTCGTTCGTCGCCGACGACAACGTCACCCCGATCGGGGTGGAGGAGGACATCGCCTCCCTCGTCGCCGACGTGCTCGGCCTCAAGCTGCGCATCGAGGCCACGTCGTGGGAGAACCTGTTCCTCGCGGTGCGGTCCGGCAAGTACGCCGCCGGCTTCTCCAACATCACCGTCACCGAGGAACGCAAGGACATCTACGACTTCGCCACCTACCGGCTGGACCAGCTCGCCTGGGAGGTGCCGAAGGACAGCACGATCACCTCGATCGCCAAGCCCGCCGACGTCGCCGGGCTCAGCGTGGCCGTGGGCTCCGGCACCAACCAGGAGAAGATCCTGCTGGGCTGGGACAAGCAGAACCAGGCCGCCGGGCTGAAGCCCGTCCGGATCCAGTACTACAAGCAGGCGGCCGACACCTACCTGGCGCTCAAGTCGGGCCGGATCCAGGCGTACTTCGGGCCCAACCCGACCTCCGCGTATCACGCCGCGGTGAGCGGAGACACGAAGATCGTCGGCACCTTCTCCGGCGCCGGTCCCACGCTCCAGGGCCTCATCGCCGCGATGACGCAGAAGGGCAACGGCCTTGCCAAGCCGATCGCCGACGCACTCAACGCGCTCATCAAGGACGGCACCTACGGCAAGGTGCTCGCCCGCTGGGGCCTGTCCAACGAGGCCGTCCCCGAATCCCTGATCAACCCGCCCGGCCTGCCCCGCGAGCAGTAGGCCGTCAGTAGGCCGTCTCCGCGAAGAGGCACCCGCCAGTTCGGCGGCGGGTCGGCCCGGTAAAGCAGGCGCCCACCCCTGGGGGCGGGGGTGGGCGCCGGAGCCGACGGGCCGCGGGTCTACTTGAGGATCGGGAAGCGGCGGACGAGCGGGATGGCGGCCCACCGGGTGCCGAGCCCGAGGGTGGTGCCGGCGCCCGCGAGGGCGAGGCCCGCCAGGACGATGGCGTAGACGATGTGCTCGTCCATGAAGGGGTTGGTGGTCAGCGGCAGTTCGGCGGCCCACATCATCAGCAGGAGCAGCCCTCCCGCCCCGGCGGCGATGCGCATGCCGATGCCGAGGACGAGTGCGGTGCCGATGCCGGCGAGGCCGGTCATGAACAGCCAGTCGACCCAGGCCTGACCCGCGAGGGCGCCGAACAGGCCGCCGAACGTGTGCTCGGCGGTGCCCTTGAGGAAGCCGGTGGTCGGGCTGCCGCCGTTGATCCACGCCTTGGCGGCGGGGGTGGCGAAGCCCCAGCCGAACAGCTTGTCCAGGAAGGCCCACAGGAACACCCAGCCGATGGCGATGCGGGCGGCGGCCCACACGTACCGGACCGGACCGGTTCCCGTGGTGGCGGGCGTCTCGCCGGGCGTGCGGGGGGCGGGGACGGTGGGAGCGGCGGCGTGGAGGTGGTGATTCCTCTGCTCGCGCCTTTCGACGGTGGCCATGACCGGCCCCTTTCGACGTCTTATCTCTTTTCTCGACATCTCAAGGAAACCGCGATCACCAGCCGCGCCACAGGTGCCGTACGGCACGCTCAGACCGGCGTGAAGTCCCCTGATCGTGGGACCTTCGGTCCGAGCCGGTCAGACGGGAGGATCGGCTCGGCCGGGGGGTGGCCCGATCAGCTCCGGGGCGAGTCGCCGATGCCGATGACGGCCCGGCTGCTGCGGAGGAACGAGGCGGCGACGGTGGCCGGCTGGTCGAGATATCCGGCGACCATGGCGCCGTCGCGGATCAGCATCAGGTCGTCGGCGACCTCGGCGGCGTTCGTGACCCCGAGCGGGGCGACGAGCTGCTCGAACGCCGTCCTGTTCCAGCGGCGATGCGCCTCGACGGCCTTGCGGATCGGGCTGTCCGCGTCGGGGTATTCGGCGGCGGCGTTGATGAAGGGACAGCCGCGGAAGCCGGGCGTGCAGGCGATCGTCCCGATCGCCTCCGCGATCGCCCGCAGGGTGGCGTCGACATCGCCGTCGCCCTGCTTGACGGCCGCGCAGATGCCGTCCCGCTCCAGGGCGGCGCGGCGTTCGAGGTAGGCGACGACGAGGTCGTCCTTGCTCTTGAAGTGCCGGTAGAACGTGACCTTCGTCGTGCCGGCGAGGTCGATGACCTTGTCGACGCTCACCGCGCGGAGCCCATGCGCGTAGAACAGCTCGGTCGCCGCGTCGACGAGGCGCTCACGCATGGGGCTGCTGCTCATGCTCGAGATCATACGCATTCCTCCCTTGCGCCGGACTCGCAGGCGGGCTACCGTCTGCCAAGTAGAGTTACTAGTCATTCTACCTAGCTTGCCTGCCGAAAAGGGGAGACCATGACCACCGTCGCCGACAGAAGCGCCGGCCGCACCGCCATGGCGTTGCGGAACCTCTACGTCGTGCGCTTCGCGTTCGCCCTCGTCTGGGCGATCCTGCTGTTCCTGACGCAACCGGCCACCAGCCCGCTGGGCACGGCCCTGCTCGTGATCTATCCGCTGTTCGACGTCGCCGCGGCGCTCGTCGATCTGCGCTCCACGACCGCGCGCCCCACCGCGGCCCTGTACGTCAACCTGGTCCTCAGCCTGCTGACCGCCGTCGGCCTGGCCGTCACGGCGTCCTCGGGCGTGCCCGCGGCGCTGCGGGTCTGGGGCGCGTGGGCGATCACCGCCGGAATCGTGCAGCTCATCGTGGGCGTCAGCCGGCGCAGCCTCGGCGGCCAGTGGGCGATGATCCTCAGCGGAGGGATCTCCGCGGTCGCCGGCACCGCGTTCATCGTCCAGGCCGGCACCCCGGCCGCGTCGCTGACCAACCTCGCCGGCTATGCGCTCTTCGGCGGCATCTTCTTCCTCGTCTCCGCCCTGCGTCTGAACCGCACCGTCAAGAGCGCGTGAACCCCGCCCCGGAGCCTTCCGGCCGCCGACCACGCCGTCCCCTGAGCAGAGGCACCGCGCTGCTCGGGGGACGGCGCGCTGTTCGCACGCGGGCCCCGAACCGCCGAACCTCGCCTCGCTCCTGGAAGACGCCGGCCTTCGGCCCTCCGAGACCGAGACGGGCATGTGGAAGGACCTGCACGCGGCGCCGTCCGTGCCCCGGGCCGGGGAACTCGACATCCGCCGCGTCACCACTCCCGGGCAACTGGCCGACTACGCGAGCGTCCTGGCGGCGAACTGGAACCCGCCCGCCGTCACGGTGCGCCGGTTCTTCGGGGATGCCGCCACACGGGCGCTCGCCCCCGGCGGCCCGGCCCGCTATCTGGTGGGCTACGTGGGAGGCCGCCCCGTCTGCTCCGCCGAGGTCTTCCGCCACGCGGGAGTCGCCGGAATCTACAACATCGCCACCGTGGCGCCGGACCGCCGGCGCGGACACGGCGGTGCCGTCACCTCGGCGGCCCTGCGCGTCGCGTACGACGAGGGGCACCGCACCGTGGTCCTCCAGGCGTCGTCGGCCGGGGAACCCGTCTATCGCCGTCTTGGTTTCATCCCCTGCGGCGGCTTCAGCGAGTACGCCGTCAGTTGACGCCCCGGAAAGGCACTACCGGTCGTGATTCGCGGCTTTCTGCCCGGGTTCGGGGAAGTCCGCGGGGGTGGCGCGCAGGTGGCCGGTCAGCCATCGTCCCGTGACGGCGATGGCCGCGAGCGCGGCGGCGGCCAGGGCGAGGTCGGGCCAGGCGGGGTGACGCACCGCCTCGACGAGCGTCAGCGAGGCGGCCAGGACGACCAGCACGAGGGCGAGCCCACGGTGGAAGCGCCCCGCCTCGGAGTGCGGCCAGGGCCGCGGCCCCCGGACGATCTCGTGTCCGTCGTGCGAGGGAGCGTGGCCGGGCTCGCGATGGCGTTCGGAACGCCCGGCGACGCGGCGGGCCAGGAGGTCCAGCCCGGCGGCGGTGACGAGCAGCCCGGCCGCGTAGCCGTACGCGAGGACGGACTCCGTGACGAAGGGACCGATCATGCGCTGTCCACCGGCTCCCGGACGTCCGACAGCCGGGGCGCGGGGGTGAGCCCGGTGGCCGGGTCGGCCGCGGCCTGGCGGCCCCTGTGGCGTACGCCGAGCCAGGCGATCCAGCAGAAGGGCAGCACGCCGCCGACGATGAACAGCGCGTCGCCGGGCAGCCGCAGCCACTCCAGAAGCGTGGTGGTGCTGCCGGTGAGGTAGCCGAGCGAGCGCGCCTCGAAATAGCCGGAGGCCACCGACTCGTGCAGTTGCAGGAACCCGAGCGGCAGCAGGGTGGCGAAGCACATCCAGGCCAGGCCGATGTTGAGGGACCAGAAGGAGACCCTGGCCCACTTCTCCGGCCACCGGCCGGCGGGGATCAGGTAGCGCAGCACGAACAGTCCCAGGGCGACGGCGAGCATGCCGTAGACGCCCATCATCGAGCCGTGCGCGTGGTTGGCCGTCAGGCCGGTGCCGATCTCGTAGTAGGACACGATCGGGAGGTTGATCAGGAAGCCGAAGACGCCCGCGCCGAGGAAGTTCCAGAAGCCGACGGCGACCAGGAACATCACGGCCCAGCGATGCGGGAACGGCGTGCGCGACTCCATGTGCTGACGCGCTCCGAGCTGCACGAACGACCACGCCTCCACGGTCAGGAAGGTCAGGGGGACGACCTCCATCGCGGAGAAGAACGCGCCCAGCGCGAGATGCTCCACGGGCTCGCCGCTGAAGTACAGGTGGTGCATGGTGCCGATCACGCCGCCCGCCGAATAGAGGATGACGTCCAGATAGATCACCACGAGGGCGACCCGCTCCCGCACCACGCCGAGCTGGACGAACATGTAGGCGACCATGACGGTGGTGAACAGTTCGAGGAAGTCCTCCACCCACAGGTGCACCACCCAGAACCGCCAGAAGTCGGTGACGGTGAAGGTGTCGCCCGGTCGGGCCAGCAGCCCGACCGCGTAGACGCCGGGGATCGCCAGGCCGGCCAGGAAGAACAACCAGGGCAGGTTGCCGCGGCTGTCCCTCGCCAGGGTCCCGCGCAGCACCCGCCACATCATCACCGCCCACAGCGCCATGCCGGCGGCCAGCAGGATCTGCCAGACGCGGGGGAGATCGAGCCATTCGAACTGCTGGCTGCCCCAGAAGCTGCCCGGCGGGACGAGTCCGTGGATGCTCAGCCCCTCCGCGACGAGGGAGCCGGACGCCACGACCACCAGGGCGATCAGGAGCGTCCAGGCGAGCCGCCCCTGCCCGCGTGGCTCGCCCCCGGCCATGAGCGGAGCCAGGAAGATGCCGGCCGCGAGGAAGGCGGCCACCACCCAGAACAGCGACAGTTGCAGGTGCCAGGTGCGGGCCAGGTTGAACGGCAGCAACCCGGCCAGGTCGAAGCCGAAGAAGCTCGTGAGGTCGGCCCGGTAGTGCTCCGTCGCACCGCCGAGCAGCACCTGGGCGAGGAAGAGCAGCGCGACGACGAGGAAGAAGAACGCGGTGACCCGCTGCGCGGGCGTGAGCGCCACCTGGTCGGGGGAGCGGAAGTCGACGGCCTCCGCCTGACGGCCGCGCCAGCCCAGATGGGCGCCCCACCGGCCGACGGCCCCGAACAGCGCCCCGATGCCGGCCAGCAGGGCGATCAGCGACACCACGCTCCACAGCACGGTGTCGGCGGTGGGCGCGTTGCCCACCAGCGGCTCGCCGGGCCAGTTGTTGGTGTAGGAGTAGCCCGCGCCGGGGCGTTCTGCCGCGGCGATCCAGGCCGTCCAGGACAGGAACGCGGTGAGCTGGTGGATCTGCCGCGGGTCGGTGATCGCGTACGGACGCAGTCCCTTGCCGGTGCGGGGGTCGGCGAAGTAGCCGCGATAGTGGCCGACGAGGGCGGTGAAGGCGTCCGCCTGCGCCGGCGTGTAGGTCAGCACCCCTGAGCGGGGGTCGTAACGGTTGGCGCGGAACTCCTGCCTGACCTGCTCACGGGCACGGTCGCCGCCGCCGTGGGCCCGCAGGGCGATGGTGGCGGCCCGGCGCAGGTAGTCGGCCGTGTAGTCCGGCCCGAGATAGCCCCCGTGCCCGAGCACCGACCCGTACTGCATGAGCCCGTTGGCGAGGAAGACCTGCTGCCCGTCGGCGACGTCGCGGCCGGTGAACACCTCCTGCCCGGACTCGCTCGCCACCAGCCGCGGCACGGGCGGCTTCGCGGCGTACGTACGGAGGGCGAGCACGCCCATGACGAAGAACCCGAACACCGACACCAGCGCCGCCGCCTGGATCCAGCGCCTGGAGACCAGAAGCCCTCTGCGCGTCCCCGCCCCTGGCACAATCGATCACCGATCTCGATCAGGAAGGGGGAGAGATCCCTACTCCTATCGGGCACGGGCCGCACCGGTCGAGAAGACACGCCCGCCGCGCCGGACTCCTGTGGTGCCCGCGGGAAACCGCGGGCACCACAGGAGGCGAGGGACCGATCGGGCTACCTGGAGTTGGGCCCGCCCGGTGTGGGCGCGTTGGACGTGACGAAGTCGTGGCAGAGGCTGTCGGCGTCGGTGCCGTCGGGCCAGCGGGCGTTGCTCCGGCCCGCGCCGGCGGCCGCGCCGGGCACAACGGCGATGCAGCCGCCCTGGCCCTGGTCGGCCTCCATGACGGCGAGTTCGGGGGTGGCGATGGTTCCGTTGCCGCTCGAACTGCTCTGCTGAGAGCCGTAGACGACGGCGTCGACGACCACGCCGCCTCGTTCGTCGAGGAGCGCGATGGAACCGGCGCTGGTGGACAGGGCGCTCCCGAACCACTGGTCAGGTGCCGGGGTTCCCTGGTAGCCCGCCGTCGTGACCAGGGGGTTGACCACGGCCGCGCCGATCGGGTGGGCCTTGAGCGGCTTGTCGAGCGTGAGACCGCCGCCCAGCGCCTGCACCGGCTCGCCGCTCGTGTGCGGGTGACGGGTCGGCGGCGAGAAGCTGATCCCGGTGCCGGGGTCGGACACGTCGACGCCCGACGCGTGGGCAAGCCGCAACGGCGCGGCCAGGTCGACGCCCGTGCCGTTCGCGCCGGTGGTGCCGACGTTCGCGACCGTGACGGTCTCCTTGCTCTCGCCGGTGTCCACCGTCAGGGTGTCGCCGACGGTCATGTTGGCGTCGGCCGCGACCTTGATGTTGGTCGCGCCCTCGGCGGCGTCGGCCGACAGGGTCGTCTGTGTGGCCGCCTTGCCGACCGCGGTGACCGTGGCAGGCTCGTAGTCGTCGCCCGAACCGATGCCGATCCTGTCCCCGACGGTGAAACCGGTCGCGTTCGTGACGGGCACGTTGGTCGAGTGGGCGGGGACCGTGATCCACGGCCCGGTGGAGACGGGAACGAACAGAGTCGTCGCCGGGCTGGCGGCCGTCCCGACCGACTGGATCGTGCGGGTCTCCCGCTCGCGCCCGGTGTCGATGTCGATCTGCTGGCCGGCCGCGAAGCCGGTCGTGCTCCTCAGGTTGATCGTGGTGTCCTTGTGGTCCGCGGGGGCCGCCAGCCCGGAGCCGGCGAGGCCGAGCAGGTAGTAGGCGCCGCTCGCGAGCCGCGTCCCGGCAGGGATCTTGGCCAGCGTGGTGCCGGGCGAGCCGCTCGGGGTGGTGGTCAGGGTCCAGCCGGAGATGTCGACGTCGTTCGCGGAGGGGTTGTAGAGCTCCACGAACTGGTCGGTCGCGTTGCTGCTCGTACGGAACCGGACCTCATTGATCTTGATGGGGAGGGCGTTGCGTACGGCTTGCGCGCTTTCCGTGGACTGGCGGCCCTTCACCGGGCCTGCGGGGTTCGTCCACTCGGCCCTGCCGGTCAGGTAGCCGGCGCCGGTCCTGTCCGCGGAGGTGACCGTGAAGGTCGCGCTCACGGTCTCACCCGGTGCGACCGACGGGAACGTCGCCGACTTGTCGCGGGTGTCCTTGACCGAGGCGGTCCATCCCCCGGGGGCGGACAGGCTCAGCTTGACGCCCACCGCGGCGGAGCCCGTGGTGTTCGTGAACGTCTCGGTGACGTCCTGCGCGGAGCGCGGGGTGAACGTGGTGGCCCGCGACAGCGCCAGACGTGTCACGTCATACTTGGCGGCCACGATGTTGGCCTGCACCGCGTCGGTGGTGGCCTCCGACGGGTAGCCCTTCGTCATCACTCCCTCGTAGAAGGTGCCCGACGAACCGTTGCCGTTGTCGCCGCCGGTGCCGAGGAGGACGGCGCCCTTCTTGTGCATGGGGTAGTAGTTGCTGTTGGTCAGCGAGCCGGGACGGATCCCGCTGTAGAAGGTCGTCAGAGGGCCGTCCTGGGCGTTGCCGCCGCGCAGATCCCACTGGTTCCCGCCGCCGCCGTCGACGACCGCGGTGACGAATCGCCAGGAGTCGATGGTCGGATCCGCCGGGTTCTGCTTCGCGTTGTACCCGGAGAACAGGCCCGCCTCCATGTCGGCCATGATCCACGGGCCGGGGCCGCTGCCGCTGCCCCAGGCGGTGGCGGTGCCGAAGTACGTGGTCTCCATGGTGCCGGTGCCCACGGCGCGGCTGTTCGTCGAGGAGTTGCCGTAGTCGAAGCAGCAGCCGCTGTCATAGTGGGTGCCGTCGATGACGTAGTAGATGCCCTCCGGCTCGTCGCCCTTCGCGAGGCCGGTGGCGTTGTTGTTGCGGTACCCCATGCCCGGCATGATGTACACGCCGTAGGCCTTGTGGCCGCCGATCGTGATCGGCGCCATGTCCGCGATCGCGAGGGTGTCGTAGCCGCCGGCGGCCGGGCCCCGGAACGTGCCGGGCGGAGCCTGGTAGAGGTCGTTGCCGGTGCCGGACTGGTCGTAGATCTTGGTGATCACGCAGACCACGTCATGGCAGAACGCGTCCTGGGCGGCCGCGTCGGCGTATCCGCCGGAGTCCGGGGAGGGGTGGGCGGCGGGGCGGACGACGCCGATATCCCTGGTCGCGTTGTCCGAGGTGCGCATGACCTGGTAGAGCGGGCCATTGTAGGACGAGTACAGCGCGCGCGTGGTGCTGTGGGCGGCGACGCAGGGCGTGCCGCCGGCGGCGTAGATGTCACAGGGGCCCTGCGGCCGGCCCGGGGCGGCGGGCGGCGCCGCATGCGCCTGCGGCGTCACCGCGAGCGCGCCGCCGATCAGCGCCAGTGCGGTCGCCGTACGACCGGCCAGGGTTCTGAGGCGTCCGCGTTCGATGGGGGGTCTGAACATGTCGGATCAACTCCTCCATGCGTCTCGCTCGACTGAGCCGACGTGCGGGGGCGTGGCCTGCCGATGTCCGGTTACGCGACCGCGGACACCGTCGCGCGGGCATGGACGATCCCGCGCCGGACGTCTCGGTCGGCACTCGGCAGGTCTCCGCTGACCGCGCTCTGTTAGCGCTAACAAAAGCGATCGCGTCAACGGGTTCGTCAATGGAGAGGGAGTCGGAAGCGGGGTCGACCTTGATCAACTGCCCACACTATGGCATCGGCCACAGGTAACGTCAAGGTTACGTACGCAATAACGGGCCGGTCCTTTCCGGGCGGCCCGGGTCTCGACCTGCGATGTCCGGGGGCCGCCATGCGTGCCGCGGTGATCCCGCAGTGATCCCGGCGCGATCCCGGCATCATCCCGGCGTGCCCGCCGGCGGAACTCGCCGTCAGCGCCGGAACCGGATGAGCTGATCGGCCAGGCCGGGCAGGTCCGGCGCGACCAGGTTCGGCCTCGGCAGCGACTCGACGGGCAGCGGGCGTGCCCCGGCCGGGTGATCAGTCCGGCGGTGTAGCCGCAGCTCTGCGCGCCCATCGTGTCCCACAGATGCGCGGCGACCAGGAAGCACGAGGCCGGGGGAACCCGCAGAGACTGCGTGACCAGGTGATAGGCCCGGGGTGCCGGTTTGAAGGCGCGAACCGTGTCGACGCTGAACTGCCGCTCGAAGTGGTGCGCGAGACCGGCGTGCTCCAGCGGGCTCCGGCCGTCGGCGTCGAAGGGCGAGTTCGTGAGCGTCACCAGGCGAAAACCGGCGTCCGCGAGCCGGGTCAGGCCGGCTTCCACGTCGGGATGGGGTGGCATGGCCAGCATGGCCCGCCTGATCTGCTCGATGTCGGCGTCGGTGACCATCACCCCGTGGATGTCGCCGAGCATTCTGAGCAACCCCTGCCCCAGCGTGAAGAACTGCTCGTAGAGGCCGGCCGCGGTGATGGCCATCGAATACAGGAAAAGGTGGCCGAGCCATTCGCGCATCACCCGGGCGTCGCCGAATACGCGTTGGAAAAGCGGGTTCATCGACTCGAAGTCGATCAGCGTCTCGTTGACGTCGAACACCAGGATCGACGGCTCGCCGGCGGGGATCGCGGGCACAGCGTCGTCGTTCATCGGTGCGGCCCCCTTCCGCGTGAGCCCAACCATTATCGCGCCTGGACACGGCGTCACCGCAGGTCGGCCCCACTCTCCGCGCGCACTGGTCCGCCGCGTATCTGGTCCGCCGCACACCTGGTCCGCCGCACACCTGGTCCGCCGTGGAGCCGGCCATCCCGGCCGACGACGGCCGAGCCGCGGATATGACGGGTGTCATGGTCAGGACACGACGTGCGGCACTGATCGCCGCACCGGCCGATCCGTACCGTAAAGGTCATGACGAACACGACATCATCGCAGCGTACGGACTGGCACGTCTCCCTCATCGGCGGCCTGAAGCGAAGGGGCGCGGAGCGGATGCCCGCGGACACGGTCGTCATCACTCCCGTCGGGGGAGCCGACCTCGACCTGCGCGACGCACGGATCGAGGAGGTCACCTCGGTGACGAAGATCTCGCTTCTGGGCGGCGTGCGCCTGCGGGTGCCCGCCGACGTCACGGTGGAGGTCGAGGGCTTCAGCCTGATCGGCGGCCGCTCGGTGGAGCCGGGACCCCCGGACACGCCGGACGCCTCCGGCCGTGTCGTCCGCGTCCGCAACTACAGCGTCATCGGCGGTGTCGACATCACCCGCGGCTGAGCCTCGTCCGAGTCAGCGGGGCCGCCGTCCGCCCTGATGCGGTCCCCATGATGCGGTCCCCCTGATGCGGTCCCCATGATGCGATCCAGGGTGCGGCGGCCCATCCGGCTCATGGCCGGGTTGGTCTCCAGGTAGTACCAGACGAGTCCCATCGCCTGTGCGAAGGCCCACGCCTTGCCCCGCTCCCACTCGACGTCGTCGCACCCCAGGTCGAGACGGAGCACTTCGCGCGGCCCGGCCTCCAGCAGATGCCAGGCGCTCACGAGATCGAGGGCGGGATCGGCCGGCCCGAACCCGCCGCCGTCGAGAATCCCGGCAAGCCGGCCGGCGGACACGAGCACGTTGCCGGGGATGAGATCACCGTGGTTCATCACGTCGGCCGCTTCGCGCGGCAGGCTGCGGAACGCGTCCCACATGCGGCGCAGCCGGGGAACGTCCAGCAGTCCCTCGCTTCGCCCGAAGCAGGTCTCCATCCACGCGTCGTGGGCCTTGAGGTCGCCTCCCCGGCCGTTGCCGGAGAACGTACGGCCCCGCGTGCCGACCGCGCGCAGGTCGGTGATGAGATCGGCGAGGTCGTGGGCGAACGCGACCGACTCGCCCGGGTCCTCGTCGGTCGCCACGGTGCCGGGCAGCCATGTCTGCACCGACCACGGAAGCGGATATCCCGCACCCGGCTCGCCGAGCGCGACCGGCTCGGGGGTGGGGAAGCGGGTGGCGCCCGCCAGTTCACGGGCCGCCTCCGCTTCGGACTCCAGCCAACGGCGCGTCTCGTCGACCGGCCCCGGCTGCAGGGGGAAGCGGGCGGCGAGGTGGTCGCCGATCCGGAAGATGGCGTTGACCGTTCCGTGGGAGGCGACGCCCGTGACAGGCAGGCCCCGCCACTGCGGGAACTGCTCGGCTATCAAGGCGCGCACGGTCTCCGGTGTCACCGTCAGCTGGCCGGCATGCATCTTCACGCCGGTGAGGGTTCCGCGTTCGGGTCGTCTCCCGCAACCGGTTTTCGGCCCCCGCGAGACGGCGTCGCGAAATCACGGAGAACGATTCTCCGATTGCCGGCTTTCCGTTTTTCCGGCTGCTTCTTTTTCCGCGCTTCGCCGTGCGGAAAAGCGAATTCGATTGCGGTGGTCGCGGCCTCGGCGCCGTCTCGGTCCTCGTTCACGGCGGCTGGAGGTTCTCGGCGCGACGCCAGGCCGACCGGTGCGCCGAGAACCTTTTTGTCGTCTGTTCACTGTCGAAATGAGTCTTACTACCGTGTCCTCCCGGCAGGGCGCCCGCGCCCTTCGTGGAAAAGGAGGACCCTTACCGATGACTGGTGCCGAGAACGGGTTTCATGTGGGCCGGCGGTCCGTGCTGGCCGGTGTCGCGGGCCTGCTGGGAGCGGCGGCGCTGCCCGCGGCCGCCGCGCACGCGGACCCGAAGGAACTGCCGCACGGGGGCGGGCCGAAGGGGCGTTACCCGTCGAACTGGCCCGAGCCCACGCCGTACGGCCTGGCGGACACGCGAGTGGACCTGTGGCCGCGCGACGACAACTCCTTCATCCTCCCGCTGGAGCTGCGCCCCCGCGACGAGGAGCTCGGCCGGGTCTGGATGCGGGACACCTACGTCAACTGCTTCGACGTCGGCGGTCGTCCGGTCTACGTCGCCACCGGCACCACCCGGGTGCCCGGGCTGGCGGCGGCGGGCCCGTGGAACGACGGCATCTTCGTGTGGACGGCCACGTCGCTGCACGGGCCGTGGAAGCTGGCCGACACCACCGGCATCCGGCCGGACGCCGAGAAGGGCAAGGTATGGTCGCCCGAGTTCGTCGGCGAGAACCGGCCCGGGCGCACGGTCGTCGCTCCCTGGCAGGAATATTGGTATGACGACCAGTTCGGCAAGCGCGGCAACGCGTGGGCGCCCGAGGTGCACTACTTCCGCGGGAAGTGGTACATCGTCGCGTGCATGGGCGACCACTCCCAGAAGGTCGGCTCGTTCATGCTCGTGAGCGAAGGCGGGGTGGAGGGTCCTTACCGGCTCGTCCAGGGCAACTACGACAAGCCCTTCGGGGACTCCTTCATCGGCGGGCCTGCCTTCATCAAGCCCGGCGCCTACCACCACATTGACGGCGGCATGTTCAGCGAGGGCGACGAGGCGTGGCTCGTGCTGCACAACAACCTGTACGCGAAGTTCCGGGATGACATGGAGGACATCATCCCGACGACGAACCTGCCGCAGTTCCAGCAGACGCCCTACGCGCCCGAGCCCTATCTCGAAGGCGCGTACGTGTTCAAGTACGGCGGCAAGTACTACCTCGTCCACGCCGCGTGGGACCGGTCGTCGGCCGGCCCCGACGGCGGCACGCGCTACGCCTACGACACGGCGGCCGCCGGCCGCGTGCAGTACCAGTACGACGCGATCGTCGCCGTCGCCGACAGGTTCGAGGGGCCCTACTCCAAGCGGTGGACCCTGGGCGTCGGCGCCGGCCACAACAACATCTTCGCGGACCGCAGCGGCCAGTTGTGGGCGACGTTCTTCCGCAACCCCAACGCCGGCTACTGGGCCGACCCGTCGCGCATCGACGAGGCCGCCGTGCCGGGCGTCGTACGGCTGGAGTGGACCGGCCCCGAGGGCGACCGTCTGTACGTCGCCCGCCGCAACCCCGGGCACAGCAAGGACTGATCACCCCCCGCGCCGTCGTGGCCGGCCTGCTCACCGTGACCGGAGACGGCGGCGTGACAGGAGCCCGGCACAGGCGGCGCACCTCGCACTCGATGATCGGCGCGGTGGGGGAGGGCCCGATGTTGACGGCGGCCGGCCGCACCTGCGCCGTGCCCGCCCTGGACGAGGTGGTCTTCAACGTGATCCCGCTCTGCGGCAGCGGAACGACCTGCCCGGCGGCGACGGTCATGGCCTCGCTCACACACTTCTGAACGGCGGGAAAGCGGCGGGCTTCCGGTCCGCTGCCGTCAGGCGTCCGGCTCGCGTACGGCTATTTCTCGGCCGCATATGGCTGGACGGCGTTTCGGTCGTGTTAGCGCGGCAGTCATTCCGGCTGTCGACCATTCCCGGTGGACGTTCGCCTCGCCGCCCCCGGGGAGCATCATGGATCCCGCCCTCAGCCGCCGTGCCTTCCTCCTCACCTCCGGAATGACCGCCTCCGGGGTCGCGCTGGACATCGCGCTTTCCTCCGTCCCGGCCGCCTCCTCGGCCGTGACACCGTCGACGGCCGCGCTCATGACGACGGTCCACACCGTCGCGCGACCGCGCGGCGCCAGTGGGTATCGCCGGCTGTCCGACGGCCCCGGCTGGCGGCGGGTGACCCGCACCGAACTGGCCGCGGCCAAGAAGGACAGGGCCGATCGCCGCACGGTGCTCGCCTGCTTCGTCCAGTTCACCGACCTGCACATCACCGACGTGCAGAGCCCGCAGCGCTACGAGTTCCTGCGCGCCGCCGACATGGGCTCCTGGCGCCCGCAGGAGACGCTGACCGCCGTCGGAGCCGTCGCGCTGATCGAACAGGTCAACGCCCTGCGGTACGGCCCGGCCACCCGGGCGCCGATCGGCTTCGTCATGACCACCGGCGACAACACCGACAACAACTCCCGGATCGAGCTGGAGTGGTTCCTCACCGCCATGAGCGGCGGGCGCTTCACCCCCGGCACCGGCGACCCGGGCGCGTACGAGGGCGTGCAGGGCTCCGGCCTGGGCCTCTACTGGCAGCCCGAGTCAGGCGTACGCGACATCGACAAGCGGGCGGGGTTCCCGCACCTGGAGGGCTTCCTGGAGGCGGCCGTCCGCGAGGTGAGCAGCCCCGGCCTGGCCGTGCCGTGGTATTCCACCATCGGCAACCACGACCAGCTCTTCGGCGGCGCCTACTCCGCGGCCGGCGGCTTCTTCGCCGACCTGGCCACCGGCTCGCGCAAGCTGTTCGACCTGCCCGCCTCCGAGGCCGGCGCCGTCTATCGGGCACTGCGCCATGGCGACCCCACGGGCGCCCGCTTCCGCGCCGTGTGGCGGCACTACCGGCGCAGGGCCCGCACGGTCACCGCCGACGAGCGCCGCGCCCCCGTGAGCCCGCACGCGTACATAGCCGCTCACCTCGATCCGGCGTACGCCGGGCCGGGACCGGTCGGCCACGGCTACACCCGCGACAATCTCGACAGCGGTCGCCTGGACTACGCCTTCCGGATCGCCGACGGGGTCGTCGGCATCAGCCTGGACACGACCGACCGCGGCGGCGACTACCGCGGATCGGTCGGCACCCGGCAGCTCGCCTGGCTGGAGCGGACGCTGAAGACCCACGCCGCCGACGTCGCGCTGATCTTCAGTCACCACCCGAGCTGGGCCATGACCAACCTCGTCCCCAATCCCGCCCGCCCGCACGAGAAGCGCCACGGCGGCCGGGAGCTGCTGGCGGTGCTGCGGAAGCACCGCAACGTGGCCGCGTGGATCAACGGTCACTCCCATCTGAACAGGATCGTCCCGCATGACGGCTTCTGGGAGATCTCCACCGCCTCCCACGTCGACTATCCGCAGCTGGCGCGGGTGATCGAGCTGGCCGACAACCACGACGGGACGCTGTCGCTGTTCACCACGCTGGTGGAGTCGGCCGCGCCGCACCGTACGGATTTCACCGACCTGTCCCAGAGCGGCCTGGCCGCGCTCTATCGGGAGCTCTCGTTCAACTCACCGGGCCTCCGGAGCGGGCTGGCGGGTATGCCGGGTGACCGCAACACCGAGCTTCTGGTGAAGAAGCGCTGACGGCGCGTCCGCGTCGAAAAGCGCCGACGGCGGTGGTGGAAAGCGCGGCGGTCACCCGGCATCACCGTCACAGCGTGACGGTCGAGACGACGGCGTCGGGGTCGATCGCAGCGTGAGGTCGACACAGGGGGTGTCATCGTCTGCGGACCTCCGGCCGCCACGCCCATCCCGCGCGCCGAGCGCGACGCCGTGTTCGCAGGCACGGTCGCGCGGGTGTATCGCCTGTGACGTGCGATCACCCGGGCAGGGACGAGCATTTCCGGCCGCCCGGGAATCCGCTCTGTCTGCTCCGTACGACAAGCCCACCACAGTGACGGCGGCCGGGGATCGTCGCGGAAGCTCTTCCCCGAGGTGGACGTGGTGGTCACGCCGCCTTTGCCTCACCCTTGCGCCCACATCGGCGGCCCGAGCTTCGACCGTCCACATCGCCGGCCCCAATGATCACCGTGGGACGGCGGTGTCGGCCATGGGGCGGGCCGAGCCCGGCACGTCGGCCGGTCGGTTGGGACCGGTGCCGCGGACCGGGGGGCCGCCGGCCGGGGTCACGGACTGGGGCGCGGCGTCTTCTCTCCGCTCCGAACCGCATTAGGCGGCCCTATGGCGGGCTCAGCTCAGCAGATGGTTCCAGGTGATGGCCTGGTTAAGGACGTGGGGGAACTTCTTCATCCCGTATCGCGTGTAGGCCTCGACATGTTCGCGCATACGCTCCTCGGAGCTGGCGGCGTCGCGCTTCGCCAGCGCCTGGTAGATCTCCTCGTGCGCCTTGAGGATGGCGGAGCGGCGGTGGCTCGGATAGTCGATTCCGATCGCGGTGCCGTCCAGGATGCCCAGAAGCGACTCGACGAGGTACGCGAACAGCACGTTGCCCGACGACCACGCGATGATGTCGTGGAACTTCTTGTTCTCCTCGAGGAACAGCTCGCGGTCGTCCAGGCTGCACCGCATGGACTCGATCGTGCCGGCCAGTTGGTCGAGCTGGGCGTCGGTGATGTGCTGCGCGGCCAGCCTGCCGATCATCGGCTCGACCGCGTTGCGTACCTCGACGATGGTGCGATACTGCGCGTGGTTGAGCTGCATGAGCAGCATCAGGGTGTTGGCCAGGTTGGACGCGGTCGGGGCGGTGAGCACCGGGCCGCCACCGGGCCCGGGCTTCAACGTGATGACGCCCTGAAACTCCAGCAGACGCAGGGCTTCGCGCAGGGTGCCGCGCCCCGTCTCGTATTGTTCGAGCATGCCGCGTTCGGACGGCAGCAGGTCACCGGGGGAGAGGCCGGCTCGCATCGCGTCGCGGAGGATGCGCTGGGCCACGAGCATCGCCGCTTTCGGTGCGCGGGTGGTGGTCACGGCGGCTACCTTTCGAAGATTACCATAGTCACCATTATAAGGAACGATCGGCTAATTCGTAGCCCCGGTGAGGGACGGCGGGGAACTCCTTCCCGCGACAGGCCGCGCCGGGGAGCCCGGCCCTCGGTGGTCCGGCTTGTGGCCGGTCACGCAACCTACGCCTCGTGATCCCTTCCGAGGGCGGCGTGGTGCGGAGATCGTGCGGCGGTACGGCGGCAACTGTCCATGTTCCATTATCCATGTTAATGATAGTCATTCTAACTGGTGTGTGAGGGTGAGTGACCAGCGTCTCGCGGATGTGCCGGCGCGGGAACGGTCCAGATCACCTGGCCCAGTCGATGAACGCACGCATCGAGTGCCTATGCGGTCGCAGGGCTCGGTCGGTGTTGCAGGGCCGTCCGCGGGCGGCCGTCACCGTCCGCCCTGTCGGAAGCGAGAAAAATCACAAAGGGCCGTCAACGCCGGGTGAAGGAATTCGGGCGGCGATTTCGGTGGGATCTTCCGTCCCGAATACCCACCACTGTCCTGCGCTTGCTCTTCCTCCGGTGCCGGGCGTCGTCGTGGCGCACTCACTCTGTCCGTGCGAGCCGTCGTGCCGCACCGGCTTCCTCCGTGAGGAGATGCTGGCCGCGCCTGAGAAGAAGCCCGTTGCGGTCGTGCCCGTCCCGACCGGTCCTGGTCCCGCATGTCCGCTGGCGAGCAGTGTTCCAGCCGCAGGCCAAACAGCACGATCGTGCCGCCGGCGGGAAGGCAAGTCGGCCGCAGCGCCGGAAGGAAGCCTGCGGTACTCGCGATCCCGTGGAATAGTTGGCGTCTTGTCCGGTCGAATGGCGTACCGCGGACGGGAGGGGCGCTTCCTCCGGTCATCGCTTCATGAACGTTTCCGTCTGCGTTGACCGGTCACTTAAGCTGTGATCGAATTTATGGTCAACGACTCGCAGCGCGCCGAGCGAGTGGGCGGATCGTTCTCCCTCGTTCGGCGCATGGGGTGCCCGCCTCGCCGTGAGGCTCTCGTATGACGAGGCGTGGCATGTATCCGCGGACCGTGCGAAAATATATGTATCATTGTATTGGTAATGATCGACGGGTTGGCTTAGAGGGGTGAAATGTCTCAGCCGCACATCAAACGGGGGCTCAAGGTGGCCGAGGCGGTTGCTCAGGACATCGTGCGCAAAATCGGCGCGGAGCGGATGCCCCCGGGCACGCCCCTGCCTCCCGAGTCGCAGATGCTCGAGGAGTACGGCGTCGGCCGCGGCTCGCTGCGCGAGGCGCTGCGGATTCTCGAGGTGCACGGGCTGATCATGCTCAAGCCGGGCCCGCGCGGCGGCCCGATCGTGACCGGGGTGAGCCCCGTCGCCTTCGGCCAGATGGCCACGCTGTACTTCCAGGCGCAGCAGATGACCTTCCGCGAGCTGGTGGAGGCCCGGCTGGTGATGGAGCCGGTGATGGCGCGCCTGGCCGCGGAGCGGCGCGACCCGGCGAAGCTGGCCGAGCTGCGCCGGATAGCCGAGGGCACACCGGTCGACGACGAGCCGCGCTACTTCGACTCGACTAGGGACTTCCACCAGTTCGTGGCGTCCATGTCGGGCAACGGCATGCTCAACCTGTTCGGTGGCGCGCTGAGCGAGATGTTCCGGGCCAAGGTCAGCGGGGTGCTGTTCCCCAAATCGCGGCGCTCCGAGGTGCGCGACGTCCACGCTCAGATCGCCCTCGCGATCGAGGAGGGCGACGCCGACTCGGCCGAGCGGTTGATGCGCGAGCACATGGAGGAGTACGCGAACTACGTGAAGCGTCGCCACCCCGTCCTCATGAACGAGGTGGTGGGCTGGCACTGAGAGCCGCGGCGACCGCCCGGGTCATCTCGCACCGGCCGGTTCGCGGTCTCATTCCAGGCACGAGAAGCGCCCTCGCTGAGCCTTCCCCCGCCGTACGCGGGACCTCTCCTGGTCACGGTCAGGGAGGGCCGCGACTCGTGCGCTGACGAGGTCGCCGAGGGCGCCGCGAGCAGTCGGCCCCGGTGCGGGCCTTGTCCGCGTCGTCATCGATCAGCGGCTCGCGTCGGGTGACCACGTCGCGGTCTCGCGTGCGGCCGAGCCGCTCGATTTCCTCTCGCTGAATTCGCCGTACGGCGCGCCGGATCGGCGGGGCCCCGCCATCAGCGGCAGCAGGAACATGTCGGCGCCGAAGTCCATGTCGCCATCGAGCGGCGCGCGCCGGCAGCGGCTGCGGGGCCGGCCTGCTGCCCGGGCAGTCCTGAAAACTCAGACCGATGAGTAGCCGGCATCGCGTGCCGCCCTCACCTGCTCCCGCGTCCGCTCGTCGCCTTCCACATATGCCCGATGCCGCGCGCGTCTGCCCGTGTCCCCCGCGCGACGCGGTGAGCCGGGCGGGCCGGGCGGGACGGGCGGGACGTCGTTCATGACAGCCAGGCCGAAGCGCGGCGGTCACAGGCAAGAGCTATCTATGCGAACCATTACGCCATACATACGGCTTGCCGAGAGTGCGCTCCGCAACCCTGCCCGGTCGCCGCCGTTCCGGCTCCTCCCGCTTGAACCATACTATTATAATAGTTAGTAGTGTTTGGCATGGTGATCCCGTGCGGCGACTCCAGGAGGAACACGACCATGGCTGAGGCACGGGACGGCACGTCGGCAGCGGGCGGATCCGCAACCTTCTCATCCCCGGGTTCGAGCCGCACGGCTACAGCGCCGAGACGCTCGGCTTCTACCGGCTGCCCTTCTTCGTCGAGCGGGTCCAGCAGCTCGCCGAGGTCGTCCATCGCGGCGGCGCGGTGCTGACGTCCCAGCTCAGGATTATCGGCGCCAGCGCGACGACGAGTACGGCGGCTCGCTGGAGAACCGGGCCAGGTTCGCGGTCGAGGTGCTGACGGCCGTACGCGAGGAGATCGGCGACGGCATGATGCTCGGCGTGCGCTTCAACGCGTACGAGGAGGCGCCGGGCGGTTATAACGCCGCGGACGGCGTCGAGATCGCGCAGTATCTGGAGTCCACCGGGCTCGTCGACTTCCTGCACGTCGTCGTCGGCTCGACCTGGGGCGACCCCAGCTACATCCAGCCGCAGTACTACGCCCCGGCTCAGTGGTCCGCGCTCGCGGGCGACATCCGCAGGAGCGTGCGCATCCCCGTCGTCTACACCAGCCGGGTCACCTCGGTCGACGTCGCCGAGCGGGTGCTCGCGGACGGCCACGCGGACGTCGTCGGCATGGCCCGTGCCCTCATCGCGGAGGGCGAGATGCTGACCAAGGCGCGGGAGAACCGCCTCGACGAGATCAGGCCGTGCATCGGCGGCAACGACTGCATCAGCCGCCGCTACGTCGAGGGGCTGCCGTTCGGCTGCGCGGTCAACCCGCACGCGGGCCAGGAGGTCGACGGGCCGTGGGCCCGCGCGGCGCGCCCGCGCCGCGTTCTCGTCGTGGGCGGCGGACCGGCGGGCATGGAGCTCGCCGCGCTCGCCGCCGAGAGCGGGCACACGGTCAGCCTGTGGGAGGCGGACGGCGAGCTCGGCGGGCAGTTGCGCATCGCGGCCGAGGCTCCCAGCTACGACCAGTACCGCCGCTACCTCGACTGGCAGGCGCGCCGGCTGGAGCGGGCGGGCGTCGAGATCCGGTTCGGCATACGGGCCGACGCCGACGCGGTCCTGGCGGCCGGCGCGGACGTGGTGGCGGTAGCGACGGGCGTGACCCCGCACCGGCCGCCGATCGACGGGGTCGACGGCGCGAACGTCCACGACATCCGTGCGGTGCTGCGCGGCGCGGCCGTCGGGCGGCGCGTCGTCGTCGTGGCCCAGGACGACCATCTGCCGCCGCTGAGCGTGGCCGACTACCTCAGCGAGCGCGGGCACGAGGTGATGCTCGTGTACGCGACGCCGGGGCCCGCCCAGTTGCTCGGCCGCTACATCGTGGGCGGCATCCTCGCCCGGCTGTACTCTCGGGACGTGCGGCTCCGCTTCCTGGAGGAGGTGACCGGGATCTCGGACGGAGCCGTCCGGGTGGCCAACGTCTACTCCAGGCGGACCGAGGAGATCGCCGGCGTCGACTCGGTTGTCCTGGCGTGCGGAGGCGACGCGGACGACGCGCTCTACCAGGCGCTCCGGTCGCGGCATCCGGAGGTGCACGCGCTCGGCGACGCGTTCGCCCCGCGCCGGCTGGTCGCCGCCACCCGCCAGGCGTACGCGCTGGCGAAGGAGCTGCAGAAGTAGGGGAAGGCGCCCGCGCCGGAGACGCCACCGGTGACGGATGCCGGCTCCTGGCACACCTCGCCGCCCGGGTGCTCCGGTGCGGCCGGGGCTCACCCCTCGCCCGGCGAGCTTTCCGCCGTCCGGCCCGGCGACGCGGCGGGGCGTGCGGGGAGCGGGGAGCCGAGCCCGCGGCCCGGCCGGAAGACGGGCACGATGCACAGGATGACCAGGCTGATGACCAGCAGCGTGGCGTAGCCGGCGTCGAAGCCGCCGGTGAGGTCGTGCAGCAGGCCCAGCATCAGCGGGCCCGAGGCCCCGCCGATGTAGCCGACGAGGGTGACCATGGCGCTGAGCTGGGTGGCCTCGTCCCGGTCCGCGGCGGCGTCGATGATCAGGACCAGCCCGAGGGAGAAGCTGCCGCCGATGCCGAGGCCGAACAGGCCGACGGCGGGGATCGCGAGCGCCGCCGGCGCGGCCACCATCCCCGCCAGCCCGAGGGCGACACACGCCAGGGAGACGGCCAGGAGGGGCCGCCGGTCCCGGGTGTGGTCGGTTATCGGGGGCAGGGTGAGCATCGCGACCAACTGGACGAGCTGGAAGAGGCTGAACAGCGCCGCCCCGTCCTGCGCCGGCAGCCCGCGTTCCACGTACGAGGGGGCGATCCATGCCAGGCCGCTGAACCCGACGATCGTCTGCAGCACCGTGTAGAGGGTGATCCAGCGGGCCGTCGCGCTCTTCCACGGGGACCGTCGCGGCTTCTCCCGCGCCGCCTCGGCGGCGGGCGTACGGGACAGGCGGGGGAGCAGGGCGAGCCACGCGAGCGCGGTCAGCGCGGCGGCGACGCCCCAGGCCCCGAGGGCGGGCCGCCAGCCGCCGAGCCGTTCGGCGAGCGGCCCGGCGGTCCAGGCCGCGAGGGCGACCCCGCCCGCCATCGCCGTCGAATACAGGCCGGTCGCCAGGCCGGGCAGGCGGGGCAGGTGATGGGTGATGAGGCCGGGTATCAGCACGGACACTCCGCCCATGCCGAGGCCGGCCAAGGCCGCCGACACCAGCAGCACGGCGATCGAGGTGGCCTGGAACCGCATGAGGCAGCTCAGGGAGAGCGCCCCGAGCAGCACGGCCGTCGCGCTCTCCGCGCCCGTGCGCGCGGCCAGGCGGCGTACGACCAGGGCGGACAGCCCGATGAAGACGACCTGGGCGGAGGTGAGCAGCGCCTGCGCGGTGGCGGGCAGGCGCAGGTCGTCGCTGATCCGCCCGAGCAGCGGGGGGATGCTACCCATGCCGGCTCGCAGGTTCAGCCCGATGACGGTCACGGTCAGCAGGAGCAGCCAGGCGGGCAACGGGCGGACACCCGCGGCGTTCCGGCCGGCCTTCGTCGCCACGGACGTCCGGTCTGCCTTCACAGTTCTCCGTTTCTTGTACGGCTGTCGCGGTCCGGCCCGCACCGGGCGGCGAACGGACCGTACGGCCGGGCTGGTCGTGGTCGCGGCCGTACGGTCGGGGGAGAAGGGAGAAGGGAGAAGGACGCGTTCAGGGAGTGGACGCGCCGCCCAGCTCGCCCGAGACGAGGTAGGCCAGGGTGATGCCCCGGCCGAGGGCGAAGCCGCTGTTGTAGCCGCTGCCCATCGTGGTGAGCGCCGCGACGGACCCCACGGCGTACAGGCCGGGGATCGCGGCGCCGGCGTCGTCGAGCACGTGGCCGTCGCCGTCGATGCGGACCCCGCTCGACCCGATCCCGGTGCCGACGAACTTCAGCCGCAGGCCGTGGAACGGCGGCCGGCTGATCTCCCCGAGCACCGGGTTCGGCTGGTTCTGCGGGTCCCCGGCGAACCGATTGACGTAGGTGACGGTGCCGCGCCCGAAGTCCGGGTCCTCGCCGCGGGCGGCGTGCTCGCTGAACCTGGCCGCGGTCAGCTCCAGCTGCTCGCCGTCGATGCCGAGCGCCTCGCCCAGCTCGCGCAGCGTCGGCTTGGAGACGACCCAGCCCTCGGGATACTCGCCGCCCGGGGGCGTGGCCGCGAGCCCGTACTTCTGGCGGTGCCGGTCGTCCCAGATCAGGAAGAAGGGCAGGTGCCTGTCGTCCCGGTCGAGGGTCTTCGCCACGATGTCGACCCAGTAGGAGTCGTTGCAGTAGCGCCGCCCCGTACGGTCGACGATCATGCTGTGCGGCATCGCGAACTCGGGACCGTAGCCGTAGCCGGTGCCCACCTGCGACTTCCAGCCGGGCAGGATCGGGACGCTGGTCGCCGGGATCTTCGCGATCGCGCCGCCGACCGAGGCGGCGAGCCTGATGCCGTCGCCGCGCAGTGACTCGGGGGCCACGCTGCCGAAGTCCTCGGGGTCGAGCCCCAGGAACTCGCGGACCAGCTCGGGGTCCCAGTCATAGGTGCTGGTGGCGAGCACGACCGGGCCGCGCAGCTCGACGGGCCCCTGCGGCCCCTCGGCGCGGGCGCCGACGACCCGTCCGCCGTCGTCGCGCAGCAGCTCCATGACCCGGTGGGAGAGCCTGATCTCGACCAGGTCCTCCTTGAGCAGCCGGGCCAGGAAGCACGCGACGACGCCGGTCCCGAAGGTCAGCGGGTCGCCGCCCGCCGCCTGCCGGTGGTGGTGCTCGCGCCCGCCGGCCTGGCCGAAGGCGGGCACCCCCGCGTGGTCGGCGATCGTGGTGTCTTCCTCGGAGTCTTCGACGTACGAGGCCCGGCGGCCCTTCAGCAGCATGTCCCGGTAGGTGGTGCCGATGGGGAAGTAGGGGCTGACCCGCAGCCGCTCCCGCCACTCGCCGAGCACGCTGCCGTCGATCACCTCGTTGGTCAGGTAACGCCCGGCATCGAGCGCGCCGTCCGCCTCGTTGTGGTAGTCCGCGAGCCCGGGGATGACGGTCCACCGGATGGCCCCGACGTCCTCCCAGTGTTTGACCGCCAGTGGTGAGGTGTTCAGCCAGCGCAGCAACGCCTGCTCGTCGAGGACCTCGGGGTGTTCGTGGGCGATGGCCCTGACGTAGCGCTCCGTGGTGCTCAGGTCGTCGTTGATCCCCTCCCTGGCGGCGACGTGGTTCGCGCCGCACCACACCTGGCCGCCCGAGTACGCCGCCGCGCCCCCAACGAGCTCGCTGGCTTCGAGGACGATCGCAGGCCGCCCGTGCAGGGCTACTCCGAGCGCCGTGGCCAGACCGGAGAGCCCGGCGCCGACGACGATGACCGGCTCCGTGCGGGCCTCTTCCTGCTTCGTGTCGACCGTCATCCGTTCTCCTTCAAGGGATGTGAAGCAGCTAACAAGGAATATGATGAGCATGGTTTCTGTCAAGGCTCACCGCTCGGACCTGCGCTTCCAGTCGATCAACGACGCTTTCGCATCTGTTTCTCAGAGTCCTCCGCAAGGTATGGACATGGCTGAATATTGATGCTTATGATCCGCAGCTAGTGCACAGCAAAGGCGGTGTGTGCGTGGGCTCCGCCGCCCTCAGGAAGCGAGCATGCATGTGTGACCATGGCGCCATCGAGAACGTTCTCAATCGCTACAGCCTGGCCTACGACGAGAACGACATGGAGGAGATGGCCGACTGCTTCACCGAGGACGCTGTCCTCACGATGCGCATCCAGGACGGCGACCTCATCGGCCCCTTCGAGGGGCGCGAGGCGATCGTCCAGCTGATGAAGGACTCCCTCGCCTCGCAGAACGACCAGCGCCGGCACCTGACCACCAACCTGATCATCCGCCAGACCGGCGACGACACCGCGACCGCGGTCTCCTATCTCACTCTCATCGCCATCCAGGACCAGAAGCTCAACGTCTTGTCGACCGCCAAGTACGACGACGAGCTGGTCCGCGGGGACGGCGTGTGGCGCCTGAGCAAGCGGCACATCGCCCTCGACCTTCCGTACTGAGCGTTCCGAGGCAGGTGTTCACATGAACCAAGGGCTCATCCCCGCCAAGTGGGCCGCGCTGACCCCCAACGGGCAGGCCGTCTACGACGTGCCGAACGACCGCCGCGTGTCCTGGCGCGACTTCGACGCGATGGTGCGCAGGCTGGCCAACGGGCTGCGCGGCCTCGGCCTGCAGCCGGGCGACCGGGTCGCGATGCTGTCGCGCAACTGCGTGGAATACCAGGCGCTGTACTTCGCGGCCGGCCGCGCCGGGCTGGTGACCCAGCCGCTCAACTGGCGCCTGGCCGTCCCCGAGCTCGCCTCCATCGTGCTGGACGCCTCGCCAAAGGCCGTGATCAGCGCGTCCGAGTGGTCGGGCGTCATCGAGCAGCTCCAGCGTGAGGTCGACGTGCCGAACTGGCTGCAGTTCGGCGACGACAGCGACGGAAGCCTCGACCGCCTGATCGCCTCGTCCTCCGACGACGAGCCGGAGGGGTCGTCCAAGGTCGCCGACGACGACCCGTTCTTCATTCTCTACACGGGCGGGACCACCGGGCAGTCGAAGGGGGCGCTGCACACACATCGCAGCGCCGCCGCGGGCATGCTGAACCAGACCGTCGCCGAGCGCATCGTGCCCAGCGACGTCTACATGCTCACCGGGCAGATGTACCACATCCCGATCGTGCTCGCGATGAACTACATGAAGCACGGCTGCCCGCTGGTGCTGGTGAACTTCGAGGCCAAGCAGGCCCTGGAGATCATCGAGGCGGAACGGGTCTCCGCGTTCCTCGGCATCACCACGATGCTCAACTGGATGATGGCCGTGCCCGGCTTCGAGAACTACGACATCTCCAGCCTGCGCAACATCCAGTACGGCGGCGGCCCCATGCCGTCGAGCATCGTCCGCCAGGCCCTGGAGATGTTCCCGTGCACCCTCATCCAGGGGTACGGACAGACCGAGGGCACCACCATGTGCTTCCTGTCCCAGGAAGACCACGCCAGCGCCATCGCCGGCATCCGCCCGGAACGGCTGCGCTCCTGCGGCCGCGAGGGCTTCATCACCACCGTGCGGGTGGTGGACCCCTCCGGCAACGAGGTGCCGCGGGACGGCAAGACGCCCGGCGAGATCGTCGTCCGCTCCGAGGCGAACATGATCGGCTACTGGAACCGCGCGGACCTGACCGCGCAGACCCTGCGCGACGGGTGGATGTGGACCGGCGACGTCGCCACCTGGGACGAGGACCGGTACGTCTTCATCGTCGACCGGGCCAAGGACATGATCATCTCCGGCGGCGAGAACATCTACAGCGTCCAGGTGGAGGAGGCCATCGCCCGTCACCCCGCCGTGCTGGAGTGCGCGGTGATCGGTGTGCCGGACGAGGAGTGGGGCGAGTCGGTCAAGGCGGTGGTGGTCCTCAAGCCCGGTATGCAGGCCACCGAGCAGGAGATCATCGACCAGGCCCGCAAGCACCTGGCGAGCTACCAGAAGCCCCGCTCGGTGGACTTCGTCGCCGAGCTGCCGAAGGCGCCCACCGGCAAGATCCTCAAGCGTGAGCTGCGCGCGCCGTACTGGGCCGAGCGGGAGCGCAATGTCTGAGCGGACCGCACCGGGACCGTCGCCCGCCGACCCGCGCGAGCACGTCGGGCGGCGGTTCCCCGGGGGAGTCTTCACCGTGGAGCCGTGGCGCGCCTGGCTCGTCGCGGACACGGTCCTCGGCGAGCCGGGCGGCGAGGTGGCGCACCCGCTGTTCGTCTGGCTCGCCGCCACCGGCGCGATGGGCGTCACCTGGGACGAGCTGTTCGCGTGGTTCGGCGCCACCGCGGACGACGGCCCGATGTTCGGCGAACACGAGACCACCGTGCACCGCCCGCTGCGCGTCGGGGCGACCTACCGGGTCAGCGGCGAGATCACCAGCGTGGACCGCAAGAGCGGCCGGTCTACCGGCCCGTTCGACGTGGTCGGCTACCGGCTCCGGCTCCACGACGCCGCCGACGGCGTCCACGTCGCGGACTGCTGGAACTCGATCATCTTCCCGAGGAGGGGCTGATGGACGTCGAGGTGGGCGCCGTGCTGCCCGAATGGCGGGTGCCCTCGGTCAGTGCGGAGAAGATGAAGACGATGGCGGCCCTGCTCGCCGACCCCAACCCCATCCACTTCGACGTCGCCGCCGTGCGGGCCCTCGGCCTGGGCGACCGGCCCGTCAACCAGGGGCCGCTCAACATGGGCTATGTGATGAACATGCTCGCCGCCTGGAGCGGCGGCCACGACCGGCTGCGCCGCTTCCGGGTCCGCTTCCTGCGCAATGTCTTCGCGGGCGACGAGCTGTGCGCGAGCGGCGTCGTGACGGCCGTGCGGACCGAGAACAGGGTACGGCTGGCCGACTGTGACGTCGTCCTCACCGGGGCCGGCGGCGAGCCGGTGCTGAAGGGGACCGCGACCGTCGCCCTGGAACCCGTGACTGAGGAGAAACCGTGACACAGCGCCCCGACCAGCTCACCTTCCGGCTCGCCTACGGCGACTGCGACGTCGTCGGCATCGCGTACTTCGCCATCTACTACCGGTGGATGGAGCGCGCGTACACCTCCTGGCTGTACGCCAACGGCATCCGCAGCGGGGAGATGCAGGAGCAGCTCGGCATCGTCACCGTGGGCGTCAACTCGGGGTGCGACTATCTGCAGACGGTCAAGGTCTTCGACGAGCTGACCTGCCAGCTCGTGCTCGACCGCATCGGCGGCAGCTCTTACACCGTCGGCTACGAGTTCACCCGCGACGGCGAGCTGGTCACCCGCGGGACCATGACGTACGCCTGCCGGGACCTGGAGTGGAACAAGACGCCGGTGCCCGAGAAGCTGGAGGCGCTGCTGCGCACCCTGCCCGGCCCCCGGTTCGGGGCGCGCGATGGGCGTTGACCCGGCGGCGGACCTCGCCGGGCTGGTGGCGGCCCGGACGACGGTCCGCCACCTCCGGGAGGGAGACCTCGCCGGCCTGCTCGCCGAGCTGCGCGGCCTGCGGGACCGGGAGGCGATCCGCGACCTGGCCCTGCTGTACACCCGCGCCGTGGACGACCACGACATCGACACCGTGGTCGGCATGTACACCAAGGACGGCGTGTTCGACCGGCACGGCGACGTCGCCGCCGGTCACGCGGCCCTGCGCGCCGCGTACGCCGGGGCGATGGACATCTACCGGACGACCCTGCACACGCTCGACGCGCACGTCGTCGAGCTCACCGGCGACGACACGGCGGTGGGCTGGGCGGCCGGCCACGCCGAGCTGGTGACGCGGCGGACGACGGTCCTGGCCGCCTACCGGTACGACGACGAGTACCGCCGAGTGGGGGACCGCTGGCTGTTCGCCCGCAGGACGATCGCCTTCATGTACGCCGTGCCGGCGGACGAGCTGGCCGGCGGCCTGTCCGGGACCCACCGGATGCGCTGGCCCGGCACCGCGCCGGAGCCCGCCGACTACCCGGAGTCGCTGCCCACGTGGACGACCTACCGCCGCCGAGACGCGGCCCAGTGAAAAGCAGGCCCAGTGAAAAGCAGGCCCAGTGGAAAGGAGCGGTGTGACGAACTCCCGCGCGACCGCGCCCGCGGTGACGATCGGCGACTGGCTCTCGGGCGCGGCCGGACGCGCCAGTGACGACGCGTTCCTCCTGATCGCGGGGGAGCGCACCGGCTACCGCGAGCTCGACGCGACCGCCTCCCGCCTCGCGGCGGGCTTCCTGTCGCTCGGCCTGCGCCCTGGCGACCGCGTCTGCCTGCTGATGCGCAGCAGCGTCGCCGCGGTGCAGGTGTGGTTCGCCCTGGCCAGGGCCGGGCTGGTCGAGGTGCCGCTGAACGTCGCGAGCGGGTCCTACCTGCTGCGGTACTACCTGGAGAACTCCGGCGCGACCGTGCTGGTCTGCGACGCCGACCTCGAGCCCTTGGCGCGCGAGCACGCCGCCGCCGTGCCGGCGATCACCCATCTGGTGGTGAACGGGGAGGCCGAGCCGGAGATCCCCGAGACCGGCGGCGTAGCCCGCCACCTCCTGGCCGACCTGGCGGCCCATCCGGCCGGCGACCTGCCCGCCGTCAAGCCGGACGACACCGCTGTGATCCTCTACACGTCCGGCACCACCGGGCCGCCGAAGGGGGTGCTGCTCAGCCACCAGGCGAACGTCAACCTCGCCAGGCACACGGTCGACCTGCTCGGATACACGCGGGACGACCGCCTCTACAGCGTCTTCCCGCTCTTCCACAGCAACGCCCGCTACTGCAGCGTGATGGCGGCGATGGAGGCCGGGGCCGACCTGGTGCTGGACCGCAAGTTCTCGGCGAGCCGGTTCTGGGACATCTGCCGGGCGCACGGCATCACCGCGTTCAACTACCAGGGCGCGATGATGAGCATCCTGTTCAAGCAGCCGCCGCGGCCCGACGACGCCGACAACCCCGTACGGCTGGCCTTCGGCGCGCCCTGCCCGCCGGAGATCTTCGACGCGTTCGAGCGCCGCTTCGACCTGCGGCTGACGGAGATCTACGGCAGCACCGAGGTGTCGATCGTCACGGACATGCCGCCCTGGGACCGCAAAATCGGCACGGCCGGCAACGAGTCCGTCAACTACGAGGTCGCCGTCGTCGACGAGCTCGACCGGCCGCTCCCGCCGAACGTCCCCGGGGAGATCGTCGTACGGCCGAAGAAGCCGGGCTGGATGTTCTCCGGATATCACGGCATGCCGGACGCCACCGCGGCGAGCTGGCGCAACCTGTGGTTCCACACCGGCGACCGCGGGCGGCTGGACGAGGACGGCTTCCTGGTGTTCCTCGACCGTGTGAAGGACACCATCCGGCGGCGCGGGGAGAACATCTCCTCCTGGGAGGTCGAGCGGGTCGTCGCCGAGCACCCCGCGGTGGCGCACGTGGCGGCCTACGGGGTGCCCTCGGAGCTGTCGGAGGAGGACGTCATGATCGCCGTCGTGCCGGCGGCGGGCGCCCGGATCGACCCGGCCGAGCTGATCGGCCACTGCGCGGGCAGGCTGACCGCCTTCGCCGTGCCCCGCTACGTGCGGGTGATGGAGGAGCTGCCGATGACGCCGAGCCAGCGGGTGGAGAAGTACAAGCTCCGCGCCGACGGCGTGACGCCCGGCACCTGGGACAGGGAGGCGGCCGCCGATGCCCGGTGACTTCGTGCGCTTCGAGGTGACCCGGCCGAAGGACGGCGTGGCCCTGATCACCATGGCCCGGCCGGAGAAGCTGAACGCGATGGACCAGACCTGGTTCCGCGAGCTGCGCGAGCTCATGGACGGGCTCGGACACGGCGACGGCGTGCGGGCGGCGGTGCTGACCGGCTCGGGCCGGGCGTTCTCCACGGGCGGGGACATCGACATGTTCCACGACCTCGCCGGGGACGTCGCCAAGGTTCGGCCGCATCTGCGCCTGGTCTACGACGCCTTCCACGCCGTCGAGAGGTGCGCCGTCCCCGTCGTCGCCGCGGTGGGCGGCCTCGCCTTCGGCGGCGGCACCGAGCTGGCACTCGCCTGCGACATCGTGCTGGCGGGGGCGTCGGCCCGGTTCGCCTTCAAGGAGCCCACTGTCGGGCTCACCCCGGGGTACGGCGTCGTCCGCGGCCCCGACGTGATGGGCAGACACTGGACGCGCTACCTCGCGCTGACCGGCCGGGTGGTGGACGCGGAGCGGGCCGAGCGGGCGGGGCTCGTGCAGGAGGTGCATCCCGACGAGTCGCTCCTCGACGCGGCCCTGGACCTGGCCGCCGAGATCGCCGCCAACCCGCCGCTGGCGGTGCGGGTCGGCAAGGCGTTCGTCAACCGCGACACCGGCGGCGGCTTCAACGAGTCGGTCGAGGCGGTGGCGCTGCTGTTCGGCACCGCCGAGCACCGGGAGGCCGTGCGCGCCTTCCGCGCCGCCCGCGGCAGGTGAAACGGCCTCAGGGCTGGCCGCCGTCCACCGACAGGATCGCGCCGGTCGTGTAGCTCGACGCGTCGGAGGCCAGATAGAGGGCCGTGCCGACGATCTCGTCGGGGTGCCCGCCGCGCTTGAGGGCGAAGCGCTGTGCCCGCGCCTCGAAGGCGGCCATGTCCCAGTGCTTGCTGACCTCGGTGAAGAACGTGCCCGCCATGATCGCGTTGCAGCGCACCTTGGGGCCGAAGGCGTGCGCGAAACCCACGGTCAGCGCGTTGAGGCCGGCCTTCGCCGCGGCGTAGGGCAGCACATCCGGGCGGGGGCGGCCGGCCGCCGCGCTGCTGATGTTGATGATCGAGCCGCCCTCGCCGCCTGCCATCCGGCTGCCCACCAGCGCCGTCAGCCGGAACGCGCCCTTCAGGTTCACGTCGATCACCTTGTCGAACAGCGCCTCGGTGACGTCGGTGACGTCGTCGTAGACCGGCGACATCCCGGCGTTATTGACCAGCACGTCCACGTGGCCGAACTCCCGGTACACCGCGTCGACCAGCCCGTCGAGCTCGTCCCAGTGGCCCACGTGCACCGCGTACGGCAGGGCGCGCCTGCCGGTGCTCCTGGCGATCTCCTCGGCGTACTCGGCGCAGCTCGCGCCGTCCCGGCTGGCGATCACCACGTCGGCGCCCGCGGCGGCGAAGCCGCCGGCCATCGCACGGCCCAGCCCTCTGCTGCCGCCCGTGACGAGGGCGACCTTGCCGGACAGGTCGAAAGAAGGACTCTGGGGTGCCATGCGCGGCTCCTTCTACACGGGAGGGTCGGTGTTTCAGCCTAACCTAATCATTGCTATGGTTCGCATAGATAAGCAAGACGAGCCGAGCGGGTGATCCGATGAACGCGCAAGACGCCGGTCCCTTCGAACTCCCGTCCCGCTACCGGGACCTGCAGGAAGAGGCCCGGCGGCTCGCGGCCGGGCTGGCCCACCGGGCCGCGGTCGCGGACGAGGCCGACCACATCGACCCCGTGATGCGGGAGGCGCTCGCGGCCAGCGGGCTGGCCGGCACCGTGGTGGCCAAGGAGTTCGGCGGCCGGTTCGACAAGGTCGACTCGCTCGCGGTGACCGTGGTCCGCGAGGCCCTCGCCGGGGTGAGCGCCCACCTCGACTCGCTCTACGCCATGCAGGGCATCGGCAGCTACGCGTTGTGGGCCGGCGGCGGCGACGCGGTGCGCCGCCGCTGGCTGCCCGCGGTCGCGGCGTGCGAGGCGATCGGCGCCCTGGCCCTGACCGAGCCCCAGGTCGGCTCCGACCTCAAGGCGATCACCACCACGATCACCGCGACCGGCGACGAGATCGTGGTCGACGGGCACAAGTCCTTCATCACCAACGCCGGCGACGCGACCTTCTACCTCGTGCTCGGCCGCGAGGGCGACGGCTACTCGATGGTGCTCGTCCCGGCCGGCGCCCCGGGCGTCTCCGTCGCCCATCCGCACCAGATCATCGCCCCGCACGTGCTCGGCGACGTGATCTTCGACCACGTACGGGTCCCGGTCGGCCACCGGATCGGCGAGCCGGGCAAAGCGTTCACGCTTGCGCTCGCGACACTGGCCACATTTCGCGTCTCGGTCGCCGGCGCCGCGATCGGCCTCGCCCAGGCGGCGCTCGACGAGGCGGTGCGGCACACCACGGGACGCGACCAGTTCGGGGTGCCGCTCGCCCGGCTCGGCCCGGTGCCGAACCTGCTCGCCATGTCCTGGGTCGAGATCGAGATGGCGCGGTCGTTGACCTACCGCGCCGCCGCGGCCGCCGCCCGCGACCCGCTGGCCAACCTGCACCTGTCGTCCATGGCGAAGGTGGGCGCGACGGAGGTCGCCGGCCGGGTGGTCGACCGCGCCGTGCAGGTCATGGGCCGGTTCGGCCTGGTCCGCGGCAGCCTGATCGAGCGGCTCTACCGCGAGGCCAGGCCGATGCGGATCTACGAGGGCGCGACCGAGGTCGTCCTCGACTCGCTCGCCAAGCAGCTGGTCAAGCCCCACCTGCGGAAGGACACGCAATGATCATCGATGCCCACTGCCACGTGTGGCCGGACCACATCGCGGCGAAGGTGCTCGCCGGGCGGCCGGCCGGGCTGGATCCGGTGCACGACGGGACCCTCGACGGCCTGCGGCGCACCATGGACGCCGCCGGCATCGACATGGCGATGTGCCTCGGCGTGGCCAACCTGGCGCGTACCGTCGACCGTACGAACGAGTTCATCGGGTCGGTCGACCGGTCGCGGTTCATTCCATTCGGCACAGTGCACCCGGGCCTGAGCATCGAGGAGAACCTGGCGTCGCTCAAGCGCCACGGCATCCGCGGCGTCAAACTGCACCCGCTGTTCCAGGAGCTCTCGCTGGGCGACCCGGCCGTCGTGGAGCTGCTGCACGCGCTGGCCGAGGAGGGGATCGTCGTCATCACCCACGCGGGCGCGGGCGGCGACGAGGCGTCCAACGAGCGCGGCCACCCCCGTCACCTGCGCGCGCTTACGGACGGCGTCCCGAACCTGACGCTCATCGCCTGCCACTACGGCGGCTACCACCGGCTCGACACGGCCGAGGAGCTGGTCGTCGGCTCCCGCGTCGTCCTGGAGACCTCCTGGCCGCCGCGGCTGGCCGACCTCGACCCGGACCGGCTGCGGCGCATCGTCGCCGCGCACGGCGCGGACCGCATGGTGTTCGGCTCCGACTGGCCGATGGCCGACCCGGCGGCCGAGATCGCGGCGGTCCGCGCGCTCGGGCTCACCCGGCAGGAGGAGGACGCGATCCTCGGCGGCACGCTCGCCAGGCTGCTCGGCATCGTGGAAGCGGACTGAGATGGACCTGGTCATCGTCGGCGCGTCCCTCGCCGGTGTGCGGACCGCCCAGGCGCTGCGCCGCAAGGGCTTCGACGGGCGGATCACGCTGGTCGGCGCCGAGCCGCACCTGCCGTACGACCGGCCCCCGCTGTCGAAGGACTTCCTGCTCGGCAAGACCGACAGCGCGGCGCTCACCCTGCTCACCGCCGAGCAGGCGGAGGATCTCGGCCTCGAGCTGCGCCTCGGCGAGCCCGCGACCGCGCTCGACCGCGCCGCCAGGCGCGTGCGGCTGAGGAGCGGCGACGCGGTGCCGTACGACATCCTCGTCGCCGCGACCGGCTCGACGCCGCGCACGCCGCCGGTCGAGCTGCCCGGCGTCCACGTGCTGCGCACGATCGACGACGCGGTGGCCGTACGCGACGCGCTGGCGGGCGGGCCGCGGGTCGCGGTCGTCGGCGGCGGCTTCATCGGTGCGGAGGTGGCGTGCGCCGCCCGCGCCCTCGGACTGGAGACGACCCTCGTCGACTCCGCGCCCACCCTGATGACGCGCGGCCTGGGCCCGGTGCTGGGCGAGGCGATGGCGGCCAGGCACCGCGCGCTCGGCGTGGCGCTGCGGATGGGCCGCACCGTGCGCGAGGCGCGCGGGTCGTCTCGGGTGGAGGAGCTCGTCCTCGACGACGGCTCGGTCGTGGCGGCGGACCTGGTCGTCGCGGGCATCGGCGCCGAGCCCGCGGTCGGCTGGCTGGACGGCGCCGGGCTCGACCTGACCGACGGCGTCGGCTGTGACGCCCTGCTGCGCGCGACCGGGGCGGAGGACGTCTACGCCGTCGGCGACGTGGCGAGCTGGCGGTCCACGCGGTACGGCGGTCCCGTGCGCGTCGAGCACTGGACCGCCGCGGGCGAGCAGGCGATGGCGGTGGCCGCCACCATCACGGGCACGCCGACTGCCTTCGACTCGCTGCCGTACGTCTGGTCCGACCAGGCGGGCGCCCGGCTGCAGATCTTCGGCCGCGTCATGCCGGGCGACGAGGTCGTCTTCGTTCTCGGCGGTCCGGAGGAGGAACGCTTCGCGGCGATCACCGGTGGCGCGGGGCGGCTGCACGCGGTGGTGGCGTTCGGCGCGCTCGCCGAGGCGATGCGCTACCGCACGCTTCTCCTGCGGGGGGCCGAATGGGTGCCCGGCCTGGGCGTTCCCCGGGCGTAGCCCGTCGTTTCCCGTCGTTTCCCGAGCTTCTCACCGACAGGGATCAGCACATGTCTGTCCACCTCGAACAACTCGAACGTGTCGTCATCCGGATCGCGGGCGACTCCGGCGACGGCATGCAGCTGACGGGCGACCGTTTCACGCACGAGACCGCGCGTTTCGGCAACGACCTGTCCACCCTGCCCAACTTCCCCGCCGAGATCCGCGCGCCCGCCGGGACGCTGCACGGCGTCAGCTCCTTCCAGCTCCACTTCGCCGACCACGACATCCTGACGCCGGGCGACCGCCCCGACGTGCTGGTCGCGATGAACCCCGCCGCGCTGAAGGCGAACCTCGGCGACCTGCCGAGGGGTGCCACGGTCATCGTGGACACCCACGACTTCACCTCGCGCGCCCTGGCCCGGGTGGGCTGGACCTCCGACCCGCTCACGGACGGCACGCTCGACGCCTTCACCGTGCACGCCGTCGACCTGACGCAGCTCACCCTCGACGCACTGGCCGGCACCGACCTCACCCGCAAGGACGCGGCGCGCGCGAAGAACATGTACGCCCTGGGCCTGCTGAGCTGGATGTACTCCCGGCCTGTCGAGGGCACGATCCGCTTCCTGCGCCAGAAGTTCGCCAAAACGCCGCGGATCGCCGAGGCCAACGTGCGCGCCTTCAAAGCCGGCTGGAACTACGGGGAGACCACGGAGGCGTTGGTCGCCCACCAGGTCAAGCCGGCGCCGCTCCCGCCGGGGGAGTACCGCAACATCACCGGCAACCTCGCCCTGGCGTACGGGCTCGTCGCCGGGGCGCGGCGGGCGGGGCTGCCGCTGTTCCTCGGCTCCTATCCGATCACCCCCGCCTCCGACATCCTGCACGAGCTGAGCAAGCACAAGCGGTTCGGCGTCACGACCTTCCAGGCCGAGGACGAGATCGCCGGAGTGGGGGCGGCGCTGGGGGCCTCCTTCGGAGGCGCGCTCGGCGTCACCACGACCTCCGGGCCGGGCGTCGCGCTCAAGTCGGAGACCATCGGCCTGGCGGTCAGCCTCGAACTGCCGCTGGTGGTCGTGGACGTGCAGCGCGGCGGCCCCTCGACGGGCCTGCCGACCAAGACCGAGCAGGCCGACCTGCTGCAGGCCATGTTCGGCCGTAACGGCGAGGCGCCGGTGCCGGTGGTGGCAGCGTGCTCACCCGCCGACTGCTTCGACGCGGCCGTGGAGGCGATCCGTATCGCGACCGCGTACCGGACCCCGGTCTTCCTGCTGTCGGACGGCTACCTCGCCAATGGCTCGGAGCCGTGGCGGTTCCCGGCCCTGGAGCAGCTTCCCGACCTCACCGTGGAGTTCCCGACCGCGCCCAACGGGCCGGACGGAACGTTCCTGCCCTACCTGCGCGACGAGACGACGCTGGCCCGGCCGTGGGCGGTCCCCGGCACGCCAGGGCTGGAGCATCGGGTGGGCGGCATCGAGAAGGCCGACGGCACCGGCCACATCTCCTACGACCCGGACAACCACGAGCGCATGGTGCGCCTCCGCGACGCGAAGGTGCGCGGGGTCGCCGTCCCCGATGTGGAGGTCGACGACCCCGGCGCGGACGCCAGAGTGCTGGTCCTGGGCTGGGGGAGCACCTTCGGATCGATCGGCGCGGCGGTCCGGCGGGTCCGGCGGGCGGGTCACGCCGTCGCCCGGGCGCACCTGCGGCACATCAACCCCTTCCCGGCCAACCTCGGGCAGATCCTCGCCCGATACGACAAGGTCGTCGTTCCCGAGATGAACCTCGGCCAGCTCGCTCTGTTGCTGCGGGCCAGGTTCGTGGTCGACGTCGTCTCCGTGACCCAGGTCAGGGGAATGCCCTTCCGCGCCGCGGACCTGGCCCAGACCCTGCAAGGAGTGATCGAGGATGACTGACACCGTCGCGGAGCGGGCGGCCGGATCCGTCCCGGCCCTTCCGTACGTGCCGCTGAAGGCCAAGGACTTCAAGACCGACCAGGAGGTGCGCTGGTGCCCCGGCTGCGGTGACTACGCCATCCTCGCGGCCGTCCAGGGCTTCCTGCCCGAGCTCGGCGTCCCCCGGGAGAACATCGTGTTCATCTCGGGCATCGGGTGCTCCTCCCGGTTTCCGTACTACATGAACACCTACGGCATGCACTCCATCCACGGGCGGGCGCCGGCGATCGCCACCGGCCTGTCCACCTCGCGCCCGGATCTGGCGGTATTCGTGGTCACCGGGGACGGCGACGCCCTGTCCATCGGCGGCAACCACCTCATCCACGCCCTGCGCCGGAACGTCAACCTCACGATCCTGCTGTTCAACAACCGCATCTACGGGCTCACCAAGGGGCAGTACAGCCCGACGAGCGAGCGGGGGAAGATCACCAAGTCCTCGCCGTACGGCTCGCTGGACAACCCGTTCAACCCGGTCTCGCTGGCCCTGGGAGCGGAGGCGACCTTCGTCGCGCGGACCCTCGACTCCGACCGCAAGCACCTGACGTCGGTGCTGCGCGCGGCGGCCGAGCACGAGGGCGCGTCGCTGGTCGAGATCTACCAGAACTGCAACATCTTCAACGACGGCGCCTTCGACCTGCTCAAGTCGCCCGAGAGCGCCCGGGAGTGGATCGTCCCCCTCGTGCACGGCGAGGAGATCCGCTTCGGCGCCGGCGGTGACAAGGCCGTCGTACGCGACCCCGGCACCGGCACGCTCATGGTGGCGGAGGGGGTGGAGCCCGGCGACCCCCGGGTAGTCGTGCACGACGCGCACGCCGCGGACTCCAGCTACGCCTACGCGCTGTCGCGGCTGCCGGAACGGGACCCGCGGCTGACCCCGATGGGCGTCTTCCGCTCCGTGGAGCGGCCGAGCTATGACCGCCTGCTGCGGGAGCAGATGGAGGCGGCGAGGAACGAGGCCCCCGGCGACGACGCCGCGCTCAACGCGCTCATCCGCGGCGGGGACAGCTGGACGCTGTGAGCCGGCTCCGCTTTTCCTGCGCATCAACTCGCTGTTGACAGACTGTGAACTCTGGACAACGTCCGTGAGATCCCTCTAACGTTCCTGATGGTAATCATAAGCATGATTACCATCATGAGCTTCAGGAGGAAAGATGGGCGGACCCAGGCGCGCCTCGTTGCGGCGGGGCGTTCCGGCGGCACTGGCGGTCGCCGGCGTGCTCATCCTGGCGGCGTGCGGCGGTGGCGGCACGGCGGACGACGGCGCCGCGGCGAACGGCGGCGCGGCGGCGAACGGCGGGCTGCCGTCCGAGATAACGGTCATGGCGATCAAGGACGAGACCGGGGCGGTCGCCTTCACCGGCCTGTCCACGCTGAAGGGCATCGACCTCGCCGTCGAGCAGATCAACAACGAGAGGTTCCTGGGCGACACGAAGCTGGTCGTGGAGAACCGCGACCCGGCGGGCAAGGCGCAGACCGCCGCCAGCATGGTCACGGCGGCGATCCAGGACCAGAAGTACGCCGCGATCCTCGGGCCGGTGGCGAGCGACCAGGCCGCGGCCGCCTCGCCGATCGCCGAGCGCGGAAAGATGCCGATCATCTACACGCAATCGGGCAGCGAAGGCGTCGTCATCGGTGAGTACACCTTCCGGGCCACTCCGCCGATGACGAGCTACTACCCGGTGATCGGCGACTACATCAAGTCCAAGAACATCAGGTCTCTCGGCGTCGTCTACAACACGTCGCTGCCCACGCTCAAGGAGGTCGCCGAGAAGGTGCTGCCTTCGATCGGTGAGCAGGTCGGATACAAGGTCACCGCGAGCGTGGCCGTGCAGATGACGACCCAGGACTTCTCCGCGCCCATCTCCCAGGTGCTGAAGACCAAGCCGGACGCGGTCGCGTTGCTGCTGGTCGGCGGGCAGAACCCGACGGGGATGCGGCAGCTGCGGCAGGCCGGGTTCGAGGGGCCGGTCCTCGGCAACACGGCCGCCGGTGCGGGGAACCTCAAGCCGGCCGGCGAGGACGGCGCCGGGATGGCCTGGCCGACGGACTTCCACCCGGACCAGCCGGGCGAGTCGTCGCGGAAGTTCGTCGAGCTCTACAAGGCGAAGTACGGCGAGGAGCCGCTGAACTACGCGGCCGAGGGCTACGACTCGGTCTGGTGGCTGGCCAGGGCCGTCAAGGAGGCGGGCGGCGCGTCGCGCGACGCCATCAAGAAGGGTCTCGACGCGGTGGCCGCCCAGGGCTTCGACGGAGCTATGGGCAAGATCGCGTTCGAGGGCCGGGACATGCGCCTCACCGGAACGGTGGTCGAGTGGAACGGCACGGAGGAGGTGCTCGCCGGCTCGGCCTCCTGACCGGGAGCGGGCGGCGGACTCCGCCCGGCTCGCCGCCCGCCCCCTCCGGCACCGCGCGGGTGACCCATCTGGAATCCGGTCTTCCGCGAACCCTGGACACGACCTGCCAGAACACATACCCTACCGCCTAATAATCATAATCATAAACATAGAACGGCCCTGGAGGTCCGGGTGAATCGAGAAGGGATCGCGTTGACACGCAGGAGAGGGCTCGCTCTTCTGGGGGACACCACGCTCGCCGGCCTGGACGCCGTGGCCGTCGAGGGCTTCGAGGGCGCTCGGCACGCTGACCTTCGAGAACCGCGGCCTGCGGCCTCCCGGCGTGCCGGTCCAGTGGGACGGCGCCGGGGAAATCCTGCTCCCCTCCAAGGCCTGAGAGGCGCACGTGCGACGCTGCGACAGCGCGAAACGGGGTGAATCCCCGTGCTCCAAGATCTGATCAACGCCCTGTCGCTCGGGTCGATCTATCTGCTCTTCGCACTCGGGATGAGCCTCGTCTGGGGCACCATCGGCATCCTCAACTTCGCCCACGGCGCGATCTTCATGTTCGCCGCCTTCGCGTCCTACGTCATCGTCGAGCAGGTGCGGCTCCCCATGCTCGCGTTGATCGTGATCGGCGCCCTGGTGGGCGCGGCGCTCTCGGTGGCGGTCCAGGTGCTGGCCTTCCAGCCGATCCTGCAGCGCGCCAAGGACCTGCGCAGCGGGGAGATGCAGATCCTCATCGGCGGCATCGGCGTCGCCGCGATCCCGCTGGCCGTCGCCGAGGAGGAGACCGGCAGCAACCCCTTCGGCTTCTCCGCGTCCAGCTACGCGACGAAGACCTACGTCCTGCTGGGCTTCCGGATCACCAACACCCAGATCCTGGTGGTCGCCGCGGCCTTGCTCATCGCGGTCGCCGTGATCGCCTGGCTGCGCATGTCGCGGTCCGGCCTGGCGCTGCGGTCGCTCGGCGTCGACCCGGAGACGGCCTCGCTGATGGGCGTCAACCGGCGGGTGCTCGGACTGGGCAGCATGGCCGTCGCCGGAGCCCTGGCCGGGTTCGCCGGGGTGATGCTCACCTACCATCTCGGCGCGATCACGCCGGACAGCGGCGACACCTTGCTGATCAAGGCGTTCGCCGCGGTGATCCTCGGCGGCGTCGGCAGCATGGCGGGGGTCGTCGTCGGGTCCTACGTGCTGGCCCTCGCCGAGACGATCGTGCTGACCCAGACCTCCGGCCTGTGGGTGGACGCGGTCTCGTTCGGCGTGATCCTCGCCGTCCTCCTGTTCAAGAGCGAGGGGCTCTTCGGCCGCAAAGAGGTGCGCCGGACATGACGGCCTGGTACGACAGCAACATCATCCTGATCCAGTCCACGTTCGTCGGACTGCTCACCGCCCTGAGCCTGCAGGTGCCCATCCGCTTCGGCGTCTTCTCCTTCGCGGGGGTCGGCTGTTACGGCGTCGGCGCGTACACCACGGCGATCATCGTCATCCGCCTCGGCTGGCCGGCACCGCTCGCCATGGGCGCGGGCATGCTGCTGGCCGCGGTGACGGGCTATCTGCTCGCGCTGGTCCTCAGCCGGCTCGGCGGCCTCTACCTCGGCATGGCCACCATCGCGTTCGACCTGATCGTCACGGTGGTCGTGGCCAACGGAGGCGAGCTGACCGGCGGCCCCAGCGGCCTGTTCGGCGCGATCTCGGACGTGGGCACCGTGCACGTGGCGCTGACCTCGCTGGTCGTCGTCGTGCTGCTCGCGCTCAGCGAGCGCGGCCGGTTCGGCCGCCGGGTGGAGGCGGTGCGCGAGGACCCCGAGCTCGCCGCCGCGATGGGCGTGGAGGTCCGCTACTACCGGCAGCTCGCCTTCGTGATCAGTGCGCTGCTCGGCGCCTGCGCCGGCGGGTTCAACGTGCTGCTGCGCACCACCATCGCCCCCACCGACATCGGCTTCTCCTTGGTGACCCTCGCCCTCACGATGATCATCGTGGGCGGGTCGCGCTCCTGGGCCGGGGCGTTCATCGGTGCGGTGATCTTCACCTGGCTGCCCAGCGTGCTGGAGTTCTCCGGCCAGTTCCAGAAGGTGATCTACGGCGTGATCGTGGCGCTCGCGGCCATCTGGGTGCCGGGCGGTCTGATCGGTGTCGTCACCGACGCCTACCGTTCCTGGCAGCGTTCCCGCAGGGCGGCCGGACCGGGGGACGCCGGACCGGATGACGGGGACCGCAGGACGGCGTCCCCGCGAGCGGAGGGGACGCCCGCATGACAGGCGAGCCGATGACGGGGAATCGGGCGAGTGGCGCCCCGCTGCTCCAGGTGAGGGACGCCGCCGTCCACTTCGGGGGAGTGAAGGCCGTGGACGGCCTGTCCATCGAGCTCACCGAGGGCAAGATCTTCGGGATTCTGGGCCCCAACGGCTCCGGCAAGAGCACCCTGCTGGCGGCGATCACCCGGTTCGTGGAGCTGACGGCCGGCGCGCTCCTCCTGGACGGGGAGGAATACCACACCCTCCCGGCCGCACGGGTCGCGCGGCGCGGCGTCGCCCGAACGTTCCAGACCGTACGGCTGCTGCCCGGCCTGACCGTCGAGGAGAACATCCGGCTCGGCGCCGACCGGGCCGGCGGGCGGGGCGGCGCGGACGGCGTGCGCGAGGCCATCGAGCGCACGGGGCTGAACGGCCTGGAGCGGCACCGGCCCGGCGAGCTCTCGTACGGCGTGCAGCGGCGGGTGGAGATCGCCCGCGCGATCGTCGCCCGGCCGAGGCTGCTGCTGCTCGACGAGCCCACGGCCGGCATGAACCAGTCGGAGCGGCAGGAGGTCTCGGCCCTGATGCGCGAGCTGCAGAAGGAGGGCCTGACACAGCTGATCGTCGAGCACGACGTCCAGATGATGGTCGACACCTGCGACCACCTGTTCGCGATGAACTTCGGCAAGCTGATCGCGCAGGGTGATCCGGCGGGCGTCGTACGGGAGCCGGCGGTGCGCGAGGCGTACCTGGGAAAGCGGTGGAGCCAGCATGTTTGAGATCCGGGACCTGCACGTCAGCTACGGCAAGGTCACCGCGGTGCGCGGCATGACGCTGTCGGCGGAGCCGGGCAAGGTCACCTTGGTCCTCGGCGCCAACGGAGCGGGCAAGACGACCACGCTGCGGTCGGCCGCCGGCCTGCACAAGCCCGACTCGGGCTCCGTCGTCCTGGACGGGGAGACGATCACGGGCCTGCCGGCACACAAGATCGTCAAGCGCGGGCTGGTCCTGGTGCCCGAGGGCCGCCGCGTCTTCGCCCCGTTGACCGTCATGGAGAACCTCCGGATGGGCGGCTACACCACGGCCCGCGGGGAGACCGGCGCCATCCTGGACCGCGTCTTCGAGATGTTCCCGGTGCTCAAGGAGCGCCAGGACGGGGCCGCCGGGCTCCTGTCCGGCGGCGAGCAGCAGATGCTCGCCTTCGGCCGGGCCCTCATGGCCAAGCCGAAGATCATGATGCTGGACGAGCCGTCGATGGGCCTGGCCCCGACCATGGTCGACACGGTGCTCGGCAGCATCCGCGCCATGGCCGACTCGGGCATCGGGGTGCTGATGGTCGAGCAGAACGCCGAAGCCGGCCTGGAGGTCGCCGATGACGTCGCCGTCGTCGCCCGCGGCGAGGTCGTCTTCAGCGGCACGGCCAAGGACGCCCGCTCCAATTCATCGGTCCTGCGCGCCTTCCTCGGCGAGGCGGCGCTGGTCTCGGAGAGCTGATCCGGTACGGCGAGGGCGAGGGCATGCCCCGGCCTCGCCGTACCGTGACCGAACTGGAAGGAGCGCACACGCGTATGGGCCGGGTGGGCATCGACGACATAGAAGACCTGCGGTCACTGCGGCTCGACGCCGACGGCCGGCATGAGCTGCTGACCGCGCAGAGCGAGTGCACCTTCGTCTTCACCGCCGCGGAGGGCTGGCCCGCCGGGGTCGTCATGAGCTTCCTGTACGAGGAGGGCCGTTTCTGGCTGACCGCGGTGCGGGGACGCGCGCACGCCGAGGCGATCGGCAGAGACCCGCGGGTGACGCTCGTCGTCTCCAACTCGGGGACCACGCTCCCCGGCCGCCGCATGCTGGCCGTACGCGGCATCGCCCTGCGGCGGGACGACGAGGAGACCAAGCGGCGGATGCTGCCGCGCCTGGCGGCGAAGCTGGCGCCCGGCGATCCCGCCGCGATGGTCCGGCTGCTGGACAGTCCCAACCGGGTGATCTTCGAGGTGCATCCGGTGAAGATCGCCGTCAGCCATGACTCGCGCAAGATGCCGGGCGACGGCCGCGGCGGTTCGGGCTCCGCCGGACGGGCCGATTCCAAGGAGTGATCGGACAGTGGAGAACCAGACCGTGACGACGGACGGCGGCGGATTCCGCGCCGTGGCGGACCCCGACCTGTCGGCCCGTGTGGCGCAGTTGCTGTACGCCTACGCTCGGGCGGTGGACGAGGGCGACGTGGACGCGCTCGGCGAGCTGATCGCCGACGATGTGGCGATCACGCGCGTCGACGGCACGCACACCGGCAGGGAGCCCTTTCTCGACGTCTACCGGGCCTTCCGCGACTCGCCGACGCTGGGCAGCAAGCACATGATCACCAACGTGCGGGCCTATCCGGAGGACGGCGGCCTGGTCCGTGCCGAGGCGTACTTCCAGGCGGTGATGTTCGACCCGGACGGCACCCGCTTCGTGATCGGCCGATACTCCGACTCGCTGCGCGAGGTGGGCGGTGAGCTGCGGTTCGCGCACAAGCGGATCATGGTCGAGCGGGTGGCCGCCGTCGGCGGGACCCGGGAGTGGACCGGGGCCGCCCCCGCCTGAGCCACGGGACGTATGCCCCGCCGGCGGACGCGGAAGCCGCTCCACCGGCGGTGGCGGTCAGGGGGGCGCGCTGTCAGGCGCCGCGTGAGGCGCGGGCGGCGGCGCGGCCCGCGCGGTAGCCGAAGACCAGGGCGGGCCCGAGGGTGCCGCCCGCGCCGCCGTAGACCATGCCGGTGACGCCCGCCATCGCGTTGCCCGCGGCGAACAGGCCGGGGATCACGGCGCCGTCGACGCCGAGCCGCCGAGCGCGTTGTAGTTGGCGGCCTCGTTGGCGAAGCGGCGGCCGGTGCGGTTGACCATGATGGACCGCGGCAGCGTCCGCTCGCGCAGCACGAGGCTGACCGCCTGCTCGCCGTAGTTCCGCTGGCCCGGAAGCTCGACGACGGGCACCCACCACGCCTCGCGCATGTTGCCGAGCATCGCGCCGGCCTTCATCGCCATCCGCAGCCCGTCGCCGGTGTTGGCGGGCACGCCTGCGGGTGTGTCGATCGGGCCGCGCAGGAAGTCGCGGACCAGGTCACGCGGTCCCATTCGAAGCCGCCGGTGGCGAGGATGACCGCCCGGTCCGCGCCGACCTCGAACTCGCCGTCCCCGCCCTCGAACCGTACGCCGGTCACCGCGCCGTCGCTGATCACCAGCTCGCGGCCGCGGCGTACGGGTTCACGGGGATCCAGGCGACGCCGCTCGACAGGCAGGTGGTGCCGCCGATCAACCGGCTCTTTTCGTACAAACCGACCGAGGCGCCGGACTCGGCGGCGGCGAGCGCGGCGATGAGCCTCGCCGCGCCGGTGCCGAGCACGATCACATCGAAAACGCGTGTTCAGCCGCGCGCCCCCTCCACCGCCGGCGATCGGAGGGAGGCGACGCCGGGGTCCGGTGAGCCGGAGCGTCCGTGTGGGAGGTGTGGAGGGCGGCGGGAGGCCGCGCGCCGATGGCTGCTTCCACGTGCATCTCTTCTCTCGGGAGGACCCCTAACTATGGTAATGATTACTTTGGTTATGGGAAGAGGAGAGAGGCCGGCGCGATGGAGAGCAGCCGGAGCCGTGAGTCGTCGTGACCGGTGCGGCGCGGGGCATCGGCCGGGCGATCGCCGCGCGATTCGCCGAGGAGGGGCATCCCGTGGTCGGGGTCGACCTCGACGGCGTCACGCTGCCCTTGGACGGCGGCTGGCCGGCCAGGGGGCTGCCCGCCCCCGCGGAGTACGCCTGAAAGCTCGGTGGGTGCCGTTACGCGCTGCCGGGCTCCCGCCCGGCGCGCACTGCTCTCCTTCGCTCTATCCTTCGAGCGGCGTGTTCGCAAACTATAATAATGATTATATAAGATGGGAGTGGGGGTAAGGAGGCGGGAAACGATGGGAAGTGGCAATGGCGCCTCGCCGCACGCCGGGGCTGTCGAGGAGAACGCCGGGGGCGGGATCGCGCCCGCTTGTGATCTGGCCGCCCATGCGGGCGGGGTGGACGAACAATGCCTCGCGGCCGTGGCGTGGCCCGCGTCGCCGCACGCGCCGACCGTCCTGGTCCCGCTCGGATCGACGGGGCGGTCCGGCACGTGCCTGCCGCCGCAGACCGACACGGTGATCTCGACGGCGGTGGCACGGGCCACGGCCGCCCGCCTGCGCCGGGTGTGCCCGGAGGAATCCGTGGTCGTGGCGCCCGCCATCGCGTACGGTGCGGGGGACGACCACCTCGGCGCGCGTCCCGGCTCCGACGGGGACGCTCGCGCGAACTTCCCGGGCGTCATGTCCATCGGGACCGACACGCTCCAGCTTCTGCTGGTGGAGCTGATCCGGTCGCTGTCACGCTGGGCCGGGCGAACCGTGATCATCAATGGCTGCGACGGCAACCTGGACGCGGTCGCAGCCGCGGTCGTGCAGTCGCGGCACGAAGGGCGCGACGCGGCCTGGGTGCCCTGTACGGCCGAGAACGGCGACCTGCCCGCCGGTCACGTCACGACCTCGCTCATGCTGCACCTCGCCCCCGGCCTGGTGAGCCCGGTCGAGGCCCGGCCGATGTCCCGGCGCTCGTCCGGAGACGTCGCCGTCCTCGGTAACCACGCGACGGCCACCGCCGAGGACGGCCGCCGGTTGCTCGGTCGGATCGCCGGCGACCTGGCGGCCCGCATCCGGAGCGGGCGCGTGTGCCACACCGGACGTCTGCTGGAGGCGGACGGCGACGCGGCCCCCGTGCCTCACCGGCCGGGCGTCCGCCCGCATGTCACGCGGAAGTAACACCCGCGCAAGCCTGGACATCGGCCCGGCGCAAACCTATCTTGGGAAAACCAATTCATGCTTATCATTTGCATACTTGGAGCGACCGATGTCACTTCGGCTCAGATGGGCTCGCGGCGCGGGCATCACGATGATCGCCGGACTGTCGCTGGTGGCGGCCGCCTGCGGAAGCGGCGGCGAGAACACGGCGGCTGAGTCGGCGGGGGAGGGAAAGCTGCCGGCCGAGATCAAGCTCGTCGGCGTCCGCGACACCACCGGGCCGGTCGCCTACGCCGGTCTGGGCGCGGTGAAGGGCACGCAGCTCGCGGTGGAGGAGATCAACAACAGCAACTTCCTCGGCGAAGGCGTGAAGATCACGGTCACCGAGAAGGACAGCGCCAACAGCATCGAGACGGCGTCCAGCGAGGTCACCAGCGCGATCGCCGACAGCGGCGTCGCGGCCATTCTCGGGCCCGCCGCGGGCCAGCAGGCGGCGGCGGTGGCCCCGGTCGCCGAGCGCAGCAGGACGCCGATCGTGTTCACCCAGGCCGGCTCCGACGGCGTCGTGATCGGCAAGTACACCTTCCGTGCCACGTCCCCGATGGACACCTACTACCACCTCGCCACCGAATATCTGGCGGCCAAGGGCCTGAAGAATGTCACCGTCCTCTACAACGCCACGTTCCCGACCTTCGCCCAGCTCGCGGAGAAGACGATGCCGGACCTCGCGGGCAAGAGCGGCCTCACCGTCGTCTCCAGCACCGCCGTACAGGCCACGACGCAGGACTTCACCTCGCCGACGCGGCTGATCGCGGAGAAGAAGCCGGATGCGGCGCTGTTCTTCCTCACCGCCCCGCAGTCGGTGACCGCGCTGAAGCAGCTGCGGCAGGCAGGATACGACGGCCTGGTCCTCGGCACCTCGGTGCAGGGCGGCGGCAACCTCAAGAGCGCGGGGGAGTACGGCAAGGGGGTCGTCTACCCGACCGACTTCTCGCCCGCGCAGAGCCAGGGCAAGGCGGCGGAGTTCATCAAGAACTTCCAGGCCAAGTTCAACGCGCTCCCCGACCAGTACGCGGCCGAGGGATACGACGCGGCGTGGTGGCTCGCCCGGGCCATCAAGGCGTCCGGATCGGCCACCCGTGACGGGATCCAGCAGGGCTTGGCCAAGGTCGCCGCGGAGGGCTTCGAGGGCGCCATGGGACGGCTCGGCTTCGACGGCAACGACATGCGCGTCCCCGGCGTACTCGTCGAATGGGATGGCGAGGCCGAGAAGGTCGTGACCACCACTCCGTGATCGGCGAGTTCGGCCACCGATGCTCCTGGCCGGCAGCCCATGCGCGCCGGCCATGAGCACAGTGGACCGGCGTCCGGAAGAAAGGAAGGTGCCGTGCTGCAGGACGTGTTCAACGCGGTCGTGCTCGGCTCCATCTACTTGCTGTTCGCGCTGGGAATGGCGCTCGCCTGGGGCACCATCGGCGTCCTCAACTTCGCGCACGGCGCGACGTTCATGTTCTCGGCCTTCGCCGCGCATCTCGTGGCGGACCGCGTCGCCCTGCCGGCGCCGCTGATCGTCGTGCTCGCCGCGGCCGTCGGCGCGCTCATCTCCTGCCTGGTGCAGGCGCTGGTCTTCCAGTCGATCCTCGGGCGAGCGCGCAATCCCCGGGCCGCGGAGATGCAGATCCTGATCGCGGGCATCGGCGTGGCGGTCATCCCCCTGGCGATCGCCCAGCGCCTCACCAACGGCGCGCCGTTCGGATTCGGCTCGGCGGCCGAGCAGGCGCAGGTCTACCAGGTCGGCGGGCTGCGCCTGACCACGATGGCGCTGGTCGTCATCGTCGTCGGGCTCGGGCTGGGCATCGGGCTGGCCTGGTGGCTCAAGGCGTCCAAGCGCGGGCTCGCCCTGCGCTCCATCGGCGTGGACCCCGAGACGGCCTCCCTCATGGGCGCGAACCGCACCTCTCTCGCCCTGGGCACGATGGCCGTGGCGGGGGCGCTGGCCGGTCTGGCCGGGGCGCTGCTGACCTACCAGCTCGGTGCGATCTCCGCGGAGACCGGCGACGTTCTGCTGATCAAGGCGTTCGCCGCCATCGTGCTCGGCGGGCTCGGCAGCCAGGCCGGTGTCATCGCGGGCGCGTACTTCATCGCCATCGCGGAGACGTTCGTGATCGTCAACAACTGGGGCACCTGGGCGGACGCGGTCTCCTTCGGACTGATCTTCCTCATGCTGCTGGTCCGGCCGCAGGGGCTGTTCGGCCGCCGGGAGGTGCGGCGCACATGAGCGACTGGTACATGGCCAACATTGTGCTCGTCCAGAGCACGATGACCACCTTCCTGCTGGCTCTGAGCATCCAGCTTCCGCTGCGGGTCGGGGTCTTCTCCTTCGCCGGTGTCGGCTGCTACGGCATCGGCGGCTACGCGGCCGCCATCTGCATGACCCGGCTGGAGATGCCGACCTGGCCGTCGATCGCGGTGGGAACGCTCCTCGCCGGCGTGGCCGGCTGCCTGCTCGGGCTGCTGATCCAGCGACTGAACGGGCTGTATCTGGGCATGGCGACCATCGCCTTCACCCTCATCATCGCCATCCTGGCGGTGAACGGCGGGAGCCTCACCGGCGGGGCGGCCGGCCTGTTCGGCGCGCTCGGCGATCTCACCACGGGGAGCATCCTCGCCGTCACCCTGGTGGTCGTCGTGGTCTTCGCCCTCTCGGAGACGGGCGGCCTGGGGCGGCGGATCGACGCGGTGCGCGAGGACCCCGAGCTCGCCGCGGCGATGGGCGTCGACGTGTCCCGCTACCGCCGGATGTCCTTCCTGGTGAGCGGGCTGGTGGGCGGCCTGTCCGGCGCGCTCACGATCCTGCTGCGCTCCAGCATCACCCCGGCGGAGGTCAACTTCCAGCTCGTCGTCCTCGCGCTGACCGTGATCGTCGTCGGCGGGTTCCGATCCTGGGCCGGTGCCCTCATCGGCGCGGTGATCTTCGTGTGGCTGCCGAAGGCGCTGGACTTCGTGGGGGAGTGGGAGACCGTCGTCTACGGCGTCGTCGTGGTCCTGGCCGCCCTCTATCTGCCGGGCGGCGTGCTCGGCCTCGCCACCGGCCTCTTTCGCAGGCTGCGCAGCGGGCGCCGCGGCGGTGCGGCCGACGGTGAGCAGGGCGCGGGCGGGCCGGGCGCGGGCCCCGGCGCCGTAACAGGTCGTGAGTTCGACGAACTCGCCGTACCCGGGGAGGGCCGCTGACATGACCGCCGTCCACGCGACGACGAAACCGGAGGTCCCGGTCCTCGAGGTCCGCGACCTGGCCGTGCACTTCGGAGGGGTCAAGGCGGTCGACGGGCTGTCGTTCTCGCTCACCGCCGGCAAAATCTTCGGGGTGCTCGGCCCGAACGGATCGGGCAAGAGCACGATGCTCGCCGCCGTCACGCGGCTGGTCCGGCTGACCCGCGGCGAGCTGCTGTTCGGCGGCGAGCCGTACCATCACGAGCCGCCCAGGGCGATGGCCGGGCGCGGCATCGCGCGCACCTTCCAGACCGTACGGCTCCTGGAGGACCGCACCGTGCGGGAGAACGTGCTGCTCGCCACGGACGACCACCTCATCAGGGGCCGCGCCGCCCGCCGGGCCGTCGCGGAACGGGTCGACCAGGCCATCGAGCGCATCGGGCTCACGAAGGTGCAGAGCCTGCGCCCCACCGAGCTCTCGTACGGCATGCAGCGGCGGGTGGAGATCGCCCGGGCGATCGCGATGAACCCCCGCCTGCTGCTCCTCGACGAGCCCACGGCGGGCATGAACCGGCAGGAGCGCGAGGACATCTCGGCATTGATGCGCGGGCTCCAGGCCGAGGGGCTGACCCAGCTCATCATCGAGCACGACGTTCAGATGATGGTGGACACCTGCGATCATCTTTTCGCGATGACCACGGGCAAGCTGATCGCGGAAGGCGAGCCGCGGGCCGTGGTCCGCCACCCGGCGGTGCAGGAGGCGTACCTCGGCAGCCGGCACGGCCGCGGGCACGCGCAGGCGTGAGAAGACGTGCGGGCCCCCGGCGGAGCGTTCGCCGGGGGCCCGCACGTGACCGGACGCTACTCGGGGGCGGCGAACGTCGGCTTGCGCTTTTCGAGGAAGGCCGTGGCGCCCTCGATCATGTCCTCACTGCCGATGGCCTGGATGAGCATGCCCACGCCGTTGCTGAAGGAGTCGCGCGCGGCGTTCCACCAGATGTTCGAGCTGATCTTCGCGATCTCGAGGTAGCGGGGGCTGAGCGCGGCGAGCTCCTCACACCACGCGCGGGCGGTCGCCTCGACCTGGTCGTCGTCCACGACCGCGTTGACCAGGCCCATGTCGAGCGCCTGCTCGGCGGAGTAGCGGCGGCACAGCAGCGACAGCTCCTTGGCGCGCTTCTCGCCGATCTGGACGCCCATGACGTTCGTCGCCCCGGTCACCGGTGCGCTGCCGACGCGCGGGCCGGTCTGGCCGAACGTGGCCGAGCGCCCGGCCACGGCCAGGTCGCACGCGACGATAAGCTCGTTGCCGCCGCCGGCCGCGGGGCCGTTGACCGCCGCGATCACCGGACGCGGGCAACCACGCACCGCGTCGAACAGCTTCAGTGAGGCGCTGTACAGTCGACGCATCTCGCTCTTCGTCGGCCGGCTGAGGTTGCTCAGCGCGCCGCCGGCGCAGAAGCTCCCGCCTTCGCCGGTCACCACCACCGCCCGGTAGGCGGCGGCATCGTCCAGGATCTCGGCGATCTCGCGGGCCATCGCCTCGTCGTACGCGTTCCGCCGCTCGGGCCTGTTCAACCGGATCCACAAGGCGGAGCCGACGACCTCTGTCTTGACGCTTGTCACAGCAACTGCCTCACAGGAACAAGGAGGGATGGGAGCGGCCCCGCGTGCCCGCGCCCACCGTCGTCGGCGCGGCCGGCCACGGTGGCGGCCACGGTGGCGGCCACGGTGCCGGCCACGGACGGCGTGCCGGGTGCCTGTCCGTACGTCGGCTGGGCGGCTTCGGGGCGATGGCTCATTCCGTGACGCTGATGGCGCGCTCGGGGCAGCTCTGCTGAGCGAGGACCGCGGCGTCCTGAAGGTCGGCGGGGATCTCATCGATGACGACAAGCGCCTGACCGTCCTCCTCCCGTGGCTGGAAGATCTCCGGGTTGGTCATGTAGCAGACCCCGTGCCCCTGGCAGACGTTCAGGTCGACGGACACCCGCATGGCTCCTCCTCGTGGCCGCAATCGGCGCTGGGTTATTGACATCCGAATTCAGTATAACCATGATTACCATATGCCGGAAGCCTTCGAAAGGAAGAGTGCATCTGATGAGCCGATGCCCGGTGGTTCATTTCGACCACAACTCCCCTGAGCACGCGGCCGACCCCGTCGGCGCCTACCGAGCGCTGCGCGCCACGCACCCTGTCGCCTGGACGGAGGCACACGGCGGCTACTGGGTGCTGTCCGACTATGAGAGCGTGTTCGAGGCGGCCCGCGACGACTACACCTTCTCGTCGGCGCGTTCGCCCCACGGCGGGGAGGGGCTGAGCGTGGTCATCCCGAAGACGCCGATGGTCCTGCACATCCCGATCGAGATCGACCCTCCGGACTTCCGCAAGTATCGCAAGCTCGTCAACATGCTCACGGCTCCCGCCGCGGTAGGCCGGATGCTCGACATGATCGAGCACTACACGAGGTGGTTCATCGACCGTGTCATAGAGACCGGCGAGTGCGACTTCGCCGAGATCATCGGTGTTCCCTCCATCGTGACGATCGACTGGCTGGGGCTTCCGGTCGACGAGTGGGAGCGCTATTCCTCGGCGCACCGCGCCACCCTCGCGGCCTTCACCGACAGCCCGGAGTATCGGCGGGCGGTCGAGGTGGACCTTCCCTATCTCCACAAGCAGATGGCCGACGTCATCACCGAGCGGCGGCAAAACCCCGCCGACGACGCGATCAGTTTCCTGGTGCGGCAGGAGGTCGACGGCAGGCCGCTCACCGACGACGAGGTCTTCTCGATCGTCGACCTGCTGATCTCGGGGGGCGTCGGCACCACCGCCTCTCTCGTGGGGCAGACCCTCGTGTGGCTCTACCAGCACCAGGACGTCCGCCAGCGCCTCATCGACGACCCGAGCCTGCTCGACCGCGCGATCGAGGAGTTCCTGCGCTACTTCTCGCCCACGCAGGCGCTGGCCCGTACGGTCACCAAGGACGTCGAGTTCAAGGGCTGCCCGATGAAGGCGGGCGACCGGGTGCTGCTCTCGTGGGCCTCGGCCAACCGGGACGAGAAGGCCGGCTTCGACGACCCCGACGAGCTGAACATCGACCGCTGGCCCAATCGGCACACCGCCTTCGGCATCGGGCAGCACCGCTGCGCCGGCTCTCACCTGGGGCGGGCCATGGCCAAGAGCCTCATCGGCCAGATCCTGGAGCGGATGCCCGACTACACGATCGATCTCGACGGGCTGGTCCGTTACGCCCGCCAGGGTGTCAACATCGGCTTCCACAAGATCCCGGCGCGCTTCACCCCCGGCCCGCGCCGGCTGCCCCGGGACGACCAGGCCAAGTGACACGGGGGCGCTCCTCGACAGCGGCTGACCAGCGAATTCGGACACCGAGGCGACGCTATCGCACCCGGGCGTCACCCTGCGCCGGAGGCGGCGCCCGGGGCCGTTTCGGCGCACGGTCCGGCGGTCGTCCCCGCGTCGCCCCGCCGCCCGCCACCCGCCGGGACGCCCCGCCCGCGCCGCCCCGTGGCCCGCGATCCAGCATGACCCGGCGACCCGTCCAGGACCCCATCTCGTGAAGGAGTGAGTGATGTCGGCAGTGAGTTCCCTGGAGGACCGCGTCAGGCGGCTCGAGGACCGCAAGGCGATCGAGGAGCTGGCCGTGCTGTACGGCTTCATCATGGACGAGCGCGACGAGGAGGGCATCCGGCAGATCTTCTGCGAGGACGCGACGCTCCGCTCACAGGACGGCGTCTTCGCCGCGGAGGGCATCGAGGAAATCGTGAAGACCTACCTCGGCCGCTTCGCCGCGCTCGGGCCCACGAACCACTTCTCGCACGGTCACGTGATCCGCTTCGACGCGAACGACCCCGACATGGCGACCGGGCTCCTCGCCTCGCACGCGGAGGTGACCCGGGACGGCGTCGCCATGCAGGTCGCGCTCAGATACAAGGACGTCTATCGCCGCGTGGACGGCAAGTGGCGCTTCGCGGATCGCCTGATGTCGTACATGTACTACATGCCCATCGCCGAACTCCCTGGGGGGCTGGGTGACCGCGACAGCATGCGGGCGTACGGCGACCGCCGCCCGGCCGACTGGCCGGAGGTCCTGTACTCCGAGTCGGGCAACTCGTTCCTCAGGGACTACGTGTAGGAACTACGCGTCAGCGTCCGCCTGTAGAACGTTCCAGCGGCCGAATCCGCCCCGTACGACCTCGCCCCGGCACGTCGCACGGGGCGGCGGCGTTTTACGCAGGTTTTTCGCGCAGGGTTGCGGAAAACGACGGGCGAGGGCGTCCACGACGATCGGACGCCCTCGCCCGCATGCCCGGCGCGGCGGCCCAGAGCAACCCGCTGCCGCCCCTGAGGACGGCCAAGCAGCCGCCCGGGCACGTCTGGTCAAGGGTTGAGGAAGTCGGCGAACTTCACCGGCTGCACCTCGCGCAGCGGCTCGACGATCTCCCGGCCGACCTCGTCGAGCCAGGCCACGGCCTCGTCGGCCGACATGCCGGGCCAGTGCGGGCGCACCAGCAGCGGCCCGATCGGCAGCCGCTGGGCCACCTCGCGGATCTGCTGCCGGCACTCCTCCGCGTCACCCAGGATCACGTGGTCCTGGACGGTGGCGTTGAACCGCGCCCGCACCTGCTCCTGCGACAGGGCCTGCATGCCCCGGTCGGCGTACGCCTCGTACTTGCCGCGGGCGACGGCGGCGAAGCGGTTCAGCGCGTCGTCGCGGTCCGCGCCGATCATCAGCTCGCGGCGCAGCGGAAGCTGGTTGAGCGGCAGCCCGAGGGCGTTGCGCTCGGCGGCGAACACCCGGGCGAGCGCGTCGGTCTGCTCAACCGTCTGCTGCGGCGTCACCGTCCACGTCTCGCCCAGCCTCGCGGCGCGGCGCACGCCGAACTCCTTCTGCGCGCCCAGCCAGATCGGCGGAGCCGGCTGCTGCAGCGGCTTGATGTGCACCGGCGCGTCCTCGATCTGCCAGAACTTGCCGGAGAACGTCACCCGGTCCTGCGACCAGAGCTGCCGCAGGAGGTTGAGCGACTCCTCCAGGCGCTGGTAGCGCTCCTTGAAGGGCACGCCCATCCGCTCGTACTCGTGCGGCAGGTAGCCGGTGCCGACCGCGACCACGAGCCTGCCGCCGGTCAGGATGTCGAGTGTGGCCAGCTCCTCGGCCAGCATGATCGGGTGGTAAAGCGGGCCGATGATGATGCTCGTCCCGAGCCGCACGCCCTCGTCGAGCTCGGCCGACAGCCGGGACAGCAGGGGCACCGGCTGCATCCACCGGTAGCCGTCGTACAGGAAGTGCTGCCCGATCGTCAGATAGGTGAAGCCGTTGCGCTGCGCGGCCTCGGCCACGCGCAGCAGCAGGTCGAGGTGCTCGCGCGGAGGCACCTCGACCCGCTCGTCGCCCATGAGGATGCCGAACTCCATGTCACACGCCTCTCAGATGTCCGATGCAAGGAGGAGTTGGTCAACGTCCGCGCCACCGCGGCGCTCGCTTCTCGGTGAAGGCCCGGGCACCCTCACGGGCGTCCTCCGAGGAGCGCACCGGCTCGGAGAGCTTACGCTGCTCGTCGAAGGCGACGGACGAGTCCCAGTCGCGGGCCTTCATGATGATCTGCTTGCTGGCGCGTACGGCCAGCGGCCCGTTGGCCGCGATGCGGCCGGCCAGTTCGAGCGCGGCCTCCAGCGCCTGCCCGGCGGGGACGAGCCGGTTGATCAGACCGGCCTCGTCGGCGCGGGCCGCGTCGACGAGGTCACCGGTGAGGGCCCATTCCATCGCCTTGTAGTAGGGGATGCGCTCCGACAGCCGCATGAGACCGCCGCCGCCCGCGACCAGGCTGCGCTTCACCTCCGGCAGCCCGAATTTGGCGTTCTCCGCGGCGACGATGAGGTCGCACGCGAGGGCGATCTCGAAGCCGCCCGCCAGCGCGTACCCTTCGACGGCGGCGATGATCGGCTTGTCCGGCGGCGACTCCACGATGCCGGCGAACCCGCGCACCGGGACGGAGGGGCGCTCGCCGGCGAGGAACGCCTTGAGGTCCATGCCGGCGCAGAACGTGCCGCCCGCCCCGGTGATCACGCTAGCGAACAGGGTGGGCTCTTCGTCGAGGCGCGCCATGGCCGCGGCGATCGCCTCGGCGGCGGCGGTGTTGATCGCGTTGCGCGCGGCGGGGCGGTTGATCGTGACGACGAGGACGTTGCCGCGCCGCTCGGTGAGGACCGGCTGCTCGCTCATCGCGCCTGCATCCTGATCGCGCCGTCGAGCCGGATGGTCTCGCCGTTCAGCATCGGGTTCTCCAGGATGTGCAGGGCGAGGGCCGCGAACTCGTCCGGCTGGCCGAGCCGGGCGGGGTGCGGCGTCGAGGCGGCGAGCCGGTCCTTCACCTCCTGCGGGTGCCTGCTCATGATCGGGGTGTCGAAGACGCCGGGGGCGATGGTGTTCACCCGGACGAGCTTGCGGGCGAGGTCGCGGGCGGCCACCAGGGTCATGCCGACCACCCCGGCCTTGGCGGAGGCGTACGGGATCTGCCCGATCTGGCCTTCCCACGCCGCGACCGACGCGGTGAGCACGCAGACCCCTCGCTCGCCGTCGACCGGCTCGTTCGCGACCATCCGCGCCGCCGCGAGCCGCAGCGCGTTGAAGGTCCCGACGAGGTTGATCCGGACGATGTTCTCATAGACCTCCAGCGAGCCGGGGTTGCCGTCGCGTTCGACCACCCGCACCGTGGCGCCGCGGCCGGCGCAGTGCACCAGCGTACGCAGCGGGCCGTGCTCCTCGGCCTTGTCGAAGGCGGCCGACAGCGCCTCGGGGTCGGTCACGTCGGCGGGGACGAAGGCCGCCTGCCCGTCGAACCCGGCGGCGACCTCGGTGCCCGCCGAGGTCGGCAGGTCGGCGATGACGACGAAGACACCGGCCTTCGTCAGCCGCCGCACCGTGGCCAGGCCGAGACCGGAGGCGCCTCCGGTCACGACGGCCGAACTGTTGGCGAGATTCATGGGGATCCTTTCTCGACGATCAGTGGGGCAGGATCTCGACGATCGAGGCGTTGGCCATGCCGCCCGCCTCGCACATCGCCTGCAGCCCGAGCCGCCCGCCGCTCTGCTCGAGGTGGTTGATCATGGTCGTCATCAGGCGGCAGCCGGAGGCGCCCAGCGGGTGTCCCAGGGCGATCGCGCCGCCGCGCGGGTTGAGCTTGGCCTCGTCGATCGGGTGCTCGGCCCGCCAGGCGAGGGGCACGCTCGCGAACGCCTCGTTGACCTCGGCGGCGTCGATGTCGTGAATCGACAGCCCGGCGCGGGCGAGCACCTTGGCGGTGGCGGCGATCGGCCCGGTCAGCATCAGCAACGGGTCGTCACCGCAGACGGCGGACGCCACGATGCGGGCCCGGGGTCGCAGGCCGAGCTGCCTGGCGCGCTCCTCGCTGGTGATCAACAGCGCGCTCGCGCCGTCGGTGATCTGGGACGAGTTGCCCGCCGTGATCTTGAACTCCAGGTCGGGGAAGTGGGCCGCATCGGGGCTCTTCGCGAAGGCCGGAGCCAGGGCGGCCAGCCGTTCCGGGGTCGTGTCCGGCCGGATCGTCTCGTCGCGGTCCACGACGCCGCCATCCGGCAGCGTGATCGGGACGATCTCGTCGCCGAAGCCGCCGGTGCGCGCGGCCCGCGCGGCCAGCGCGTGCGATCGGGCGGCGTACTCGTCGAGCCGTGCCCGCGACAGGGACCACTTGTCGGCCACGAGCTCCGCGGACAGGCCCTGCGGCACGAGCAGGGGATAGCGGGCCCGCACTCCCACGCCGAGGGGGTCCTGGCCCATGCGGGCCGAACCCATGGGGACCCTGCTCATCGATTCGACCCCGGCCGCGATCACCATGTCGTACGCCCCCGCGACGACGCCCTGGACGGCGAAGTCGATCGCCTGCTGGCCGGAGCCGCACTTGCGCTCGATGGTCACGGACGGCACGTGCTCAGGGAACCCGGCGGCGAGCAGGGCCTGGCGTCCGGGGGTGGCCGACTGCTCGCCCGCCTGGCCCACGCACCCCACCAGGACGTCGTCGATCAGGCCGGGGTCGACGCCCTGGCGCTCCACGAGGGCCGACAGCACCTGTGCGAGGAGGTCGACGGGGTGAATCCCGGCCAGGGCCCCGGACTGCTTGCCGCGGCCCATGGGGGACCGGACGGCGTCGATGATCACGGCAGTTGGCACAGCGCCTCCTATCTATGTATATGATTACCATATACAGTGTCACTGTGGCCAGGTCGAGGCTTGACGAATAATCCATGTGAACCAATATCATAGATAAGACGTGAGAAGGGGGTCTTGATGATCGCTCGAATGCCCGATGGGGAAAGCGAGGAGCAGCGAGCGCTACGCGAGTCGGCCGCTCAGGTGGCCAAAGAGCGCTACGCGCCGCGGGCGGAGGAATGGGATCTGAATCGCACCCCGTTTCCGCACGACGAGCGACGCTATCTGGGGAGCCTGGGATATCTCGGCATCGCCCTGCCGGAGCGCTTCGGCGGCGCGGGGGCTTCGCTGAAGGAGGCCCTGATCGTCGTGGAGGAGCTGGCCAAGGAGTGCAGGCCGGCCGCGTTCCAGGTCTTCGAAGCCAACACCGGCCCCGCTCAGGTGATCAACCTCCTCGGCGCGGAGGAGCAGCGGCAGCGCTACCTTCCCGGGATCATCAGCGGCGACGCCACCATGGCGGTGGCGATCTCCGAGCCCGACGCCGGCTCGGCCGCGACCGACATGACGACCCGGGCCACCAAATCGGGCGGAACGCTCACGATCAACGGCCTCAAGCGATGGATCTCCAACGGCAGCGAGGCCGACCACTACCTGGTGTACGCCCGCATGAGCGACGAGTCGGGCGCCAAGGGCATCGGAGCCGTCATCGTGGACGCGGACACCCCCGGGGTCAGCTTCGGCAAGCGCGAGCGGCTGATGGGGTTCCGCGGCATTCCGTCCGCCGATGTGATCTTCGACGACGTGCAGGTGCCGGTGGAGAACCTGCTGATCGGCCCGGGCGGCTTCCGCAAGCTGTTCACCGCCTTCTCCATCGAGCGTCTCGGCAACGCGACGATGAGCCTCGCCCTCGGCCAGGCCGCCCTCGACCGCAGCATCGCCTACGTGCAGGAGCGGGAGCAGTTCGGCAAGCCTCTGATCGAGTTTCAGAGCATCCAGATGGCGCTGGCCGACATGCTGCTGCAGGTGGAGGCGGCCAGGCAGCTCATCCGGCGGGCCGTCGAGAACGCCGGCGACGGCCTGCCGAACCCCCTTGAGGTCTCGCTCGCCAAGTGCACGGCCAACGAGATGGCCAAGCGCGTCACCGATCTCGCCATGCAACTCCATGGGGGGAACGGCTACACCGAGGAGTACGGCATCGAGCGGATGCACCGGGACGCGCACGGATGGGCGCTCGCCGGCGGCACGCCCACCATGCAGCGCATCCGGATCGTCTCCGAGCTGCTGGGCCGCGGTTTCAACCAGCGGAGCTGACTTCAGCCCGACAATCCCAACCCTTTTTAGGAGTGCGAATGTCCTCACGACTTGACGGCCGGATCGGCGTGGTGATCGGCGGCGGATCCGGCATGGGCCGGGCCATCGGCCACCGGCTCGCCGAGGAGGGCGTGAAGGTCTACGTCGCCGACCTCAGCGGCGAGGCAGCGGAGGCGGTGGCCAAGGAGATCGAGCAGCGGGGCGGCAGGGCCGTGCCCGCCCAGGTCGACGCGACCAGCGTCGCGGAGCTTCGCGCGCTCTACGCGCGGATCGAGGCGGAGGAAGGCGTCCTGCACATCGTGCACAACCAGGTCGGCATGCCCGGCGCCGGGGGCCTGGACGTCTCGGAGGAGGAGTTCCAGCGCAACATCGACGTCAACGTCAAGAGCGTCTTCTACAGCGCCACGCTGGCGTTCGACCTGCTGAAGCGGGCGGACAAGAAGGCCTCCATCACGATGACGGCCTCGACGTCGGCGCTGGTCGGCTCGCCCTTCAGCCCCATCTACTCGCTGACGAAGTCGGCCCTCGTCGGGTTCACCCGCGCGCTGGCGCTGGTGGGCGCCCCCGACGGCATCCGGGTCAACTGCATCGCCCCCGGCACCGTGCACACGCCGATGCTCGCCTCCTTCTTCGGCCGGGAGCGCGGTGCGGACGTGTCGGCGCTCACCAAGGAGTTCGTGGCGGGCATACCGCTCGGCCGCGGCGCCCAGCCGGAGGAGATCGCCTCGGTCGTCGCCTTCCTGGCCAGCGACGACGCCAGCTTCGTCACCGGGATCACGGTCCCGATCGACGGCGGCCTGACGGCCAAGTGACACCAGCGCCGACCGTCCGTCCCGGACCGCCCGTCCGCCGTCGCCCGGCCGGCCGGCCCCCGATTCGTACCTTCCCGTGCCGGGGTCACCCGGCCCCCGCACCGTCGTTGGAGGCTCTGCCGCGATGACCCGCACGTACACCGATCTCAAGCCGACCTTCGCGGACACCGGTTCGTGGACCTCGCCCAAGGTCCTGCGGCATCAGGCGTCGTGTCGCCCGGACGCCACGTTCCTGATCGCGCCCGAGGAGGGGCGGCAGTGGACCTACGCCGAGATGCTCGAGGCCGCCGAGCGCGTCTCGGGCGGGTTCCTCGCGGCCGGCGCGTCCACGGGAGACCGTGTGCTGATCATGGCGGCCAACTCCTCCCAGTTCATCCGCACCTGGCTGGGCAGCGCGGTGGCCGGCCTGGTGGAGGTGCCGATCAACACGGCGTACGAGGGTGAGTTTCTGCGGCACCAGAGCATGACGGTGGGGCCGCGGTGGGCCGTCATCGACGACGTCTTCGCCGAGCGGTTCGCCGCCATCCGAGAGCACGTCGCGTCGATCGAGAAGTTCTGGGTGGTCGACACGGGCCGGGCCGACGCGGCGCTGGAGATCCTCCGCGGCAACGGCTGGGCCGCCGAGTCGTGGAACGCGTTCGAGGAGGCGACGCCGAAGGCGGGGGAGGAGCCGGCCCCCAGCGACCTGGCGTCGATCTTCTTCACGTCGGGCACGACCGGGCCCTCCAAGGGCGTGGCGATGCCGCACGCGCAGATGTACTTCTTCGGCGACGAGGTGGTCTCCCTCACCCGGCTGACCGCTGAGGACACCTACTTCACCTGCACCCCGCTGTTCCACGGCAACGCCCAGTTCATGGCGGCCTACCCCGCGATGATCGCCGGCGCCCGCCTCGTGGTCCGGCCCAAGTTCAGCGCGAGCCGCTGGATCGACCACCTGCGGGAACACGACGTCACGGTGACCAACCTGCTCGGCGTGATGATGGACTTCGTCTGGAAGCAGCCGCCGAGGGACGAGGACCGGGACAACAGGCTCCGCGCCGTCTTCGCCGCGCCGACCGCCTCGTCCATCCTGCGGGAGTTCAAGGACCGCTTCGGCATCGAGGCGTTCGTCGAGGTCTTCGGCCTCACCGAGACCTCGGCCCCGATCCTGTCGCCGTACGGCGAGGAGCGTCCGCCCGGCGCCGCCGGTCTGCAGGCGGCCGATTGGTTCGACATCCGGCTGGTCGACCCGGAGACCGACGAGGAGGTCCCGGTGGGCGAGGTCGGCGAGCTGGTGGTCCGCCCGAAGCACCCCTGGACGTGCAGCATGGGCTACTACGGGATGCCCGACAAGACCGTCGAGGCGTGGCGGAACCTGTGGTTCCACACCGGCGACGCGCTGCGCAAGGACGCCGACGGGTGGTTCTACTTCGTCGACCGCTACAAGGACGCGCTGCGCCGGCGCGGCGAGAACATCAGCTCCTACGAGGTCGAGCAGGCGATCCTCCAGCACGACGCGGTGCTCGAGTGCGCGGTGATCGGTGTCGCGGCCGGCATCGAGGCGGGGGAGGACGAGGTGATGGCCGTCATCGTCACCTCCCGCCCGGTCGATGCCGCGGAGATCTGGAGCTTCTGCGAGGGCAAGATCCCCGCCTTCGCGGTGCCCCGGTTCATCCGGTTCGTCGACGCCCTGCCCAAGACGCCGTCGGAGAAGGTGCGCAAGGCCGCGCTCCGCGACGAGGGCGTCACCTCCGCGACCCATGACCGCACCGCGCTCGGCCGCCACTGACCCACTCGGAAGGATTGGACCACCTGATGGACTTCGAGCCCGATTCCCTGCATGAGGAGATCCGGCAGGCGGTGCGCAAGCTCTGCTCCGACTTCCCGGACGAATACTGGATGGAGCACGACGAGACCAAGGAATTCCCCTGGGAGTTCTACGACGCCGTCGCCAAGGCCGGCTGGCTCGGTCTGACGATCCCCGCGGAGTACGGCGGCGGCGGCCTCGGCGTGACCGAGGCGGCGATCGTGGAGCAGGAGATCTCCGCCTCCGGCGCCGGGATGGGCGGATGCACCTCGGTGCACATCGGGATCTTCGGCTTCGAACCGCTGATCAAGTACGGCAGCGATGACCTCAAGCGGCGTTTCCTGCCCCGGGCCGTGTCGGGCGACCTGCACGTGTGCTTCGCGGTGACCGAGCCCGACGCCGGGACCGACACCACCAACATCTCCACCTTCGCCCGGAAGGTGGACGGCGGCTGGCTCGTGTCGGGCAAGAAGGTGTTCATCAGCAAGGCGCTGGAGGCGGAGCGGATGTTCCTGCTGTGCCGTACGGCACGGCGGGAGGAGTCGGCGAAGAAGACCGACGGCATCACGCTGTTCTTCGCCCCGCTGGACCGCGAGCGAGTCACGATCCGCAGGATCCCCAAGATGGGGCGCAACGCGGTCGACACCAACGAGTTGTTCATCGACGACCTGTTCGTCCCTGACGAGGACGTCATCGGCGAGGTGGGCAAGGGCTTCAAGGCGATCCTCGCGGGGCTCAACGCCGAGCGGGTGATTTCGGCGAACGCCTCGCTCGGCCTGGGCAAGGCGGCGCTGCGGCGTGCCACGGAGTACGCGAAGACGCGCAAGGTCTTCGGCCGTCCGATCGGGCAGAACCAGGGCATCGCCTTCCAGCTCGCCGAGGCCAAGATGCGGCTCGACGCGGCCGAGCTGATGTGCCAGAAGGCGGCCTGGCTCATCGACAACGGCCACTCGCCGGGCGAGCAGGCGAACGAGGCGAAGTATCTGGCCGCAGAGGCGGGCTTCCACGCCGCGGACGTCGCGATCTCCGTGCACGGCGGCTACGGCTACAGCAAGGAGTATCACGTGGAGCGGTACTTCCGTGAGGCCCGGCTGATGCGCATCGCCCCGATCAGCCAGGAGATGGTGCTCAGCTACCTGGCCGAGCACGTGCTCGGCCTGCCGAGGAGCTACTGATGCGGCCGTACCGTTCCATCCTCTTCGTCCCCGGGCACAAGCCCGCCTGGGCGGAGAAGGCGCTCAAGGCCGGCGCCGACGCGATCATCCTCGACCTGGAGGACTCGGTCCCGGCCGAGGAGAAGGCCGCGGCCCGGGAAACCGTGGCCACGTCGATCCGGTATCTGCGGTCGCTCGACGAGTCGGTGGGCATCGGGGTACGGGTCAACGGCCTGCCCACCGGGCTCACCGGGGCCGACCTCGAGGCGGTCGTCGTCCCCGGACTGGACGTTGTCTTCGCACCGAAGATCGAGGAGGCGACGGACGTGCTCAGGTACGACGCGCTCCTCGATCACTTCGAGCACCGCAACGGCGTGAGCGGGCTCGAATACATCGTGCCCGTCGAGACCGTCAAGGCGATCCAGAACTGCGCGGAGATCGCGTCGGCCTCGCCGCGCGTCGGCGCGATGATCGGGCCTACCGCCGAGCACGCGGACATCGCCCGCGAGGTGGGCTTCGAGTGGACGCCCGAGGGCCTGGAGACGCTGTACCTGCGCAGCCGTGTCCTGCTCGCCTGCCGGGGCGCGGGGCTGCACGCGCTGACCGGGCTGTGGGAGCGGATCGACGATCTCGAGGGCCTGGAGAAGTTCGCCCGCGAGGGCCGCAGGCTCGGCTTCCGCGGCATGATCGCGATCCACCCGAGCCACGTGCCGGTGCTCAACACCGTCTTCTCGGCCTCGGACGAGGAGATCGCGTTCTACGAGGGCATGGTGGCCGCGTACGAGCAGGCGGCGCGCGAGGGGAGCGGCGCGCTGCGCTACCGGGGGCTGCACATCGACAAGGCCCACTACGACAAGGCGCTCCTCTGGCTGGAAGGCGCCCGCGTGCACCGCGAGCCGGCGGACCGAGAGGAAGGATGACGATGCGCGGCCTTTATTTCGAAGAGTTCGAGGTGGGGCGGACGTACAGACACCCGTTCACCCGGACCGTCACCGAGATGGACAACGTGCTGTTCACCTCGCTCACCATGAACCTGCAGCCGCTGCATCTGGACGAGGAGTTCGCCAAGACGACGATCCACGGGCGGCGGGTGATGAACAGCCTGTTCACCGTGGCGCTGATCGGGGCGTTCCATGTGCCGGAGCTGACGATGGGCACGACGCTCGGCAACCTCGGCTATGACGAGATCAAGTTCCCGCACCCGGTGTTCCACGGCGACACCCTCCGCGCCGAGACCACGATTTTGGACAAGCGGCTGTCGAAGAGCCGGAACGACTCCGGCGTCGTGTGGTTCGAGCACCGGGGTTACAACCAGGACGACGTGCTGGTCTGCCTGTGCAAACGGGTTGGTTTGATGATGACGAAGCCGGTCGAGGCGGACAAGAACGAGGAAGGCGTGCGATGACCGAGCAGTTCCCCATGCGTGACTGGATCCCCTCGGTGCGGCAGCTCACTATCGACAACGAGCTCGTGGAGCCGGAGGGCGAGCGCTGGGACGTGTACAACCCGGCCACCGAGGAGGTCATCGCCACCGTCGGCGGCGCCTCGCCTGCTCAGGTGGACGCGGCCGTCGCCGCCGCCCGCGCGGCCTTCGGCCCGTGGTCGCGGCTGTCGGGCGAGGAGCGGTCGCGACACATCCACCGCCTCGCCGATGTGCTGGAGGCAGCCGCCGACCGGCTGCTGCCCTCGATCGTCAACGAGGTGGGCACGCCGGTCTCCCTGGCCTCCTACCTCCAGGTCAAGATGGCGGTGGAGCAGCACCTGCGGTGGGCCGCGGAGGCCGCGAAGATCGACCGCACGCAGCACCTGGGCCGGTGGGACGACCCGGTGCCGACGATGAGCGACGTGGTCTACGAGCCCGTCGGCGTGGTGGCCGCCATCACCGGCTACAACTACCCGCTGAACCTGGCCGTCTTCAAGTTCGGCGCGGCGCTCGCGGCCGGCTGCACCGTGGTGATCCTGCCCTCCCCCCGCACGCCGCTGACCACGCTCTTCCTCGGCGAGCTCATCCGCGAGGCGGACCTGCCGCCGGGCGTCATGAACGTCATCATCGGCCAGGCCGACGTCGGCAAGCGGCTCTCGTCGCACCCCGGCGTGGACAAGGTCTCCTTCACCGGTTCCGACACGGTCGGCGCCCAGATCATGGCCCAGGCCGCCGACACCCTCAAGGACGTGACGCTCGAGCTCGGCGGCAAGTCGCCGAACATCGTGCTGCCCGGGGTGGACGTGAAGAAGATCGCCGTCGAGATGCACCTGCGGTGGTCGCGCAACGCCGGCCAGGGCTGCGCCGCGCTGGCCAGGCTGCTGGTCCACGAGAGCCTGTACGACGAGTTCCTGGAGGCGGGCGCGGCGGCCTTCGACCAGATGATGGTCGGCGACCCGTGGGACCCCGCGACCAACATCGGCCCGATGATCCGCCCGGACCACCGGGCCCGGGTGCAGGGCTTCATCGACGGTTCGGTGGCCGAGGGCGGCAAGAAGCTGCTGGAGGTGACCCGCCCGCTGCCGGAGAAGGGCTGGTTCGTCAACCCGGTGCTGCTCGGCAACCTGCCGCCGGACGCCCGCGCGGTGCAGCAGGAGATCTTCGGCCCGGTGGCGGTGATCCTGCCGTTCAAGGACACCGAGGAGGCCGTCCGCCTCGCCAACGACACGCCGTACGGCCTGGCGGCGAACGTCTGGTGCGACGACCCGGTGGAGGCACGGCGGGTCGCCGAGCAGATCCGGGCCGGCACCGTGTGGATCAACGGCGGCGGTAGCATGCGGCCGGACGCGCCGTTCGGCGGGTACGGCCGGTCCGGCGTGGGCCGGGAGCTGGGCGAGTGGGGGGTGCGCGAGTACCTCGAGGTCAAGCACATCCAGTGGCGCATCTGAGCGACGGCCTTGAGGAGATGCAGGTGAAGGGGCAGACGAGGACGGGCCCGCTCGACGGCGTCCGCGTGCTCGAACTGGGCACGATGTACGCCGCGCCCACGGCCGGGCGGATGCTGCGCGACTTCGGCGCCGAGGTCGTCAAGGTCGAAGACCCCGCGACCGGCGACTTCGCGCGGCACTGGACGCCGCAGAAGGACGGTCTGTCGCTGGGTTTCGCCCGGTTGAACGCCGGCAAGCGGTCGGTGGCGCTCGACCTGCGGACCGGCGAGGGCCGTGACGTGGTGCGCCGCCTGGCGGCGAAGGTCGACGTCGTCATCGAGTCGTTCCGTCCCGGACGGCTGGAGGCGTGGGGGCTGGGCTACGAGGTGCTCTCGGAGAGCAATCCCGGGCTCGTGCTGACCCGGGTGTCCGGATTCGGGCAGACCGGCCCCTACCGGGAGCGGCCGGGCTTCGGCACGGTCGCCGAGACGGCGAGCGGGTTCGCCTTCATCAACGGCTGGCCCGACACCCCGCCCACCTCTCCGCCCTTCGGGTTCGCCGACTCCATCGCCGGGATCTCCGCGGCGATGGGCACGGCGATGGCGCTGTACCGGAGGGAGCGGACCGGTGAGGGCGAGGTCGTCGACGTCGCGCTCTACGAGCCGCTGCTGTTCATCCTCGGCGACATGGTGCTCAAGTATCAGGCCAAGGGGGAGATCCAGGGCCGCGAGGGGAACGGCACCGGCTCGGCGTCGCCGCGCGGCGTCTACAGGGCCGCCGACGGAAACTGGCTGAGCATCGCCGCGTCCAACCAGGGCATCGCCAAGCGGCTGTTCGAGGCGATGGGGCGGCCGGAGCTGATCGAGGACCCGCGGTTCGCCACCAACGCCGCCCGGATGGCCAACAACGACGCCATCCAGGCGGAGGTCGTCGCCTGGGTCGCCTCCCGCCCGCGGAAGGAGATCCTGGAGATCCTCGAGAAGTACGAGGTGGTGTCGGCCCCCGTCAACGACGCCAGCGACATCGTCGCCGACCACCACTTCCGGGAGCGGACGCTGGTGGAGCTGACGGGCAACGAGATCCTGGGGTCCGTGCTGATGCCGGGGCCGGTTCTGCACCTCGGCGGATACGCCGGACCCCGCTATCACGGAGTCCCGGCCATCGGGGAGCACACCCGCGACGTGCTGGGGGACTGGCTCCAGATGTCGGATGCGGAGCTCGACGCCCTCACGGGGGCGGCGGGATGACCTCCGCCGCTCCGACCTGGCCGCTCGGACCCGGGACGGCCGTCCGCCGCGCGCACGTCGCGGCGCGGGCTCGTCCGGGTCCGCGGTCCGGGCCGGCGTGACCACGGGTGGTCGTCAGCGAGGCTTTCGCGTGACGGCGGGGCCCAGATGCGCACGGATGGCGTCCATCACCGCCTCGGGAGTCGCCGAGCTGCTGAAGGTCGCCACCAGCACCTGGCCGTCGCCGCCGTCTTCCGGCCGTTCCAGATGGCGGAAGGCGGCGATCACGTAGCCGAGGGCGCGGTCCAGCGGGCCGAGAGGATCGTAGGTGCCTCCGGCCCGCAGCCATCCGCGCAGGACCTGATTGTGCGCGGCGACGACCGAGGCGGCCATCAGCTCGGCCCGCAGGTCGGCTTCGGGGGTTCCGGCCAGCCACTTGCCGATGAACTCGCGAAACAGCCGCTGGTAGCGGGCGACGCTGGCGATCTCCCGGTCGCGCAGCGCGGGCACCCGGCGGACGAGGCTGTAGCGGCGCAGCGACACCTCGGCGTTCTCGACGTAGTGCGCGAGCACGATGCGCACCGCGTCGGACACGGCGACGAGCGCGGTGTCCGAGGTGGAGGCGCGCAGACGGGCGTCGACCATGGTGAGCAGCGCGTCGTGGTCGGGGAAGATCGCGTCTTCCTTCGACCGGTAGTAGCGGAAGAAGGTGCTGCGGCTCACCCCCGCGCGGGCCGCGATGTCGTCGACGGTGGTCTCTTCGTAACCGTTCTCGTCGAACAGGGTCACCGCCGCCTCGGCGAGGCGGCGGCTGATGGACGGTGTGGCCATACGGCCATTGTCGCGGACCCCGCTTGTCCCGGCTCGGCGAGACTAAGTATCGTCCGAAAGAAACTCAGTCCTATATCCCTGAAGTGGTGATCGATGGAACCGCGTGGCACGGCGGGTAGTCTTAGCCGGCTCGAAGAGCGCCTGGACGAGGCGATCCGCGCCGGCGAGAAACGGGCGGCCGCAAAACAGCACGCCAGGGGCAAGCTGACCGCCCGGGAGCGGATCGAGCGGCTGCTCGACCCCGGCTCGTTCGTCGAGCTCGACGCCCTGGCCGTGCACCGCAGCACGTCCTTCGGCATGGAGCGCACCCGTGTGCCCGGTGACGGAGTGACCACCGGGTACGGGACGGTGGACGGCCGGACGGTCTGCGTGTTCTCCCAGGACTTCAGCGTCTTCGGCGGCAGCCTGGGTGAGGTGTACGGCGAGAAGATCCGCAAGGTCATGGACCTGGCGGTGAAGATCGGAGCGCCTATCGTCGGCATCAACGAGGGCGCCGGCGCACGCATCCAGGAAGGCGTGGTCTCCCTGGGGCTCTACGGCGAGATCTTCAAGCGCAACGTGCGCGCCTCGGGGGTGATCCCGCAGATCTCCCTGGTCATGGGTGCCTGCGCGGGCGGGCACGTCTACTCCCCGGCGCTCACCGACTTCACGATCATGGTGGACGAGGCGTCCCACATGTTCGTCACCGGCCCCGACGTCATCAAGACGGTGACCGGCGAGGAGGTGACCTTCGAGGAGCTGGGCGGCGCCCGCGTGCACAACAGCCGCACCGGCGTCGCCCACTACCTCGCCGAGGACGAGGACGACGCGCTCGGCTACGCCAGGGCCCTGCTGTCGTACCTGCCGCAGAACAACCTCGACGAGCCGCCGTTCACCGGGTTCGAGGCCGACCTGGAGATCAACGAGAGCGACCGGGCCCTCGACACGCTGATCCCCGACTCGGCCAACCAGCCGTACGACATGCACGAGGTCGTCGCCGCGCTGCTGGACGACGGCGAGTTCCTGGAGGTGCAGGCGCAGTTCGCGCCGAACATCGTCGTCGGCTTCGGCCGGGTCGAGGGGCGGTCGGTGGGCGTCGTCGCCAACCAGCCGATGAGCTTCGCCGGCACGCTCGACATCGCCGCCTCCGAGAAGGCCGCCCGGTTCGTGCGCGCCTGCGACGCCTTCAACATCCCCGTGCTGACCTTCGTCGACGTGCCGGGCTTCCTGCCCGGCACCGACCAGGAGTGGAACGGCATCATCCGGCGTGGCGCCAAGCTGCTCTACGCCTACGCCGAGGCGACCGTCCCGCTGGTCACCGTCATCACCCGCAAGGCGTACGGCGGGGCGTACGACGTCATGGGGTCCAAGCACCTCGGCGCGGACGTCAACCTGGCCTGGCCCACCGCCCAGATCGCCGTGATGGGAGCCCAGGGCGCGGTCAACATCCTGCACCGCAAGACGCTTGCCACATCGGACGATCCGGACGCACTGCGGGCCGAGCTGGTGCGTGAGTACGAGGACACCCTCGCCACGCCATACCTGGCGGCCGAACGCGGGTACGTCGACGCCGTGATCGCGCCACGCGAGACCCGGCGCGAGGTCGTCCGCGCGCTGCGGATGCTGCGCGGCAAGCGGGCCGCCCTGCCGCCCAAGAAGCACGGAAACATCCCGCTGTGACCGAGATGATCCGGATCATGAAGGGCGCCCCGCCACCCGAGGAAGTGGCCGCCCTGACGGTGGCGCTGCTCACCGCACGACAGACCGGCCCCGCCGCGCCGCCGGTGTCGTCCGGCTGGCGCGACCTGGCGCGGCGGCACGCGATGCGCCGGCCGCTCGCGACAGGCACGCAGGGATGGCGGGAGTCGAGATGGAGCCTTGGAGGTCGTCTGTGAGCACAACAATCCGGAAGGTCTTGATCGCCAATCGCGGTGAGATCGCCGTACGGATCGCCCGGGCCTGCGCAGACGCCGGGCTGTCCAGCGTCGCGGTCTACGCGGACCAGGATCTGGACGCGTTGCACGTGCGGGTGGCCGACGAGGCGCACGCACTCGGCGGGCAGAGCCCGGCCGAGACCTACCTCGACATCGACAAACTCCTTTCCGTCGCCCGGAAGACCGGCGCGGACGCCGTCCATCCCGGATATGGCTTCCTCGCCGAGAACGCCGGCTTCGCCCAGGCCGTGCTCGACGCCGGCCTGATCTGGATCGGCCCGCCGCCTGCGGCGATCACCGCGCTGGGCGACAAGGTCCAGGCCCGGCACATCGCGCAGCGCGTGGGCGCCCCGCTCGTGGCCGGAACCCCCGATCCCGTCTCCGGGGTGGACGAGGTCGTCGCCTTCGCGCGGCAGCACGGCCTGCCGATCGCCATCAAGGCGGCGTTCGGCGGCGGCGGGCGCGGGCTCAAGGTGGCCCGCACCATGGAGGAGATCCCCGGCCTGTACGAGTCGGCCGTGCGCGAGGCCGTCACCGCCTTCGGGCGCGGCGAGTGCTTCGTCGAGCGCTACCTCGACAGGCCCCGGCACGTCGAGACCCAGTGCCTGGCCGACTCCCACGGCAACGTCGTCGTGGTCTCCACCCGCGACTGCTCCCTCCAGCGCCGCCATCAGAAGCTCGTGGAGGAGGCCCCGGCCCCGTTCCTGACCGGCGAGCAGCTCGAACTCCTCTACTCCTCTTCCAAGGCGATCCTGCGCGAGGCGGGCTACGTCGGCGCGGGCACGTGCGAGTTCCTCGTCGGCCAGGACGGCGCGATCTCCTTCCTCGAGGTCAACACCCGGCTGCAGGTCGAGCACCCGGTCAGCGAGGAGGTCGCGGGCATCGATCTGGTGCGCGAGATGTTCCGCATCGCCGACGGCGAGGCCCTGGGCTACGACGACCCGGAGCTGCGCGGCCACTCCATCGAGTTCCGGATCAACGCCGAAGACGCGGGCCGGGGCTTCCTGCCCGCGCCGGGAACGATCACCTCGATGCGCGTCCCGTCCGGCCCCGGCGTACGGCTGGACGCGGGCTATGAGGCCGGGATGAGCGTGCCGCAGGCGTTCGACTCGCTCGTGGCCAAGCTGATCGTCACCGGCGCGACCCGTTCGCAGGCGCTGGAGAGGTCGCGCCGGGCCCTGGCCGAGTTCGAGATCGGCGGAATGCCGACCGTGGTGCCGTTCCACCGGGCCGTGGTGAACGACCCCGCCTTCACCGGCGAGCCGTTCACGGTGCACACCCGGTGGATCGAGACCGAGTTCGACAACACGATCGCGCCGTACGAGGGGGCCGTGGAGGCGGCCGAGCACTCCGAGCGCGAGCGGATCACGGTCGAGGTCGGTGGCAAGCGCCTGGAGGTCGTCCTGCCCGCAGGGCTTGGGGCGGCCGGCCGACCCGAGCCGAAGAAGGCGGCGCCTCGCCGGGCGGGTTCGGGCGGGGCGAAGAAGGCGGCGGCGAGCGGGGACGCGGTCGTCAGCCCGATGCAGGGCACGATCGTGAAGGTCGTCGTCACCGACGGCGACACCGTCGAGCCCGGCGACACGATCGTCGTACTGGAAGCCATGAAGATGGAGCAGCCGCTCACCGCCCACAAGGCCGGCACCGTGGTCGGGATGTCCGCGCAGGTGGGAGCCACGGTCGCCGCCGGCGCGGTCGTCTGCGAGATCAAGGACCCGGCATGAGCGCCGCGTTCCCCCCGGCCACCCGGGAGCAGTGGCGCGAGCTGGCGCGGGAGGTCCTGCGCCGCTCTGGCACGGACACCGACTCCCCGGAGCAGGTGCTGGCGAGCACGACCTACGACGGGATCACCATCGCCTCACTGCACGACAACACCGACCTGCCGGAGACGTCCGGCCTGCCCGGGCTCCCGCCGTACGCGTCGGGGGGCCGCGAACTCGGCGGCCCGTGGGAGGTCCGGCAGCGGCACGAGGTGGCCGACCCCGAGGCGGTGATCGCCGACCTGGAGAACGGCGTCGGCTCGCTCTGGGTGGCCGTCGCCCCGGAGGAGCTGCCTCTGGTCCTCGACGGGGTGCGCCTCGACTGGATCTCGATCACGCTGGACGCGGGCACCCGGACCGAGGCGGCGGCGGACGCGCTGCTGTCGCTGGCCGCCCGGCGCGGCGTCCCGGCCACGGCGCTGCGGGGCTGCCTCGGGTCCGACCCGCTGAGCCGCCCGGGCTCGGTGGCGCCCGGCCTCGCCGAGACGGCCGCGCTCGCGCGGCGCTGCGCCGAGGAACTGCCCGGCGTGCGCGCCGTGGTCGCCGACGCCACGCCGTACCACGAGGCGGGGGGCAGTGACGCGGAGGAGCTCGGCTGCTCGATCGCGACCGGCCTGGCCTACCTGCGGACGCTCACCGCACACGGGCTCGGCCTGCGGGAGGCCTTCGGCCAGCTCGAGTTCCGGTACGCCGCGACCGCCGACCAGTTCGCCACCCTCGCGAAGCTGCGGGCGGCCCGGGTGCTGTGGGCGCGGATCGCGGAGGTCTGCGGCGCCCCGACCGGCCAGTTCCAGCACGCGGTGACCTCGGCGGCGATGATGACCCGGCGCGACCCGTGGACGAACATGCTGCGCACCACGCTGGCGTGCTTCGCCGCCGGCGTGGGCGGGGCGGACGCGGTGACCGTGCGGCCGTTCGACGACGCGCTCGGCCTGCCCGACGGCTTCTCCCGCCGGATCGCCCGCAACACCTCCGCCCTGCTGGTCGAGGAGGGCCAGGTGGCCAGGGTGACCGACCCGGCGGCCGGGTCCTGGTACGTCGAGCGCCTCACCGCCGACCTCGCGGAGAAGGCCTGGCAGTGGTTCCAGGAGATCGAGGAGGCGGGCGGGATGGCCGAGGCGCTCGCGTCGGGACTCGTGCGTCGGAGGATCGCCCAGACCAGGGAGAGCAGGTCGCGTGACATCGCGCGCAGGAAGACACCGATCGTCGGCGTCAGCCAGTTCCCGGACCTGTCGGAGGCCCCGCCCGCACTGGCCCACGCGCCCCTGCCGCCGGAGGGGGCCCTGCCGAGAGTCCGCCACGCCCAGGAGTTCGAGGACCTGCGCGACCGGGCCGAGGCGCTGCCCGTACGGCCGAAGGTGTTCCTCGCCGCCGTCGGGCCGGCGGGGGAGCACGCGGCGCGGGTGTCGTTCGCGGCGGGACTGTTCCAGGCCGGAGGCGTCGAGACGGTCACGTCGAGCCCGGCCGCCGACCCGGAGGCGATCGCGAAGGAGTTCGCCGTCAGCGGCGCGGCCGTGGCCTGCGTGTGCTCCAGCGACACCTTGTACGCCGAGCACGCCTCCGCCGTCGCGCGGGCGCTGCGTGCGGCCGGCGCGGTCCGGGTCTGGCTGGCGGGCAGGGGCCGCTACGACGGCGTGGACGCGAATCTGTACGCGGGATGCGACGTGCTCGAGGTGCTGCGCACGACCCTCGCAGATGTGGAGGTGGACGAATGATCCCGGACTTCCGAGGGGTGCCGCTGACCGGGGCCGCGCGCCCGGACACGCCGCCCGAGATCGGGGACGGCGGGTGGGAGAGCCCGGAGGGCATCCCCATCGCGCCGCGCTACACCTCCGCCGACCTGGAGGCGCTGGCGGCGGCCGGCGAGTACGACCCGCGCACCTATCCCGGCATCGCGCCGTACGTGCGCGGGCCATACCCGACGATGTACGTGACGCGGCCGTGGACGATCCGGCAGTACGCCGGGTTCTCCACGGCCGAGGAGTCCAACGCGTTCTACCGGCGCAATCTGGCGGCCGGGCAGAAGGGCCTGTCGGTCGCGTTCGACCTCGCGACCCATCGCGGCTACGACTCCGATCACCCCCGCGTCGCCGGAGACGTCGGCATGGCCGGCGTGGCGATCGACTCGATCCTCGACATGCGCGTCCTGTTCGACGGCATCCCGCTCGACCGCATGTCGGTGTCGATGACGATGAACGGCGCGGTGCTGCCGATCCTGGCGCTCTACATCGTCGCGGCGGAGGAGCAGGGGGTGAAGCCGGAGCAGCTCAGCGGGACCATTCAGAACGACATCCTCAAGGAGTTCATGGTCCGCAACACCTATATCTATCCGCCGGGCCCGTCGATGCGGATCATCTCCGACATCTTCGCCTACACCTCGGCGCACATGCCGCGCTTCAACTCCATCTCCATCTCCGGCTACCACCTGCAGGAGGCCGGGGCGACCTGCGATCTGGAGCTGGCGTACACGCTGGCCGACGGGGTGGAGTATCTGCGGGCCGGGACCGCCGCCGGGCTCGACATCGACGCGTTCGCGCCCCGGCTGTCGTTCTTCTGGTGCATCGGCATGAACTTCTTCATGGAGGTGGCCAAGCTCCGCGCCGCCCGGCTGCTGTGGGCGGGCCTGGTGAAGGAGTTCGGTGCCCAAGACCCAAGGTCGCTGGCGCTGCGCACCCACAGCCAGACCTCCGGATGGTCGCTGACCGCGCAGGACGTGTTCAACAACGTGGTGCGCACCTGCCTGGAGGCGATGGCGGCCACACAGGGGCACACCCAGTCGCTGCACACCAACGCCCTGGACGAGGCGCTGGCCCTGCCGACCGACTTCTCGGCGCGGATCGCCCGCAACACCCAGCTCGTGCTCCAGCACGAGTCGGGCACCACGAGGGTCATCGACCCCTGGGGCGGCTCCTACTACATCGAGACCCTCACCCGGCAGCTCGTCCGCAAGGCGCGGCAGCACATCGCCGAGGTGGAACAGGCCGGCGGCATGGCCAAAGCCATCGAGGCCGGGCTGCCCAAGATGCGCATCGAGGAGGCCGCCGCCCGCACACAGGCCCGCATCGACTCCGGCGTCCAGCCGGTGATCGGCGTGAACAAGTACCGCACCGATGCCGAGCCGGAGGTGGAGGTGCTCAAGGTCGACAACACCGCCGTACGCGCCCGGCAGATCGAGCGGCTGCGCAGACTGCGGGCCGAACGCGACCCCGAGGCCGTAAGCGCCGCGCTGGACGCGCTCACCCGGGGGGCGGCCTCGGACGGCAACCTGCTCGCCCTCGCGGTGGACGCGGCCCGGGCGCACGCCACCGTAGGGGAGATCTCCGACGCGCTGGAGAAGGTGTTCGGGCGGCACCAGGCGTACGTGCGGACCATCTCCGGGGTGTACCGGCAGGAGATGGGCGGCGGCGCCGACGCGGTCCGGGCGGCCTGCGACCGCTTCGCCGAGGCCGAGGGACGGCGTCCCCGGATTCTCGTGGCGAAGATGGGCCAGGACGGCCACGACCGCGGGCAGAAGGTGATCGCGAGCGGCTTCGCCGACCTCGGCTTCGACGTGGACGTCGGCCCGCTGTTCCAGACCCCCGCCGAGGTGGCCCGGCAGGCCGTCGAGGCCGACGTGCACATCGTCGGGGTCTCCTCGCAGGCCGCCGGGCACCTCACGCTGGTGCCCGCCCTGCGCGAGGAACTGGCCGCCGCAGGCGGCGACGACATCATGATCGTGGTGGGTGGCGTCATCCCGCCCGGCGACGTTCCAACGCTGCTGGACGCCGGAGTCGCCGCCGTCTTCCTCCCCGGCACCGTCGTCACCGACGCCGCCCTCGATCTGCTGCGCGAGCTGTCGGCCGGGCTGGGCCACGACCTCGGGGTCTGACACCCCGGATGGCCGGACGCGGTGCGGAAGTCACGTCTCAACGCCTGATGAAGTGGAGAAAGTCGTGCTCTGGGTAGCGATTGCAGGCCTCATCGCGACCGCCGTGGCGGTCGGGCTGGCGGGCCGTCGCGTGCTGTTCCTCTATCGGCTTGCCACCAGCGGCCAGCCGGCCCCGGAGCGGATCGAGTACGCCAAACAGCACGCCGGCGCCGAGATCAAGGCCCAGCTCGTCGAGGTCTTCGGCCAGCGCAAGCTGCTGAAGTGGACGCCGTCCGGCACCGCCCACTTCTTCGTCATGTGGGCGTTCTTCATCCTGCTGACCGTCTACATCGAGGCGTACGGCGCGATCATCCAGGGCGCGATCACCGGGCACTCGGACTTCCACATCCCGCTCATCGGGACCTGGCCGGTGCTGGGCTTCCTGCAGGACTTCATCGCGGTCGCCTGTCTGCTCGGGCTGGCCGCGTTCACGGCCATCCGGATCAAGAACTCGCCGAAGAAGCTCGGACGCGGCTCCCGGTTCTCCGGCTCGCACCTGGGCGGGGCCTGGCTGGTCCTGTTCATGATCTTCAACATCATCTGGACGCTGTTCCTCGCCCGGGGCGCGGCGGCGGCCAACGGCAACTTCCCCTATGAGTCCGGCGCGTTCGTCAGCCTGGCCATCGGGAAGGTGCTGCCGCACAGCGAGCTGCTGGAGCAGATCGCCCTGCTGCTGCACATCGGCTTCATGCTGGTGTTCCTGGTCATCGTGGTGAACAGCAAGCACCTGCACATCTTCACCGCGCCGCTGAACGTGCTGTTCTCCCGCCGTCCCGACGGGCTGGGCCCGGCCCAGCCGATGCGCAGCAACGGGAAGGTGCTCGACTTCGAGGAGGCCGACCCCGAGGTCGACGTGTTCGGCCGCGGCAAGATCACCGACACGACGTGGAAGGGCTTCCTCGACTTCTACACCTGCACCGAGTGCGGCCGCTGCCAGTCGCAGTGCCCGGCCTGGAACACCGACAAGCCGCTGTCGCCCAAGATGCTCATCCTCGACCAGCGCGACCACGCCTTCGCGATCGCGCCCTACCTGCTGGCCGGGGAGAAGGAGAAGGAGAGCTTCTCCGAGGACGTGCTGGCCCTGCTCGACAAGCCGCTGGTGGGCGAGGACGGGGTCATCCACCCCGACGTGCTGTGGTCGTGCACCAACTGCGGCGCGTGCGTCGAGCAGTGCCCGGTCGACATCGAGCACATCGACCACATCCTCGACATGCGCCGCTACCAGGTGATGATCGAGTCGTCGTTCCCGTCCGAGGCGGGCGTGATGCTCAAGAACCTGGAGAACAAGGGCAACCCGTGGGGCATGTCCGAGATGAAGCGGGCCGAGTGGATCGAGGAGTTGGCCACCTCCGTGGACGGACAACGCATCGAGGTCCCGATCATCGACGAGAAGATGCCCGACGACGTCGAGTATCTCTTCTGGGTCGGCTGCGCCGGCGCGCTGGAGGACCGGGCCAAGAAGACCACCAAGGCGGTCGCGGAGCTGCTGCACATCGCCGGGGTCAAGTTCGGCGTGCTCGGCCCGATGGAGGCGTGCACCGGTGACCCGGCCCGCCGCCTGGGCATGGAGTTCCTGTTCAACATGCTCGCCCAGCAGAACATCGAGACGCTCAACGAGGCCGGGGTCAAGAAGATCGTGGCCACCTGCCCCCACTGCTTCAACACCCTCGCCAACGAATACCCGCAGCTCGGCGGCACGTACGAGGTCGTGCACCACACCCAGCTGCTGGCGCATCTGGTGGAGGAGGGCCGCCTCACCCCGATCACCCCGATCGAGGAGAAGATCACTTACCACGACCCGTGCTTCCTGGGCCGGCACAACAAGGTGTACGCCCAGCCGCGCGACATCATGGCCAAGGTGCCGGGCGTCCAGACCCAGGAGATGCACCGCTGCAAGGATCGCGGATTCTGCTGTGGCGCCGGCGGCGCGCGCATGTGGATGGAGGAGCGAATCGGAAAGCGCATCAACACCGAGCGTGTCGACGAGGCGCTGACCACCGATCCCGACACCGTCTCCACCGCCTGCCCGTTCTGCCTCGTGATGCTCGGCGACGCGATCAACGAGAAGAAGAACGCCGGTCAGGCCAAGGAGTCGCTGGAGGTCGTGGACGTCGCCCAGCTCCTCATCAAGTCCGTAAGGGGCGAGCAGGCGGACACCCCATGACCGTTTCACCGCGACTCGGCGGGCGTCCCCGCGTGCGGACGGCCGCGTATTCGACGACGTACGAGCCGCCTCGGCGCACCGCCGGCGGGAAGGAGAAGAGGTCTGTGGTGGAGGTTCGGGAGAAGACCCTGGTGGTCGACGGGGCCAGGACCCCGGTCGGCAGCTTCGGGGGCGTGTTGAAGGACGTGCCCGCGCATGAGCTGGGCGCTGTGGCCGCGCGGGAGGCGCTGCGGCGTGCCGGCGTGGACGGCGCGGACGTGGACGAGGTGGTGATGGGCTGCATCGGCCAGGTGGGCCCGGACGCCTACAACGCCCGCCGGGTTGCGCTCGCCGCGGGCCTGCCGGAGCGCGTTCCGGCGTACACCGTCAACCGGTTGTGCGGCAGCGGCCTGCAGGCGGTCTGGTCGGCGGCGATGCAGATGCGCTGGGGCGGGGTGGACATCGCCGTCGCAGGTGGTGACGAGTCGATGAGCCGGATGCCGTTCTACGACTTCGGCGCCCGGTCGGGTTACAGGCTGGGCGACCGCACACTGGTCGACGGCACCGTCATGATGCTCACCGACCCGTTCCACAACATCCACATGGGCCGCACTGCCGAGGCCGTGGCCCGCAAGTACGACGTATCGCGGCAGGCGCAGGACGAGTTCGCGCTGGAGTCGCAGCGCCGGGCCGCGACCGAGCAGGCCAGGGCCGCGTTCGCCGAGGAGATCACCCCTGTGGAGGTCGGCGGGCGCAAGCCGCAATTGGTTGAGACCGACGAGCACCCGCGTCCGGACACCACCCTGGAGGGCTTGGCCCGGATGCGCCCGGCGTTCGAGGCGGGCGGCACGGTCACCGCCGGGAACGCCTCGGGCATCAACGACGGTGCGGCGGCGCTGGTGCTCGCGCGTGAGTCGGTCGCCGCCAAGCGGGGCCTGCGCGGGCTGGTCAGTCTGGAGGCGGTGGCGACCGCGGCGATGGAACCCGAGCTGATGGGGTACTCGCCCGTCCTGGCGCTGCGTAGGTTGTTCGAGCAGACCGGCACCACGCCGGGCGACATCGACGTGGTGGAACTGAACGAGGCGTTCGCCGCGCAGGCCGTGGCGGTGATCCGGGATGCCGGGCTGGACCCAGAGAAGACCAATCCGTACGGCGGGGCGATCGCGCTCGGGCACCCGGTCGGAGCCACCGGTGCGATCCTCACCCTGCGGGTAGCCAAGCACCTGGTGCGCCACGACCTGGAGCTGGGCGTGGTGACCATGTGCATCGGTGGCGGCCAGGCCCTGGCCGCGCTCTTCCGCCGGGTCTGACGAGTCCTCGCCCGTCGTTTCGCGGGTGCCACGAGAGCGTGAACGCCCGATCCGGGGGGCGACCGCTGGGCCGGCGCCTGGGGCGGGCGGGTCGACACCGCGAGCGGCGTCATATCGGGCGACGGCGCCTCTCGGTACTACCGGATCACGGCCCGGCACAGCGGAAAGGTCGTGGACGTGGTCAACGTGTCGACCGCGAACAACGCCGACATCACCTCGGACACCTGCGGCGGCGGCACCAACCAGCAGTGGACCCGCGCCCATGTATGAGTCCCGTACGGCGGGATGGACGGGGCCGGGGGACGGCCGGCCCCGCCCGTTTCGTCAGGCGAGTGTGAGCTCGGCGGTGACGGCGCCGGGGTCGCCCGCGTAGGAGGCCGCCTCGATCACGGCCGTCGGGGCGGCCGGGACGAAGCCGCTGGGCGTCCACCTCAGCAGCGGCCGGGTCGATGCGGGCACGGTGACCCGGGCCGACGCGCCGGCCGGGAGCTCGACGGTGGCGAAACCGAGCAGCACCCGGGTGGGGAAGTCGTCGGCGGTCGCGTCGATCCCGGTGGGCCGCCCGTAGAGCTGCACGACGTGGCGGCCCGCGCGCGAGCCGGTGTTGGTCACGGTCACGGTGCCCGTGAGGGAGTCGCCGCCGGACGCGCTGACGGCGAGGTCGGTGAGGGCGAAGCTGGTGTAGGACAGCCCGAACCCGAGCGGGAAGGCCGGCGCGTGGCCGTCCCGGTCCAGCAGCCGCTGGCCGAACCACTTGTCGTACGTGATGGCGGTGGCGTCGCGGTCGAAGTGCGGCAGGTGCTCCTCGGTGACCGGGATCGAGTACGGCAGCCGCCCGGCGGCGTCGACGTCGCCGAGCAGCACGTCGGCCAGGGCCCGGCCGCCCTCGCAGCCGGAATACCAGGAGACCAGCACGGCCGGCACGGCGTCGCGCCACTCCTCGGTGATGACGGCCCCGGCGGTGACGATCACCACGACGGTGCGCGGGTTGGCCGCCGCCACGGCCCGGATGATCTCGGCGTCGACGGGCCGGAGCCGCAGGCTCGCGCGGTCGCCGCCCGCGCTTCCCCCGCTGATGGAGTCGACCGCGCCGGGTTCGGCCATGAAGGCAGCGAACGACTGTCCCGCCGGGTCGTCGCCGGGGGGCGGGAACAACGCCAGCAGCTCGGGATCGGTCAGCACGTCGCCGCCTACCCACTCGCCCTCGTCGGCGGCCGTGTATCCGGCGACGACGACGGCGACGTCGGCCTGCCCGGCAGCGGCGGCGGCAGCGGCCGGGTCGTCGTCGGCGACATGGGTGATCCGCACCCCGGGGAGCGCCTCGGTCAGCCCCCGCAGCGCGGTGATCACCTCCGGGGCGCGTACGTCGGAGGAGCCGTTGTCGCCGGTGTTGGGCATGTCCGCCAGGCGCCCGACGACCGCCAGGGAGGCGAGGGCGTCCCGCCGCAGGGGGAGCACGGGCGCATCGCCGACCGGGTCGTTCTTGAGCAGCACCATGCCGCGGGCGGCGACCTCGCGTGCCAGCGCGCGGTGCTCGGGGCTGAACACCACGTCGAGCGAGGGCTCGGGCTCGGCGAGGGAGGCGTAGTGGCGCACCTGGGTGCGCAGGACGCGGCGGGCCGCCCGGTCGACGTCGTCCCAGCGCGCCCGGCCCGCCTCCAGGTCGGCGGGCAGGTGCTCGCCGCGCTGCTGGCGGAAGGGCTCCTCCACGTCCAGACCGGCGCGCAGCGAGGCGGCGGCGTCGCGCAGGCCCCAGATGAAGTCGGAGACGGTGACGCCCTCGAAGCCCCACATGCCGCGGAGCACGCCCTCCATCAGGTGCTCGTTCTGCCCGGCCCACTCGCCGTTGACCGAGTTGTAGGCGGTCATGACGCCCGACACGCCCTCTTCCACGATCCTGCGGAAGTGCGCCAGGTAGACCTCGTGCAGGGCCGCCTCGTCGGCGGTGACGTCCACCTTGAAGCGGGCGTTCTCCATGCTGTTGAGCGCGTAGTGCTTGACGACGGCCATGGCGTTGCGCTGCACCCCCCGGGTCAGCGCCGCGCCGAACTCGCCCAGCAGGACGGGGTCCTCGCCGTACGTCTCCTGGGCCCGGCCCCAGGCGGGGTGGCGGGGCAGGTTGACGCACACGCCGCCGAAGAAGTTGGCGCCCTGGGCGCGCAGCTCACGCCCGATGACGGTGCCGACGCGCTCCTCCAGCGCCACGTCCCAGGTCGCGCCGCGGGCCATGGAGACCGGGAACGCGGTCGACTTGCCCATCACGACGCCGCGCGGGCCGTCGGAGAACAGCAGGCCGGGGATGCCCAGCCGCTCGATCCGGCCCATCGGGATGGGGGTGAGGTTGTATCCGTTGGTCAGCATGTCGGCCATGCCCGGCCAGAACGGCAGGTCTCCGTCCAGCAGCCACAGGCGTTCTTCCCGGGTCAGCTGCGACAGCAGCTCGTCGACCGCCTCGTCCAAGGGGCGGCCGTCGCGCACTGCGGCGACGGCGGCGGAGAAGGGGGTCGGAGAAGAGGGCGTCGACATGCGCACACAACTCTCTGAACAGGCGCGACAGCGCTATCTACCAAACGGTAGATAACCTAGGCTGGTATCGTGATCGAAATCAACCCCCGCCTCCGAGGAGCCTGGACGGCATGACCCCCTCGCCGGGACGGCGCCGGCTGCCGCTCGCCGAACGCCGAGAGGAGATCCTCAAGGCGGCCACCGAGCTGATCGCGGCCTCCGGGTTCAAGGGCGTGACCCTTGAGGCGTTCGCCGCGGCCTGCGGCATGACCAAGGCGGGGCTGCTGCACCACTTCCGCTCCCGCGAGGAACTGCTCATCGCGGTGCTCGAACGCCGGGACACGCTCGACCTCACCACCGTGGCCGGGGCACTGGAACCGGCGCCCGACGCGGCCACCGCCCGTGCCGTCATGTCGGGATTCGTCCGGCGCAACCTCGCCCAGCGCTCGCTCGTGCAGCTCTACACCGTGCTGTCGGCCGAGGCGCTGGACCCCGCGCACCCCGCGCACGCCTATTTCCGTACGCGGCTCCGCGAGGGCCGGGCCATGCTGGAGCGCTACCTGCTGGCCTGGCATCCCCATCCGGAGGCGGCCGCCGTGGACCTGCTCGCCTTCCTCGACGGGCTGCAGCTCAACTGGCTGCGTGACGACGGCATCGACTTCCTCGCCCAGTGGGAGGCGTTCGCCGACCGCTTCTTCGCCGTCTGAGGTCGCCGTCCGAGGTCGCCGTCCGAGGTCGCCGTCCGAGGTCGCCGTCCGAGGGCGCTGCCCGGGCCGCCGTCCGAGGTCGCCTGCGGGTGGCGGTTGTCGGCCCCATCGCCGGAAAATCGCAGATCAGCGACGTTTGCCGACCCTCCTGAGTGGCGTAATCCCGCCGTTATCCAGATATTCCTACCTGGAGAGTAGCCTTTGGCTCCATGGAGTTGGCGGACGCGAGACGGCGCCGGGCGGACAGGGCCCGCCAGGTCGCCGACCTGCTGCGGCGGGAGGTCGTGCACGGCGGTTTCGGCGGTGGTCACCTGCCGCTGGAGTCGGCCCTCGCACGGGAGTTCGGGACCTCGCGCAACACGATCAGGGACGCCCTCGACCTGCTGCGTGACGAGGGCCTCATCGAGCGGTGCCCGGGAGTCGGCACCACGGTGGCCGCGGAGAAGTACCCCCACGGCCTGCACCGGCTGCTCGGCCTCGCCGAGACCCTCAGGGAGCACGGCGAGGTCACCAACGAGGTCCGCGCGATGGGGCTGATCCCGCCCCCCGCCGCCGTACGCGGGCGGCTCGGCCTGCCGCCCGGCGAGTCCGTCGTCTATGTGGAGCGGCTGCGCAGGCTCAACGGGCTGCCGCTCTCGCTCGACCTGACCTACCTCGTCCGCGAGGTGGGGGAGCCGCTCTTCGACGCCGATCTCGTGCACAACGACGTGTTCGTGCTGCTGGAACGCATCGCGGGTCAGCCGCTCGGCGTGGCGGAGCTGACGATCGAGGCCGTGAACGCCGACCCCCACACCGCGGCCGTGCTCGACGCGCCGCGCGGCGCGGCGCTGCTGATGGTCGAGCGCCTCACCCACCTGTCCGACGGCCGCCCGGTCGACCTGGAGTTCGTCAGGTTCCGCGGCGACCGCCTCACCATGCGTGGCCATCTCTGGAGGAACACCGATGACCCTGGTCAATAGCCGCGTCGACGTGCCCGTCACGATCGACGAGTCGCTGTGCATCGAGGGCTGCACGTTGTGCGTGGACGTGTGCCCGCTCGACTCGCTGGCCATCCACGAGGTCAGCGGCAAGGCGTACATGCACGTGGACGAGTGCTGGTATTGCGGCCCCTGCGCCGACCGGTGCCCCGCGGACGCGGTCACGGTGAACATCCCCTACCTGCTTCGATAGAAGGACACCCCCTATGCGTAAGATCTTCGCCGCCGTGGCGCTGCTGGCCGCGGCCGGGTGCTCCGTGTCCGCCGGCGCCGACGACGGCCGGCAGACGGTGGTCGTCGGATATCAGTCGAAGACCATCAACACGGTGACGGCAGGAACGCTGCTGCGCGACCTCGGCTACCTCGAAAAGCGCCTCGGCGACAAATATCGCGTCGAGTGGCAGGACTACGACACCGGCGCCCCGATCACCGCCAAGATGGTGGCCGGGAAGATCGACATCGGGTCGATGGGCGACTACCCGCTCCTCATCAACGCCTCGCGCACCCAGGGCGTGGACGGCGCGCGCACCGAGCTCGTCTCGGTGACCGGCTACAACCTGCGGGGCGGGCTGAACGCGGTCGTCGTGCCCCCCTCGTCCGGCGTGGAGACGCTGGCCGACCTCAAGGGGAAGAAGGTCTCGGCCAGCTCCGGGTCGGCCGGGCACGGCACGCTCGTCCAGGCGCTGGAGCAGGCCGGGCTCGACCCCGCGACGGACGTCGAGGTCGTCAACCAGCAGCCGCCGGTCGGCGCGTCCGCGCTGCAGTCGGGCAACGTGCAGGGATACGCCCAGTTCGTGGCCTGGCCGGGCCTGCTCGTCTTCCAGGACCAGGCCCGGCTCGTCTACGACGGCTCGGCGCTCGGCGTGCCGACGTTCCACGGCGTCGTCGTACGGCAGGCCTACGCGAAGGAGCACCCCGACGTGCTCCAGGCCTTCCTCCAGGCCCAGATCGACGCGACGAACTACCTCCACGAGCACCCGGTGGAGGCGGCCGAGGCGGTCGCCAAGGCCACCGGGCTGCCGCCCGAGGTGGTCTATCTCTACAACGGCCGCGACGGCATCGCGTCGTTCGACGTGACCGTGAAGCCGCAGCTGCTTTCCGCCCTGCAGCACGACGAGAAGTACCTGAAGATCATCGGTACCGACTTCACCGACGTCGACGTGACGAAGTTCGCCAACGACTCCTACATCAGGAAGGCGTACGGCGCGTCCTACGACGCCGACACGGCGAGCACCGCCAACCCGGCGAAGATCACCGGGACCGACGAGGCCTGCGGGACCGCCGTGAGCGACCCGGCGAAGGCGGGCGAGCTCTGGCTCGCCGGGGAGGACCGGCTCCACCCCGCGGCCACCCCCACCTGCCTGCTGCGCCAGATCGCCGCCGCCGTCTCCGCGGGCAAGACCGTGCGGGCCGCGTACGTGCCCGACGCGGCCACCGGAACGCACTGGTTCGCGGACAAGTCGGTCTGGGTGCGCGACCCCTCGGCGGGCGACGACGAGCGGTTCACGCCGTTCACCACCCACGACGGCGCGCAGGCGTACGTGAAGGAGCACCCCAAGGCCGAGATCGTCGGCTACGACGAGGCGCTGAAGGCGGCAGAGGGAGGCGCGTCGCGATGAGCACTCCGGCGTTGGACGCGACGCTCGGCCCCGGCGCCCCCGCCGTCGAAAGCGCGGACGCCGCACCGCCGGGAACGGGCCGCACGAGAACGGCGGCCGGCCTGCGCGGGTGGGCGGTCAGGCTGGCCTCCCTGGCGGCCGTCGTCGCGGTGTGGCAGTGGCTGACGGCCACGGACGCCCGGGTCGGGCTGCGGTTCGACCGGCTGCCCTCGCCCACCGAGGTCGCGGCGGAGTTCGGCCGGCAGCTCGGCACCGGGATCTACTACCTCGACCTGGCCCAGAGCCTGATCCGCATCCTCACCGGGTTCGCGCTGGCGGCCGTCGTGGGCATCGCCCTGGGCGTGCTGGTCGCGCGGTCCCGGTGGGCCGGCGACCTGCTGCTGCCGCCGATCGAGGTCGTCCGGCCGATCCCGGCGATCGCGCTCGTCCCGATCGCGATCCTGGTGTTCCCGACCGACGAGCAGGGCATCGTGTTCATCACGTTCGCCGCCGCGTTCTTCCCGATCATGGTGAGCACGCGGCACGCCGTACGGGCACTGCCGACGCTGTGGGAGGACGCGGTCCGCACGATGGGCGGCGGGCGCGTGCACGTGCTGTGGAACGTCGTGCTCCCGGGCACGCTGCCGGGCGTCTTCGGCGGGCTGTCCGTCGGCATGGGCGTCGCCTGGATCTGCGTGATCTCCGCCGAGATGATCTCCGGGGAGTTCGGCGTCGGCTACCGCACCTGGCACGCCTACACGGTGGTCGACTATCCGGCGGTGCTCGTCGGCATGGCCTCGATCGGCGTGCTCGGCTGGGTCGCCTCCGCCTCGATCGAACTGCTCGGCCGGCGCCTCACCCGCTGGCTGCCGCGCGGGGAAGGGGGTGCCCGATGAGCGCTCCCACCGTGGAGGCCGCCCGCGTGGACGCCGGGCTCGCCATCCGGCTGGAGGGCGTGTCGCTCGGCTACGGGCGGCACGCCGTGCTGGAGGACCTGCGCCTCGACATCGCCCCCGGCGAGGTCCTGGTGATCGTCGGCCCGTCCGGTTCGGGCAAGTCCACCGTGCTCCGCGCGATCGCCGGCCTGCTGGCGCCGCGCGCGGGGCGGGTCCTGGCCGAGGGCGTGGAGGTCACCGGGCCCTCGTCCGACCGCGCCATGGTCTTCCAGGACGACGCGCTGCTGCCCTGGCGCACGGTCCTGCGCAACGTCGAGCTGCCGCTGCGCATCCGCGGCGTGCCGAGGCGGGAGCGCAGGGCGGCCGCCGAGAGCTGGATCGCCCGCGTCGGCCTCGCCGGCTGCGAGGACCGGCTGCCCCGGGAACTGTCCGGCGGCATGCGGCAGCGGGTGCAGCTCGCCCGGTCGCTGGCGGGCGCGCCGCGCGCGGTGCTCATGGACGAGCCCTTCGGCGCGCTCGACGCGCAGACCCGGGCCGGGATGCAGCGCCTGCTGCTCGACGTGCTCCGCGACACGCTCGCCACGGTCGTCTTCGTCACCCACGACGTGGACGAGGCGCTGCTGCTCGCCGACCGGGTCGTCGTGCTCGGGCGTCGAGAAGGACACGGCGACATCGCGACCGTCCTGAGCGTGCCGCACCCGCGCACCCCCGACATCGACCGCGCCGGGCTGCGTGCCCGCATCATCGAGGAGCTGTGAAAGTGGACATCCCTGCCCCGGCCGACCGTACGCATCTGGAATGCCAGGTCCTGGTGGTCGGCGGCGGCACCGCCGGGACCATGGCCGCGATCACCGCCGCCGAGCGCGGCGCCGACGTCATCCTGCTGGAGAAGGCGCACGTGCGGCACAGCGGCGCGCTGGCGATGGGCATGGACGGCGTGAACAACGCGGTCATCCCCGGCAAGGCCACCCCCGAGGACTACGTCGCCGAGATCACCAGGGCCAACGACGGCGTGGTCAACCAGCGCACCATCTATCAGACGGCCACGCGCGGCTACGACATGGTCCGCCGGCTGGAGCGCTACGGCGTGAAGTTCGAGAAGAACGAGCACGGCGACTACGCGGTGCGCCGGGTCCACCGCTCGGGCAGCTACGTCCTGCCCATGCCGGAGGGCAAGGACGTCAAGAAGGTGCTCTACCGCGTGCTGCGCCGCCGCGACATCCGCGAGAAGGTGCGCATCGAGAACCGCGTGATGCCGGTCCGGGTGCTGACAAGCGAGGGCAGGGCCGTCGGCGTCGCCGGGTTCGACACCCGCTCGGGCGGGTTCGTCACGGTCGCCGCCGGGGCGGTGATCCTCGCCACCGGCGCCTGCGGGCGGCTCGGCCTGCCCGCCAGCGGCTACCTCTACGGCACCTACGAGAACCCGACCAACGCCGGGGACGGCTACGCGATGGCCTACCACGCGGGCGCCGAGCTGTCCGGCATCGAGTGTTTCCAGATCAACCCGCTGATCAAGGACTACAACGGCCCGGCCTGCGCGTACGTCGCCAACCCGTTCGGCGGCTACCAGGTGAACGCCGAGGGGGAGCGGTTCGTCGACTGCGACTACTGGTCGGGCCAGATGATGGCCGAGGTGGCCAGGGAGATCGCCTCGGCCCGCGGCCCGATCTACCTCAAGACCAGCCATCTGCCCGACGAGACGCTCACCGCGCTGGAGAACATCCTCCACACGACCGAGCGCCCCACCCGGGGCACCTTCCACGCGGGACGCGGGCACGACTACCGCACCCACGACGTCGAGATGCACATCTCCGAGATCGGCCTGTGCGGCGGCCACTCCGCCTCGGGCGTGTGGGTGGACGAGAACGGCGCCACCACGGTGCCCGGCCTGTACGCCGCGGGCGACCTGGCCTGCGTGCCGCACAACTACATGATCGGGGCGTTCGTGTTCGGCGACCTCGCCGGCGCCCACGCCGCCGAGCACCACCGCACGCCGGACGGCCTGCCGGAGGACCAGATCGCCGACGCGCACGAGCTGATCTACCGGCCGCTCCGCAACCCCGACGGCCCGCCGCAGCAGCAGGTCGAATACAAGCTGCGCCGGTTCGTCAACGACTACGTCGCCCCGCCGAAGACCGCGCGGAAGCTCGACATCGCGCTGGAGACGTTCGAGCGGATGCGCGACGAGATCGCGTCCATGGGCGCGAGGACCCCGCACGAGCTGATGCGCTGCGCCGAGGTGACGTTCATCAGGGACTGCGCCGAGATGGCCGCCAGGTCGTCGCTGCTGCGCACCGAGAGCAGGTGGGGCCTCTATCACGACCGCGCCGACCTGCCGGAGCGGGACGACGACGAGTGGCTCTACCACCTCAACCTGCGCAAGAACGCCGCCGGGGCGATGGAGTTCGTCAAGCGCCCGGTCGAGCCCTACCTCGTGCCCGTCGAGGGCTTCACGCCCCGCCCGGCCGAGCCCGTCCTGCTCGGCGCGTACGGCACGGCGGGCCCCGCGCGGCGCAGGGCGGGCGGCCGGCTCGCGGTGGAGGCGATCGGGCGTTCGCCCCGCATCCTCGAACTGCTGCGCCTGACCGACGGCGAGCCTGCGCTCGACCAGATCACCCCTTATCTGGCGGACGCCGATCCCAAGGTCCGCAGGGCGGCCGTCGCGACGCTGACCGAGACCGCGCCGCGTGGCGTGGAGACCGCGCTCACCCGGGCCCTCGCCGACCCGCACGGCACCGTGCGGCGCGCCGCCGCCACCGGCCTGCGCGAGCTCGTCGAGGTGCTGCCCGCGACCGGCGAGTTCGGCGCGTCGCTCCGCGCGCTCTCCGGTGACACCCAAGCGGGCCAGGACGGAGCGGCGGACCCGGTCGTCCGGGCGGCGGTGCTCGACGTCCTGCGGGCGCTGCGCCTCGGTGACGCCGCGTTGTTCGAGGCGGCGCTCGCCGACGCCGACACGCGGGTGCGGATCGAGGCGGTCAGGGGGCTGGTCGCGCTCGACGACGCGGAGCGGGTGGCGCTCGCCGCCGGCGACCGTGACCGGGAGGTACGCGTCTGGGCGGCCAGGGGGCTGGGCGTGGTCGGCCTGCCGGCCGGCGTCCCCGCCGTGGCGCGGCTCGCCGCCGACCCGGACCCGCTCGTCCGGGCGGCGGCCCTGGAGGCGTTCGCCGGGCTCGGCCAGGCTCTTCGCGAGGAGCCGGGCCTCGCGGAGGCGGCCGTACGGGCCCTGGCGGATCCGGCCTGGCAGGTGCGGGTCGGGGCGGCGCGGGGACTGGCCGCCGCCGATCCGGAGCGGGCAGGGGGACCGCTGGTGGCGGCGCTGGCCGACCCGCACCTCGACGTGCGCAAGGCCGCGGTCCTCTCGCTGTCCGGGTGGGCGGCGCGGCCGGAGGTCGCCGCGGCTCTGCACACCGCTCTCGGCGACTCCGACGCCGACGTCCGGGCGTACGCCCGCAGGGCGCTGGACGCCGCCCGGGCCGAGGCCGCCGGGGTGCCGGCGGGGGTCTGACCGCGGAGGGATGCGCGGGCAATCCCTCTATTGCATATCGAAAGTGTGGAGAATCTGTGTCAGGATGAAGCCCGTGACCGATTCCGACCGTGGTGCGCCATCCGTGGACCTGGCCGGGGCCGCCGTCCCCGCCCCCAGGGGCGCCGCGGAGGCGCCCGGCGCGTGGCACGACGCCTATCCCGGGGACACGCACTGGTACGACCTGCCGGACGACGACGCCGCGCCGGAGGAGGGCGAGACCGAGAACGAGGCCCGGTGGCGGCCGTGGCGCCGCATGCGGCGCCGCTGAAGACCGCCACCGGGCAGCGCGGCCCGGCCGGGCCGTTCAGGCGACCGTGAAGCCGCTGAACAGCACCGAGGCGAGGCCCAGGGCCAGCACCACGTTGGCCACGGTGGCGGCGGCGAAGACGGCGACCGGCCGCCAGCCCGCCTCCTTGAGCGAGGCCACCCGGAACTCCAGGCCGATGCTCACGAAGGCGAGGATGAGGAACCAGGTGCGCAGGTCGTTGGCGACGCCGATGACGGCCTTGCCCTCGGCCGCGCCGACCGTGGTGAGATACCACGTGGCCACCACGGAGGACGCCACGAAGCCGATCACGAACTTCGGGAACCGCCGCCACAGCTCTCCCAGGGCCGGGCGCTCGGCGCCGGGGCGGCGCTCGATCCGGAACGCGAACCAGGCGGTCAGCAAGACGACCACGATGCCGATCAGGGCGTTCTGGGTGACCTTGACGATGGTCGCGACGGCAAGCGCGTTGTCGCCCACGATGGTGCCCGCGGCGGTGACCGCCGCCGTCGTGTCGATGTTGCCGCCGATCCACGCGCCGGCGACCTCCGGGCTCAGGCCCAGGGCCGAGGCGAGCGCGGGGAGGATGAAGATGGACGGCAGGGCGAACACGACCACCAGGCTCGCGCTGTAGGCGAGCTGCTCACGCTTGGCCTGCACGGCTCCCGCGGCGGCGATCGCGGCGCTGACGCCGCAGATGGACACCGCGGTGGACAGCAGCGCCCGCAGCCTGTCGTCGAGCCCGAAGCGTCCGCCGAGCCACCAGGTGAACAGGAACACCGCGCTGATCAGCACGATGGCCTGGACGATCGCCGGCCCGGCCGCCGTGACGATCACCTTCAGGTTGATCGACGCCCCGAGCAGCACGAGGCCGGTCTTGATGAAGAACTCGGTGCGGAAGCCGCCGGCCAGGCGGTCGCGCAGCCCGGTCACGGTGAGCACCACGTTGCCCAGCAGGCCGAGGGCGATCGCGTAGACGGGGAATTCGATGGCCTTGGCCAGGTCGGAGCCCGCGAACCACTGGGGCACGCCCTTGTCCAGAGCTCTGGTGCCGGCGGCGAGGACGAGGACGGTGAGGACGCCCAGGGCGGGCCACTGCCAGCCCGTGGCCCTCGTCGTGGTGGGGACGGCCGCTTCGCTGCTCATCACGGCACCAGTCCCGTCGGGATCACGCCGATGAGGACCAGCGCGAGGAGGACGAGGCCGACGATGGTGGCGGCCCAGTCCTCGTTGAAAGCGGTGCGGGTGTGCTCGGCGACGGTCGGGGGGTGTTCGTTGCTCACACCGGACGCCTTTCTCGGGAGTGCGAGGTGTTCGGCTCGACTGTGAAGCGCTCATCCCCAGCAAGTCAATAGGAAATACGGGAAAGCACATCGGATAGTTGCTATTACCTACCAGGTTTGTGGGATAGTAGGCGCATGGGCCCGGACCCGATCCGCTCATCCGGTGAGCGTGCAGAGACTCCGCTGACGGCCGCCATCATGGCAGGACGGTGGATCCGTACGGCCGCCGTCGACGACGAGGACGGCAGGCGATGGCGGGCCAACCCCGACCCGTACGGCCGGCACGCGACGCCCGGCGAGCCCGCGTCCCTCCACTCCGGCGCGGCCGGGATCGTGCTGTTCTTCCTGGAACTCGCCGCGGGGACCGGGCACGACGCCTACCTGGAGGACGCCCGCGCCGGGGCCCGCTACCTCGCGTCGGCCTGGCGGCGGCAGTCCGACGTGTCGCTCCACCACGGCCTCGCCGGTAGCGTCCTCGCGCTGACCGAGGCCGGATGGGCGCTCGGCGAGGAGCGTTTCGAGAGCATGGCGGTCGCGGCGGCCGACAGGATCGTCAGGAGCGCCCGCGCGTTCGACGACGGCGGCATCGGCTGGTCGGGAGACGTCACGCTGCGCGGTGACGGCGGCGTCGTGCTGGGGCTGCTGCGCGCCGCGGCGGCGCTCGGCGTGCCGGCCTACGAGGAGATGGCCGTCGAGGCCGGACGGCGGATCGCGCGGCTGACCCTGCCCCGGGAGCGGCCCGCCGCGTGCCCGGCCCTGTCCGCGGAGGCGGCCCCGCCCGGCTTCCTGGCCGGAACGGCCGGCACCGCCTTCCTCCTCGCCCGCCTGTACGGCGCGACGGGCGAGGAGGCGTTCCTCGACGCGGCCCGCCGCGGAGCGCACCTCGTCAGGAGGGCCGCCGTGCTGACCGGGGAGAGCGCGGCCGTCACCGACCACCTGGGCTACTGCTCCGGCTCCGCCGGGATCGCGCGCATGTTCTACGAGCTGTATCGGGTGAGCGGCGACACTGCCGACCTGGAGTGGGTGCGGCGGCTGGCCAAGGGAGTGCGGGAGTCCGGCGCGCCCTTCCGGCAGACGGCGGGGCTGTGGAACATCGCCTGCCAGTGCTGCGGCACCGCCGGGCTGATCGAGCTGTACGTGGGGTTATGGGCGGCGACGGGGGAGCAGGAGCATCTGGAGTTCGCCCGCAGGCTCGCCGACCACCTGATCGGCCGGGCGACCGGCTACGACGACAGGGGATACCGCTGGTATCAGGCGTACCGGCGGCAGCGCCCCGGCGAGGTGTCGGCCGACACCGGCTACCTGACCGGGGCGGCGGGGATAGGGGCGGCTCTGCTGCACCTGGACGCGGCGGGACAGGCGGACCGGCCGCGCCGCGTGATCCTGCTGCCCGACAACCCTTTCCCGCCCATTCCCGTGCCGGCCGTCGCCCTGCGGAGGCCGGCCGGCTGACCAGCGGCAGGTGAGGAGGCGCATGACTTCCATGAAGGACGGCCTTGAGACCCGGCGTACGGCGCCGGAGGCGGCACCCCCGCCCGGCATCCGCAAGCCCCTGCCGCCCCGCCTGTTCGCCGTACGCGGCACCAACGCGGAGACCCGCTGGGAGGCGCTGCGCGGCGACGACTACCTGACGCCGGACGACCTCTTCTTCGTCCGCAACCACACCGCGACGCCGCTGATCGACGCGGCCACCTGGCGGCTCACGCTGTGGGGCGACGCCCTGCGCGGCGGGCCCGTCGCGTTCACCTACCGGGACCTCCTCGGCATGCCTGCCGAGACCGTGACCGCGTTCATCGAGTGCGCGGGCAACGGCCGCCGCCTGTACGGCGAGCAGCAGAACCAGGAGGTGTCGGGCACCGCCTGGCGGCTGGGCGCGGTCGGGGTGGCGCGCTGGCGGGGCGTGCGGCTCGCGACGCTCCTGGAGAGGGCGGGGATGAGCGACAGGGCCGTCGCGCTGATGCCCCGCGGGCTCGACGCCGACTACGTCGAGGCGGGGGAGAACCTGGGCAGGGTGCGCCGCCCGCTTCCCGTGGCCAAGGCGCTGGACGACGTGCTCGTGGCCTACGAGATGAACGGGAAGCCGCTGCCGCCCGACCACGGCCATCCGGCCCGGCTGGTGGTGCCGGGCTGGGTGGGCATCGCCTCGATCAAGTGGCTGGGTGACATCGAGGTGTCGGCGGCGCCGCTGGAGTCGCCGTGGAGCACGCGGCTCTACCGCATGCACGGCCCCGGTCACCCGCCCGGCGGCGGCCCGCCGCTGACCGGGGTGGGGGTGAAGAGCGCCTTCGAACTGCCCTGGCCGGCCCGCCTGGAGGCGGGGCGCGAGCATCTGCTGCGCGGCCGTTCGTGGTCGGGTGGCGGGCGCGTCGTCCGGGTCGAGGTCAGCGACGACGAGGGCGTGTCGTGGCGGCCGGCCCGCCTGCGCGACGACCGCCACCCGCGCGGCTGGGTCCGCTGGACCTTCCCCTGGACCCCGCGGGAGACGGGAAACCTCCGGCTGCTCGTCCGGGCCGCCGACGAGAGCGGCGCGGTGCAGCCCGACCACGCGGCGTACAACCTCCTCGGCTACGGCTTCGACGCCGTGGTGCGCCACCCCGTCGTCGTGAGCTGACCCCCGCCGGCCGGTTCGGCATGCCATGAGCAGAATGCTCCCGGCTTGGCCGGATGGGGCCCTGGTCGAGGATTTTCCGGTAAAGCGAGTAGGAAATATTGACTTTTCGGTCCGATGATCGTACGTTCGGTGGTATGAGCCAGGGCGTTCGTCTGACCCGGCGTTCGAGCGTGGACTTCGGCCACGTCGCCAGCGCGCAGTGTCGTTGATCGTGAATCTTCCGTCGTCTTCGAGTCGATGAGGGGCCGGCCGAGAGCGTCGGCCGCCCCCTTCGCGAGCCGTACGCGACCACGTCACGTACGGTCCCGCCTCCATCCGAATCCCTGATCCCGCGCGCCGCGGTGCCCGCGGCGGGCGGGATCGACCTTGTGAGCAGCCGCGACTTTCCGGAGGTTTGCCATGACGGAGACTCTGCTCGGCCCCGGCCTCGACGCCGACGACTACAAGCGTGCGCTGGACGCCGACGGCTACAGACGTGCCCTCGCGGTGCACGCGGCGGGAGTCGTCGTGATCACCGCGCAGAGTGGGGGAGTGCCGGTGGGGTTGACCGCGACCTCGTTCTCCTCGGTCAGCCTTGACCCGCCCCTCGTCTCCTTTTATGTCGACCAGTCGTCCACCACCTGGCCGTCGTTGCGCGAGGCGGACCACTTCGCCGTCAACGTCCTGGCCAGCGACCAGGCCGATCTCGCCGCCCGGTTCGCCCGCAAGGGAATCGACCGGTTCGCCGAGCCCACCCGATGGCGGCCCGGCCCGCTCGGGGCGCCGCTGCTCGAAGACGTGTCCGCGCATCTGATCTGCCTGCCGTACGAGCGGGTCGGCGTGGGCGACCACGTCCTCGTCGTGGGGCTGGTCACCGAGGCCGAGGTGCGCGGGCCGGGGCGTCCCTTGCTCTACCACCAGGGCCGCTTCGGCCGGTTCATCGCCCACGCGTGACCCCGCTTCGCACGAACACCCGTCCCGATCTGGAGGACCGTCTGTTGACCATTCGTACGCATTCCGACGCGGACTCAGGACACGCCGAACGGCACGAGGGGATGGTCTCGTGAGCTCTCTCGTGGTGCTGGTCGGCAATCCGCGCGGTGGTTCCCGGACCCACCTCGCGGCCGTGGCGGCGGCCGAGGCGGTGGGACGCCGGATCGGGCACGAGACGGCCCCCGAGGTCGTGGACCTGTCCGCGATCGGGCCGCACCTGTTCGCCCCCGGGCCCTCGCCGACCGTCGAGGTGGCGCTGGAACTGGTCGCCGGAGCGCAGGTGCTCCTGGTGGCGAGCCCCACCTACAAGGCCACCTACACCGGCCTGCTCAAGGCGTTCCTCGACCGCCTGCCCGGCGGCGCGCTGACCGGGACGGTGGCCCTGCCGCTGCTGGTCATGGGATCCCCCCGGCACGCCCTGGCCGTCGAGCTGCACCTGCGTCCCGTGCTGGTCGAGCTGGGCGCGCTCGTGCCCACTCCCGGCCTGGCCCTGCTGGAGGCCGAGATCCCCGACCTCGACCGGGTCCTCGCCGACTGGACGGAGCGCGTCGTCCCGCAGGTGACCGCGGCACTGGGGTCGGCATTGGGGTCGGCACTGGGGCAGCCGCACGGTCGTCTCGTCGAGCCGACCTGACCCTTCGACAACCATCGGCCCACCGCAAGGAGACTTCATGACCACCCAGGCGCCCGCGTACGCCAGTCCCGCGGACGTCGCCGCCTACGGCCCGTACGGGCCGGGCAGGACCGACCGTCCGGGACCTCTGTATCCCTTCCAGGGCAGGATCACCGCCGACGGCTCCAGCGGCCACCCCGCCGAGCCCGGCCGCTATCACCTCTACGCCTCCTTCACCTGTCCGTGGGCGCAGCGCGCCGTCATCGTGCGCGACCTCGCCGGGCTGCGTGACGTCGTGTCGGTGTCCTACGTGGACGACGACCGGGACGGCCGCGGCTGGGCCTTCCGCGAACGTCGCGGGCCCGACCCGGTCAACGGCTTCACGCTCCTCAGCGAGGCGTACGACGCCACCGAGCCCGGATATCCCGGCCACATCTCGGTGCCGGTGCTGTGGGACCGGCGGACGAGCCGGATCGTCAGCAACGACTTCGCGCGGATCCCCTTCGACCTCGGCACCGCGTTCGCCGAATGGGCCACCACGGACCTCTACCCCCCGGACCTGCGCGACGAGATCGAGTCCCTGGACGAGGAGATCGCGCGCGACCTCGCCCAGGGCGTACGGCAGGTCGCCGGAGCGGCCACCCAGGAGGAGTACGAGCGGCGGCGCGCCGCGGTGGCCGCGGCGCTGGACCGCTACGACGCCCGCCTGGCCGGACGGCGATACCTGTTCGGGGAGCGCCTCACCGAGTCCGACGTGCAGCTGTGGGTGTTCCTGGTCAGATACGACCTGCTGCACAATCCGCTCGCCCGGATCACCAGGCGTCCGCTGACCTCCTACCCCCACCTCTGGGCGTACGCCCGCGACCTCTACCGGATCCCCGCGTTCCGCGAGACCACCGACTTCGCCGCGTTGCGGCTCACCGCCGGGCCCGCTCACCCGGGCGACGGGCCGGTGCGGATCGCGGTCGAGCCGCACCAGGCCGACTGGGACGAGGCGCACGGACGCGAGGCGCTCGCCGGGCGTTCCACCGGCGCGCTCAGCGCGCCTGGAAAGTGAGTGGACCTTCATGCGCGGCTGATCCCCCTGACGCCCGGCGCGCGGACGTCAGGGGGATCGAGTGGCGTTACCAGGCGGTCGCGCCGCCGTCGACCGCGTAGTTGGCGCCCGTGATGTACGCCGCCCGGTCGGAGGCGAGGAAGGCCGCCAGCTCGACGATCTCCTCAGGCCGGCCGAAACGCTTGAGGAGCGTCTTGCGCGTGATCGCGTCCCTGGCCGCCTTGTTGTTGCCGAGATCGCGGTCGCTGGCCGGGGTGAGGATCGGCCCCGGGCTGATCGCCACCGCGCGGATCCCGTGGCGCGCGCCTTCGAGCGCGAACTGCCGGGTCATGCCGATGACTCCGGCGTTCGCCGCGCTGTGCGCGACCATCGGGGGGACCTCACCGGCGATCATGCCGGCCATGGAGGCGACGTTGATGATGACGCCGCCGCCCCGCCGCACCAGATGCGGCCACGCGAACTTCGACACGAAGAAGGGATTGTCGAGTTCGCTGGCGATGGTCGCCCGCCAGTCCTCCACCGAGAAGTCCGGCACCGGCCCGAAGCGGGGCCTGGCCGCGTTGTTGTAGACGATGTCGAGCCCGCCGTACGCAGCCACGGCGTCCTGCACCAGCCGCCGCGCCTGTTCCGGGTCGGTGAGGTCGACGGGCGCGATGCCCGTCATGTCACCTCCGGCACGGCGGACGAGTTCCACCGTCTCGTCGTTGGCCTCGACCTGGATGTCGCACCCGACGATCTTCGCGCCCTCTCGTGCGAAGACCAGCGACGCGGTCCGGCCCTGACCTCCGGCGGTGCCGGTGATCAGCACCACCTTGCCGTCAAGCGTTCCCATGAGTTCCTCCTGATCCCCGAGTCAGTGCGAACTCAGCTGGCGCGCAGCGGCGCGAGCGCCCTGCTCCACGCCACGACCTGGTCCAACATCGCGGTGAGCGAGTCACGCTGGAAATCGTTGGGCGTGAACACGCTGAAGTCCTTGAAGTCGGTGAAGAGCGACAGCGCCACCTGAGCCCGCACGTCGGCCATCTGGAGCTCCGCGGCGATCAGGCGGAGGTGCTCCACCGCACGGGTGCCGCCGACCGAGCCGTAGCTGACGAAACCGACGGCCTTGTTGTTCCACTCGCTGTACAGGAAGTCGATGGCGTTCTTCAGCGCGCCCGATGTCGAGTGGTTGTATTCGGGCGTCACCATGACGAACCCGTCGAACGAGGCGACCTTGTCGGCCCACGCCATGGTGTGCGGCTGAGTGTACTGGCCCAGCGACGGCGGCAGGGTCTCGTCGAGGTGGGGGAGCTTGTAATCGAGCAGGTCGACGAGCTCGAACTCCGCGTCGGCCCGCTGTCCCGCGACCTGGTGCACCCAGCGGGCGACGGCCTCGCCGTTCCGTCCGGGGCGGGTGCTGCCGAGGATGATCCCGATCCTGGTCATGACGATCTCCACTTCTGCGAGAGATGATTGCTTCGCGAAGAAAACATATGGGGTACTTCGTTCGTGAAGCAAGTAGAATGTGGCCATGACCACATCGCAGCCAGTGCCGCCGGTGCAGTCGCTGACCTCCGAGGAGGAGGCGTTGATCCGGGCGTTGCCTCGCCTGATCTACGCGCTGCCCCGCGCGATCGACGCCGACATGGTGCGGGAACACCGGATGCCGCTCATCGAGTGGATCGCCCTGATGCGGTTGTCGGAGGCGCCGCGGCGGCGGATGCGGATGGGGGAGCTCGCCGTCGCCTGCGAGCTCTCCCTGAGCGGCATGACACGCATCGTCACCGTCCTGGAACGGCAGGGCCTGGTCGAACGGGTCAGGTGCGACGACGACGCCCGCGGGTTCAACGCCGTCCTCACCGACGCCGGCCTCGCCCGCCTGGAAGAGGTGTGGCCGAGCAACCTGGCCAGCGTGCGCCGGCACTTCCTCGACCATCTCGAAGGCGTCGATCTCGCCCGCCTCGCCCGTGCGATCCAGAACGTGGCGAGCAACGCCTGACCCGGCCCCCGCCTTCCCCCCACCGGCCGGGCCGCCCCGCGTTCGACCGGTGGTGTGGTCAGCCGGCCTGGCCGGATCGACGCTGCACGCGGGCCACGCCAGGGCCCGCCCGCTCGTCTAAGCTGGGGTGCACCCGGTGGATCGGCAGGAGGTGAGGCGTCGTCATGACCGTTCAGCGAGACGACGCATTCGGTCAGGAGATCGAGCGGACCTTCACCGCCGTGCGGGCGGCCCTGCCTGCCGTCAACGTCGCCGCGTTCGACGCCGAGCTCGAAGCGATCACCCACGCACCCGTCGTCGACCTGGCCGCGCTGGATGACTTCCTGAGCGGGTGGTGGCGCATCGCCACGCGCGCCGCTCGCAATCCCCAGGACTGGCAGCGGATGAACGACGAAGCCGACCAGATCCGATCCGGAAGACGATCGTCGGGCCCCACCCTGGCCGAGGTCTTGGCCCGACGCGGAGTCCAACTGTAGGTGTACGCCGTCCACGTGGGCAGCGAGGTCGCTGAAGCCCAGATCGATGACCTCTCCGATCCCGAAGTCGATGTCCTGCTGGAGATCTACGAGGTTCTACGGCTGACTCCCGGCAACGGCCGCATGCTCAGCCCCAGAGGCAACATGTACGTGTGGGACTACAAGGGGATCTCGGTGACCTACATCCTGCTCGCCGAGCAGGGTGAGGTGGCCGTACTGCGAGTGGATCGCTTTCCTGTCTGACCGCCCTTGCCGGTGCCACGTATCCGTGGGGGCCATCGCGTCGTACGCGACCGCGCGCGACGTGCCGCGCACCCGGGTCGTGTTCTGCGACGCCGTCGCCTACGACGCGGGATATCTGCCGGTGGAGGACGTCGCCCCGGCGCGTTCCTGCCGTTCGCCACACGCTGCCCGGTCTTCCGCATGAGCTGACGGAAGCCGCCCGCGCCCGGTCTCGCCGGGCGCGGGCGGCAGTCACGAGGGCATGGTCACGGACGGCAGCGGTCGGGGTCGGTGCGCAGGAAGGCGTCCCGGCCCGTCCGCACGGTTTCGTCGCCGCCCGCCCAGGCCAGCACCTGCCCGTCGCCGAGACCGGACAGGTCGGCCGTGGTGAACGGCACCCTGCCCCGCAGGTTCACGCCGTCCGCGTAGCCGTTGACGGTCGCGACATAGGGCACGCCCTCCCGCAGCGCGGTGAGGCTGTCGTCGGTACGCCGCCAGCCCTCGGGCGGTGCCTGGAACGCCCGGATGTCCCGCACCGCCGCGCCGGTGCCGCCGTTGTGCACGCTCCAGGCGAGCGTCCGGCCGCCCTGGGTGTCCTCCAGGACCGTGAAGTCCTGGGCAGCGTAGCCGGGGCAGTCGGCGAGCAGCAGCCTGACGCCGCCGTCCTCGGCGCGTTCGACGGCGAGGACGCCCTTGGGCTGGGGGGTGCCGTCGCAGGCCGCGGCGAAGAAGGCCAGGGCGGTCAGGGCGGCGGCCGCGTACCCCGGCCCCGGCCTTCTTCTGCGTGTCATCGTCGTCCTTCCCTCCTGTCGTCCCGGAGTCACCGGGCTCGGGTGGTCTCTAGTTCACCGGACCCCATTGCAGCGGTTGCCATCTGACGTAGCCGCCCCACCACAGGTTGGCCTCGACTTCGAAGCTGTTGGTGGCGTACGGGGTGCCGGTGGTGTGTCGCGAATACAGGGTGGCAGCCCCGTAGGCCGCGATGAACTCGGTGGCGTTCTTGTAACGCGCCCACTGCGCGGAGTGCACGGCCTCGTGTCTTTCGATGTCGGGCCCGTACTTCTTCGCCGCCTCCCGCCCGGCGACCTTCGCGATGTCCTCCCGCGCCTGCTTCTCGTCCCGCAGCCGGCTCTCGAACTCCTTCTTCGAATATGGGAAGAAGTGCACGTCGCCGACCGTCATCGGCTGGTCGCCGCCCGGGGAGCCGCCGTAGCAGACGTACTGCCGGGCCCGCCGTTCGCATCCCTCGCTGGCGAACGTCTCGTACGTCACCGCCAGCGCGTTCGCGCCGTTGAAGTTGTTGTTCCAGTGGAACGGGTGGGTGAGCAGCGCCTTCAGCAGGTTGACGCCGTTGTCGTGCTTGACCGGCTTGCAGTGGCAGCCCCCGGCCGGCGGCTTGGGCGACGGGCCCGGGGACGGGCTCGGCGTCGGGTAGCTCTTCTTCCCGGACTGCTTCTTCTTGCGGTACGCGGCGCCCTTGGCGGGGTCGACCTTGCCCGTCTTCGGGTTGTACCCGACGCTCTTCTGCGTCTCCTTGTCGCAGTACTTGAGGTCGTACTGGCACGAGTTGGGCCGCGAGCCGATCTCCTCGCCCGTCGGGTCGCTGAACGTGGCGGGGTTGTTGTTGCCGTACGAGTAGCCGTTGAGCGACTGGGCCTGGTCGGTGGACAGCACCGGGTCGACGCTCAGGAACCTGCCGACGACCGGGTCGTACATGCGGGCCCCGACGTAGGTGAGCCCGGTGGCGGCGTCGGCGGGCTTGCCGAGGAACCCCTTGTCGTCGGGCCACGCGCCGCCGACCGTGTCCCCGCGCGGCGCGCCGAACGGCGTCGTGAACCGCTTGCTGATCGCCTGCCCGGCCGCGTCGACCGCCAGCGAGGACGTGCCGTGCTGGTCGCCGGCGAGGAAGGAGACCGCGTTCTTCCCGTCCTCCGTCGTCCGCACCGCGATCACCTGCGTGTCGGCGGCGTAGAAGCGGCTGGCCCAGGTCGTGACGGTGCCGCCGGTCTTCTTCGAGTGGATCTCGGTGGCGCCCAGGTAGAGCACGCTCTCCCCGTCGCCCACCGCGCGGCGGATCAGCAGCGCCCCGTCGGCGTCGTACAGGTAGGCCGTCTTCTGCGTGCCCTGGGTCAGGGTCGCGATGCGGCCCTGTGCGTCCCAGGTCAGCACCTGGCCGTTGCGGCCGGTGGTGTTGCCGGACTTGTCGTAGGAGTAGGTGGTGGTCGCACCCGTGCAGGAGCCGGTCACGACCGCGGTCAGGGCGTGCCGCTTGGTGGTGTCGCCGTAGCAGTACGCCGATGTGGTCGCGGTGGAGCCGTTGTAGCGCGTCTCCGTCGCCCGCAGGCCCGAGGTGTTGTAGGTGTAGGCGGTCCGGTACGGCGCGGCGCCGCCCAGCGTCTTGCTGGTGCAGTCGTCGGTGGCCGGCGTCCACGCCTCGGTCAGCCGCCGCTGCCCGTCGTAGGCGAAGCACTGGATGTCGCTCTGCCCGGCGCCGTCCTGCGTGGGGGTGTCGGCGATCTCGGTGACGTTGCCCGCGTCGTCGTAGTGGTAGGTCAGGTCCTGCGGCTTGACCGGTGTGGACTGGGTGGTGACGAAGGACCGCGTCAGCCGGTCGGTGCCCTCCTCGTAGGTGTTGTTGAGGAACGTCTTCTTGGCCTGCGAGGCCCCGGACAGGCCGAGGGTGAACTGCAGGGGCTGGCCGAGCGCGTTGTAGTCGGCCTTCTGCAGATAGTCGGTGGTGCCGGTCAGCCCGTTGACCTGTCCGGTCGGGGTGTAGCTCAGGCTGATCCGCTCCTCGGCCAGGCCGCCCGCCGCGGGCTCGGTGGAGCTCTTCAGCGTGCCGTCGAGGTTGTAGTCGCTGCCGAAGACGTAGCGGGTCTTCGCCGCTCCGGACAGCACCATCGGGTCGTTCGGGTCGATGTCGATCTCGGTGCTTGTGGCCCGATACTGGCCGTCGTACGCGAGGATCTTCTTCGTGTACGCCTTGCCGGAGACGCCGCCGTCGTAGCTGGTGGACGAGGCGAGCTGGCCCTTGGCCACGGTGTCGTAGGTCCAGGCGGCCAGCTTGTTCGCGTCGGTCCGCGACCCCGACCACAGCCCGGTCTTACGGCCGAGCTCGTCGTAGCCGTACAGCAGGACCGTGCCGTTCGCACCGGTCACCGTGTCGATCTGGTCGAGCGGGGTGTAGCGGAGGGTGCTCGTGCCCTTGTCGGGGTCGCTGATGCCGGTCTGCCGCCCGAACAGGTCGTAGGTGTAGGACCACTTCGCGCCGTCGGGGGCGGTGACGGTCAGCTCCTTGCCGTCGGGCCGGTAGGTGAAGGACGTGGAGGTGTACCCGCTGGATGCCATCCCGCCGAACTGGGTGTCGGCGGGGGAGGGCGAGTTGTACTCGCGCCGTTCCACCGTGCGGCCGAGGGCGTCGGCGATGGTGCGGACCGCCGAGCCGCCGGTCACCGTGCTCGCGGCGGTGGAGTCGCCGGTGTAGGTCGTGGTGGTCGTCCACTTCTCCACGCCGTACGACAGGAACGTGCTGCGGATCTGCCGTTCTGCGCCGTCGAAGACGAGGTTCGTCTGCTTGGGCGCCTCGCCGTACTCCTCCCGGGTGTAGGTGGCGTTCGGCGTCTGCTTCGAGTCGAAGATGTCGGCGTAGGTCTCGTAGGCGAGGCCACGCGAGTCATAACGGGTGTCGGTCAGCAGCCGTCCGCCGTTCGGCGTCGGCCTCTGCGTCTGCATCGGCCGCAACAGCGAGTCGAAGATCTCGTACGACCAGCTCGCCGTGGTGGACGACTTGACGACCGAGGTGCCGATGGCGGGCGCCTTGCCCCGCTGGTAGACGTAGGAGAAGGCGTAGGTGGGGGTCTGCCCGCCGTCCTTGCTGCGGTCGGGCAGCCACACGCCGGTCAGCCGCCCGAGGGCGTCGTAGGTCTGCTCGGTCTTGCCGTTGTTGGGGTCGTAGGTGCGCACCGGAAGGCCGCGCGTGCCGTCGAGGAACGTCGTCACCTTCTGCTGCTTGGCGTTGGTCTCCACCGTCTTGGTGAGGACCCCGGCGCCGGCCGGCGTGTACGCCGTGGTGGTGGCGTTGCCGCCCGCGTCGGTCACGGCCAGCGGCCTGCCCAGCGTGTCGTAGGTCGTCGACTCGGTGCGCTGCCAGCCGGTCGGCGGGCGGTCGTCGCCGGTGACGGCCGACGGATAGCCGGTGGCCCGGCCCGTCCAGGTGGCGTCGCCCTTCACCGGCTTCTGGCTCGCCGACCACCCGGTCGCGGCGGTGTCGTCATACACGGTGGCCGTGTCGGACAGCACGTCGCCGCTGGTGGCGGAGTCGGCGGGCAGCGACAGGTCGGCCTCCTTCACCGAGCAGGCGCGGCCGACCACCCGGGTGCGGGAGACGAGCGAGTTCAGGCCCTTGGCGTCGTCGCGGGCATACCAGGTGCGGGTGCAGGTCTCGTCGCCGCTCTTGGCGATGTCGCCCGTGCTGTCCTGCGTGACCGCCATGCCGTACGAGTCGTACGTCGTGGAGGTGGTGACGGTGCGCCAGGTCTTGGGGATGGTCAGGTAGGTGTGCTCGGAGGTCTTGCCCGTGCGCACGTAGTAGGCCTCGGTGTCGGCGTACGACTTGTGCTGGGTGGCGGTCTTCGCCGACCAGGGGTCGTTGACCGTCACGTCGACCGGAGTGGACCCGTCGTAGCTGATCTCCTCACGGGTGAATCCGGCGTACTGCTCGGAGTCGGTGATGTCGGGCACGTCGAGTCCGGCGACGTCGAGGCCCGGCACGGTGGCGGAGCGCCGCTTGTCGGGGTCGACCGTCCGCGGGCTGGCCGACTTCAGCAGCCGGTCGCCGTTCATGCCCTGCAGGTAGACCGACACCGTCTTGGTGCGGGTGCCGTCGGCGTCGCCGACGTACGTCGTGACCTTCTGGTAGCCGCGCCACAGCGACCAGGTGCGCTCGTCGCTCGGGGTGAACGGGCTGTCGTTGTAGCGCCAGCCGGGGGTGGAGTATTCGTAGGCGTACTCGACGAGCGGGTTGTGCCCGGCCGGGTCGGCGATGTTCACCGCGAGCACGCGGTATTTGTTGAACCAGTCGATGGAGGCCTCGGTGGCGCCGTTGATGTGCCAGAACTGCGGATAGCACGACAGGGAGTTGTCGTCCTCGGCCTTCGGCATCTTCGAGCCGCGCACGCACTCGGGCTCGTTGTAGCTGACCGTGGTGATCGCGCCGGTCTCCGAGGTGATCGTCTCGATGCGCGGCCTGGTCAGCGGCAGGATGTTGCCGCCGCCCGGCTGGGTGCCGCCGTCGACCCGGTTGGGCCGCATGGTGTAGGTGAACGAGACGGGGTCCAGCGTCAGCGGCGTGTCGGCGGTGGAGCCGGTCCGGACGATCGACATCAGCGACAGCGTCTGGTCGACGGAGCTGCCGATGTCGCCGCCGTCCAGGTACTTCTGGGTGAACGCCCACGAGTCGACCGGCTTGTACGCGGTGCCGGACAGGACGCTCGTCTCGATCTTCACCAGGCGCTTGCGGCTGAAGAAGGCCGGGCTCTCGGCGTGGCAGTCGTCCTTGTCGGCGTCCTTCTTGCAGATGGCGTCGAAGGGGACGTCCGGCCAGTTCTCGGCGGTGTCCTTGGTGAGGCTGCCGCAGTCGGACGCCGTGCAGCGCTCGGCGTAGGAGAAGGCCACCTTGTAGGGCGCGTCCACCGTGAACAGCGTGTCGGACCGCTGCCCGTAGAGGATCTTGTCGAGGTAGCCGCCGCGGACGTAGGAGGTGGTCGCGGTGTTCGACTTGTTCTTCCGGTAGTAGTTGGTCTCCGCCGTGTACCAGTACGTCATGGCGTTGCCGTGGGTGTCCTCGACGTAGTCGAGGTTCCACCGCCATGCCTGGGTGACCCAGCGGTCGGCGAAGGAGCCGCCCTTGCTGTAGCCGGGCTCGCCGGAGTCGTCGCCGTACACCGGGACGGTGAAGACCGAGTTGGTCCGCTGGCTGCCCGCGCCGCTCAGCTTGTTGAGGCCGAAGACGTACCTGGTGCCGTCGCCGGTGATGACGGTCCAGTATTCGCCGTCGTCGTCGCCGTTGTCGGCGCCCGTGGAGTGGATGACCGTGGAGGCGTCGTCGTTCTTCAGCCGCCACTTGCCGCTGGTGTCGTCCTTGACCAGCTCGGTGGACTTGCCGTTGAGCACGAGCGAGGCGTTGTCGTACTTCCAGCACAGGTCGTACTGCTTGTCGTGGCCGTCCTCGTCGCAGGTGCCGAACTGACGGTCGATGTAGGAGGTCGCCGCGGTCTCGAAGCCCTCCCCGAGCGAGGTGCCCTGGTTGTTGCTGGTCGAGGTGCGCCCGTCCACGCTGCCCGAGTCGTACGACAGGTCGAGCGCGGGCGCCGGACCCGCCGCAGGCTCCACCGGGGCGATCGGATAGGACCAGGAGAAGGAGCCGGAGTTGCCGCCCGCCTGCCAGGTGGACGACGCGGAGAGCGGGGTGGCGGCGTAGTTGCCGCTGCCGTCGGCCGCCTCGCCGCCCTCACCGGGGGCGTCGGCGGTCACGGCCAGCACGGCCGGGGCCGCGTCGAACGCGACCTGCGCCGAGAGGGTCTGCGCCGTGGCCGAGTTGCCGGTGTCGAGCGGGGTCCGGGTGCGGCACTCCTCCCGCTCCGGGGTGGTGGCGGCGCAGGCGGGCAGCCGCACCAGGCGCAGCCGGCCGCTCCACCCGCCGCCGTACGCGGAGGCGAAGGCGGCGTAGCCGACGCGCAGCGTCGCGGTGCCCGGGGCCTGCGCCTCCGCGGTCAGCAGCACGCCGTCCACACCGGCGGCCTCGGCGGCGGCGCGGTCGAGCACCCGCACCCGGGCCGTCCGCGCACCCGCGGCCTGCGCGTCCGGAGCGGGGGCGGCGCTGCCGGTGGTGGCGCTTTCGGGGGCGGCGCTGCCGGGGGCAGCACTGTCAGTGGCGGCGCTGTCAGTGGGGGCGCTGCCGGGGGCGGCGCTGTCAGTGGGGGCGCTGTCAGTGGGGGCGCTGTCCAGGCTCACCGGGAGCCCGCCCACGCTGACGGTCTGCCCGCCGCCGATCGGCACGTCGGCCTCGCCCGCGCCCGGCCACCGGGCGGCCTCGCGCTCCTTGGCGGCCCGGTCGGCGGCGGCGTCGTTGCGCGCCCGGGACGCGGCGACCAGCTCCCTGGCCTCCTTCGCCCCGCTCGCGTCCATGGCCCTGACCTTGCTGGACCGTTGCTTCTGCACGGGAGGGGCGCCGGGCGGGCCGTGTTCCGCGGAGACGACGGCCGCCGAGGCCGTCGTCACCCCGACGGGTAACGAGATCACCACCGTCAACGCGGCCACCAGGGCAGCACGAATTGAGGGCCGTCGCATGACCCAACCTCCTCAAGAGGAAACGAGAGAACCCGCGGACCAACCGGGGGAAGATGCGGGAGCCGCGGGGACCGGCGGCCGGCCGGTCCCCGCGGCTTTCGTCAGTCGCCGATGACGGCGTCCAACTGGTCGGAATCGGCCATGGCGCCCGCCCACAGCCGCAGATCGGTGATCCTCGCGGGGAGGAAGTGACCCCAGGAGGTCGCGCTGAAGCCCTTGCCTGCGGCGAAGTCGCCCGACCCGGGCACGGCGGTGTAGGCCATGTCGAGGTCGTTCTGCTCGTGGCCCACGTAGAGCCGCACCACGCGCCCGTTCGCCGCCAGGGCGTCGTACACGCCGGTCAGGCGCACCGGGCTGTCCAGGCTGGCCGTGGTGTCGGAGCTCACCCAGGTCTTCGTGCCGTCCTTGTTGACCCGGCCGAAGCGCCAGTAGCCGACCGGCACGCTGACCTCGTTGCCGTCGTCGTCGAGCTGCGTCTCCTTGCCGGTCAGCTCGAACCACAGGCCCCACGACGATCCGTCGGCGGTGCGCTGCCCGGCCACCTGGCCGATGGTCCCGATCGGCTTCGACACGATCTTGTCTCGGTCGAGCTCGACCTTCACGGTGACCGTGAACGACCCGGTGTCGTCCACGACCGGGCCCGCGGTGGTGGCGGCGTCGTCCACGCCGTCGAGCACCAGGCCCTCGCCGTCCAGCGACGCCCCGCCGGCCAGCGCCAGCGCCCGGCCGTACCCCGACAGCGAGTCGGGCAGCTGCGTCCCGGCGGCGCCCGCCGGGTCCCAGTCGGCCACCAGCTCCACGTCGTTGCGGCCGGACGCCGGCGACTCCGACCGCGCCTCCGCCGCCACCTCCTCCGGGGTCAGGACGCGCTGCCAGGCGGCGACCTCGTCGATCGAACCGGGGAAGTAGTGCTGGAAGATGTTGGCCCACTTGTAGCGGCCGATCTCGAACGGTCCGGGGGCCGACCACAGGGCCGGCGCGGTCTTGCTGCCCTGCGGCACGCCGTTGATGTAGAAGCTCAGCTGCTGCGTCGCCGGGTCGTAGGTGCCGGCGAGGTGGGTCCAGACGTTCACCCGGGAGGTGCCGTTCTTGCCACAGACCGAGGGGTAGGCCCCACCCGTCGCCTCGTCCTTCTCCTTCACGCCGAAGCAGAAGGCGCCGTAGTCCTTCTCGTGGAAGAGCAGGAAGGGGCTGTAGCCCGAGCCGTCCTGCGACAGGACGATGCCGTCGTCGCTCACCTTGTCGAGCCGCACCCAGGCGGCGACCGTGTAGGCCGACCTGGTCTCCAGCACGGGCCCGGACGTCGCGGCGTACGCCGACGTGCCGTTCAGGCCCAGCCCCTTGTCGACCTTGGGGGTGGCCAGTGCGTTGCCGGCGTCGTCATACCAGACCTCGCCGCGGCGTCCCCGGGCGTCCCGTACGGCGCCGCCGTAGAGCGTGGCGTCGTGGTGCCCGCTGCCCTTGTCGACGGCGACGCCGGAGTCCTCGTCGAAGTGCCACCTGCCGACCGGGCCCGCGCCCGCGGCGACCAGGAAGTCGACGACCGTGGTCGCGCCGTATCTGCCGACGTTGTCCTTGGCCCGCACGTACAGGCTGTACGTCCCGGCGGCCGGTGGGGTGATCACCACCTTGGCGGTGGCCCCGGTGATGTCGGACGACCAGGCCGAGCTGGTGGACGCGCGGTATTGGTAGGCGACGTTGTTGGTGTCGCCGGACGCCGGGCCGAAGGTGACGGTGGTGCTCTGCCCGGGTCCGCCGGCCGGCGTGCAGCTCGTGGTCGTGCACGGCGTATAGGGCGCGCCGAGCGCGACCACGGGCGCCTTGGGCGCGGTCGGGTCGACCTTGAAGTAGCACCATCCGGTGGTCGAGCCGTTGGACGGCCCCGGCAGCTGCTTGGTGTAGTTGCTGTAGTAGGAGCGTGTCCACGAGCGGTAGCGGTACAGCACCCCTTCCGACAGCGTCGGTGTGGTGGCGGTGACCTTCACGTTATCGCCGACGTGCCCGGTCGTGGGCCGCTCCATCGTGGCGAAGGCGTCGGTCCAGGTGCCGTCGGAGTTCTTCTTGTCGACGTCCATCGCCGCCCGGAGCATCGCGCCCGACTCGCCGCCCGGCTCGGTCTGCGGCGTGGACGCGAGAGTGGGCGTGGGGCTGGAGACGATCGCGGGCGCCGACTCCTTCGTCTCGCACACGGTGCCCGATCCGGTGACGATGCCGATGCCGGTCGGCAGCGCCGGCAATCCGACGTAGTCGACGACGAGCACGGCGTCGTTCCTGAACCGCTTCCAGGCGGAGGTGTCGCCCTCGTCGTGCGCCCGCAGCTCCAGCGTGAGCTTGGAGAACTTGCCCGCCGCGAAGTCCTTCACGGTCGGGGTCAGGTTCTCGTTGGTCTCGTCCGGGTTGTCCTTGAACTGGATCACCGCGGCCGGCTGGCTGGGGCTGCAGGCCGAGCCGCGGCCCGCCGACACGTTCCGGTCGACCATCAGGTCGAGCTCCTTGGGCCGGCTCGACCAGGTGGTTGACGAGGTGAAGTTGTTGGTCCGCTCCAGGTCGACCCATCGGGGGCTGCACTGGAACGACCACGACTCGGTGACGCGGAACGCGGCGCTCAGCACCTGCTTGCCCTTGAGGCTCGCGGGGGAGAACTGGAAGTACAGCCGCTGGGTGTATCCGGGCCCGCAGTAGTAGCCGCTCCAGGTGCCGCAGTGGCCGACGCCCTTACCCTCGTTGTCGTCGCCGTTGCCCCAGTTGTACGACTTGTAGCCGTCCGAGCGCAGCAGCGTCCTGTCGGTCTCTCCCCAGGTCACGGTCGGGTCGATGTAGACGGGGTAGGCCGACTCGTCCTTCTGCCGCAGCAGGTCGGCGTCGGGCACGAGGGTGATCGAGTCCTCGCCGACCTCGATCGGCAGCTCGGCGTGCCCCGCCCCGGGAGCGGGGCCGTCGGCGGCCGGCCCCTCGTCCGGAGCGCCTTCCGCGGGCTGCGGCGTCGCCGGTGATGTCGCCGGTGATGTCGCCGGTGATGTGGCCGGTGAGGCCGGCTCGGGCGAGCCGTCCGCGGGCGCGCCCTGGGGAGCGCTCTGGGGCGCGGTCTGGGGCGCGGTCTGGGGCGTGGCGCCCTTTGCGGAGGGTGCGGAGCCGGAGGGTGCGGCGTCGGAGGGTGGGGAGCCGGAGGGTGCGGCGTCGGAGGGGCCTGCGTCGGAGGGGTTGGCGTCGGCCGGGGCGGCCTCGCCCGCCCCGGCCTTCCCGGCGGTGGGGTCCCCGGTGGAGTCCCACATCGCGGCGGGAGGCGAGGTGAAGACCTCGGTGGCGTTGCCGTCGGTCGCGGACATGCCGCCGTCCGCGGTCTCCTCCACCTTGAGCCCGGACGACTTCACGGCATACCGGATCTTCGCGAGCGCGGGGTTGGCCGCGGCCTGCGGAGTCTTCACGATCAGGACCTGGCGGAAGCCCTCTGTCGTCGCGGTCATCCTGAGGTCGACGTCGGGCAGCACGTTCGGATAGGTGGCGTTCGGGCCGTCCAGCACCGGTTCGGGCAGGGTTCCCGGCCAGCCCAGCGTGAGGGTGCGGCCGTCCCGGTGCATCGTGACGAGGTTCCCGCCGTCGCCGCCTCCGGAGAAGGAGATGCCCACGGCGGCGGCGACCGGCCCCACGCTTCCGTCGGCGCGCCGGGCGAGCGTCGCGTCGGGGGACACCCACGCGCCGTCCGGCCCCTTGACCCGGACGGGGGTGGTCGACTGCTCCAGCCGGAACGACTCGCCGTCCGGATTGGCATACGTGGTGGTGAACTCGGTCCTGGCCTCGGTCACCTCGACCGGCTCCCGGATCTCGGCCGCGCGTTTCAGCGCCTGCTGCCAGCCGTCGAGCGGGGCCGCGTCGGATCCCGTCCGACCTTCCTCCTGTGCCGCCATCGCGGCCGGGGGCGCCCCGGTTCCCACCAGTACACCCGCCACCACCACGGCGGTGAGCGCACGCCACCTCCGCAGTCCGGGAAGCCTAAACATGAGTTATCTCCCGTACGAAATCCGCAAGATCGCCAACATTAAACGTTTACAGTCCACCCCTGTCAACGAAATCTTTTCGCCCAATAAGGAGGTCTAGTCATCTTCTCGACATAAAGCGCACATAAGTAATATGCGAGCAGCAGATCAGACAAATTGACACTTTGGTGCACACAATGTGCGTCGGCGTACCAGACCTCCGCCGCGGAGTTCCTGTCACGGCAAGCGGGCACTCACGTTGGGTCACCGGGGAGCGGCCCCGCCGGGACCGCTGTGGTCGCGCCTCCGCGCTTCACGCCCCGCGGCCCCCGGCACCCCCGCGCTCTGCGGCCCCCGCACCCTTGCGCCTCCGCGCCTCTGTACCCCGGCATCCCGCGCCCCCGCGTCGCCGGATCGCTGTGCCGCCGTTTCCCGGGCCCGCGCCGGCCGGTGTCTCGGTGGTCCGGTGTCTCGGTGGTCCGGTGTCTCGGTGGTCCGGTGTCTCAGCGGTCGTGCTCGCGGTGCAGCGCGGCCAGCTCGGTGCGGTTGGCCACGCCGAGCTTCGCGTAAACGTGCGCCAGGTGGGTCTTGACCGTGCTGCGGCTCATGAACAACCGGCCGCCGATCTCGGGGTTGGACAGGCCCGCCGCGGCCAGCCGTACGACCTCCTGCTCCGCGGGGGTGAGGGCGGCCCAGCCGGTGGCCGGACGGCGGCGTCCGCCGTGCGCGCGGCGGGTGAAGGCGACGGCCTCCTCCAGCTCCATCCGGCGGCCCTCCGGATCGGACACGACGCCCGGCCGGTGCGGCCGGGGGTAGCCGAGCTCCTCCCTGGCCCGGTCGCACGCGCCCATGATCCGGGCCCCGGTGGTGGCGTCGGCCAGCGCCGCCAGGGCCTCCAGGCTGTCGATGCAGGCCGGCCGGAGGTCGTTGGCGGCGCGCAGGCGCAGGGCCTCCAGATGCAGCGCGACGGCGCGCGCCTCATTGAGGAACGCCTGCTGCTCCAGGGCGTCGGCGATCAGGCGCGGCATCCCCAGGGCCTCGGCGGCGTCGAGGCCGGCCGCGCAGGCACGGGCTGCGCCCTCCGGGTCGCCGGCCTGACGCAGCGCCGCCGCCAGGGCGATGCGGGTCTCCGGGGTCAGCAGCTCGTCGGGCTGCTCGGCGCCGCGCCAGGCCGTCTCGCTCCTGAACCACTCGGCCGCCCGCACCGGTTCGCCCCTGCTCAGGCAGAGCCGCCCGATCGTCAACGCGAGCCCCGGCACGAAGGGCGCCGAGGGCGCCTGGTCCACCAGCCGGATGACCGGGTCGAGGGCGAGCCCGGCTGCCTTGTCGTCCCCCTGCAGGTGGCACACGCGGGCGAGGATCGCGCGAGCCGTACCGGCGCGGTGGTAGTCGGCGAGCGGGGCGGCGACCTCGACCGCCCGCTCCGCCAGCGCCCTGGCCCGGTGCAGCTCGCCGAGAAAGGCGCTGCCGAGGGCCATCAGGCCGAGCGCCAGCGCCGCCACGCCGCGGTCGCCGCGCCGCAGCAGGCCGCGGACCGGCGTTTCCATCGCCGCCAGCGCCTGGCGATGCTCCTCCCTCATGTGGTGGACCAGCCCGGCGAGGACCTGCGCGGCGTCGGCCACGAAGGCGTCGCCGGCCGCGACGGCCTCCTCGCGTACGGCGGCGGCCCGCACCCGCGCCTCGTCCGGAGAGGTGAACAGCATGCCGATGGCGCCGAGGGACCCCGCCAGGCAGGCGGTCCGCAGGTCGCCGTGGTCGAGCGCCATGGCCCGGGCGGCGTCGGCCGCGTCGAACTCCAGCCCGGCCGGGTGCGTGGTGTCGGCGACGAGCGCCAGGCCGGTGAGCACGCGGGCCTGCAGTGCGCTGTGCTCGCCGGCGCTCCGCTCGGCCGCCAGCCGGAGCAGCCCCAGGCCCTCCACGAGCCGCCCTTCCAGGTGCCACAGCCAGGCCAGCCCGGCCGCCAGATGACGAGCCTGCTCGGGACGGTCGCCGGACAGGCCCCATTCGATCGCCGCGCGCAGGTTGGGATAGTCCTCGCGCATCCTGGCCCGCCAGGTGTCCTTGTCGCCGTCCAGCAGCGGGGCGGCCTCCCGCACCAGGGCCAGGCAGACGGTCACGTGCCGGTCGCGTACGGCGTCGAGCTCGCCCGCCTCGGCGAGCCGCTCCCACGCGTACCGTCTGACCGAGGACAGCATCCGATAGCGGGTGACGCCCATGCGGGTCTCGGCCAGCAGCAGCGACTTGTCGATCAGCCGGCGCAGTCCGGTGAGCACCTCCACTCGGCCATGGCCGTCCAGCACGCCCTCGGCGGCGGCGAGGGTGAAGCCCGGCTCGAACACGCCCAGCCGCCGGAACAGCACCTGGTCGCGCTCCTCAAGCAGGTCGTGGCTCCAGGCCATGGACGCCGCCAGCGTACGGTGCCGCGGCGGCGCCCCCTGGTGAGCGGCGACCAGGATCGAGAACCGGTCGTCCAGCTCGGCGTGAATCTCCTGGGGCGTCAGCGTGCCGGTCCAGGCGGCGGCCAGCTCCAGCGCGAGAGGGATGCCGTCCAAGCGGGCGCAGATGTCGCGCACCGCGGCAAGGGCCTCCTCGGTGCGCGGAACGTCGTGGCCGCGGTCGAGGAAGAGGGCGACCGCGTCGTGGGCGTCCAGGGGCGGGACCCGCCAGACCAGCTCGCCGGGCAGGCCGAGCGGCTCCCGGCTGGTCGCCAGGACGGTGACGTGCGGGCAGTGGTGCAGCAGGCCCGCCACCACCCCGGCGACGCCGTCCAGCAGGTGCTCGCAGTTGTCGAGCACCAGGAGCAGCTCGCGCTCGCGCAGCTGCCTGGACAGGGCGGCGGTCTCGTCGGAGTCGCCGGCCAGGAGCACCCGCAGGACCGTCGCGACGAGGCGCGGCACCGCCGCCGGGTCGGTCTCCTGCGCGAGGTCCGCCCACCACACGCCGTCGCGCGGCGGGCGCGCCGGCCGCGCGGCGAGCCGGGCCGCCAGCCGGGTCTTGCCGCAGCCGCCCGCGCCGGTCAGGGTGACCAGCCGCGACTCGCCCAGGGCCTTCCCGATCATGTGCAGCTCGGCCCGGCGGCCGACGAACGAGGTCAGCTCCGGCGGCGGAGCGCCGTCGTCGGCCAGGTTCGCGTCGGGCATATCGGCCATCTGGCCGATGTTAGCCACTGCCCCCCCGGCGAGACTCGCCTCATGACAGCGAACCGCACCGTAATCGGCAACATCACCCTCTCGCTCGACGGCCGGATCCACGGCCCCGGCGGCGAGTACGACATGGGCTGGATCGTCCCCCACGCCGTCAGCGACGCGGCCCGCGACCACATGGTGAAGGTGACCTCCGGGGCCACCACCGCGCTGCTGGGCCGCAGGAACTACCAGGGCTTCGGCGGCTTCTGGCCCGCCGTGGCCGACGACGAGTCGGCCGACCCCCGCGACCGGGCCTTCTCCCGGTGGCTGAACACCGTCGAGAAGATCGTCTTCTCCACCACGCTCACCGAGGCGCCATGGCAGAACTCCCGCATCGCCGCCGCCGGCCCCGCCGAGGTCGTGAAGGAGCTGCGGCAGCAGGACGGCGGCGACATCGTCGTGCCGGCCAGCACCAGCGTCATGCAGGCCCTGCTGCGGGCCGGAGAGCTCGACCGGCTGAGCATCACGCTCGCGCCCGAGCTGGTCGGCAACGGGCCCCGCCTGTTCGCCGACGGCCTTCCCGCCACCGGCTGGCGGCTCGTCTCCGCCACGCAGGCCGCGAGCGGGGCGCTGTGCCTGCTGTACGACAAGGTCCGCGACGGCGACTGAGCCGCGTCGCCGGCTGGTTTCCCCAGATCTGCCCTCTGGCCGGCTCGTACGCGGCCCGGAGCACGGTCTGGGCGGGCAGCGGCACGCCGGAGGCCGCCTTGGCCCCGGCGGGCTGCTGGACGCCGTCCGGCTGACGCCCGGCACCCGCGTCCGAGCCGCCTTCACTACCCTCGGCACCGTCTGCCTCACGACGGAGCCCTGACATGCCGCTGATCGAGATATCCCTGGTCGAGGGCCGCTCGCCCGAGACCATCCGGGCCCTCATCCACGAACTCCACGAGGCCGCCGTCCGCGCCCTCGACGTTCCACCGGCCTCCGTACGCGTCATCGTCCGCGAGGTCCCGGCCACCCACTGGGCCGCCGGAGACGTCACCATCAGCGAACGCGCGGACTGATCATGCGGCGATTCGTGCTAATTTCCTGATCGTAAGGTGCAGCGCTCGTTCGCGAGCGTGTCGGGACATCCGGCCGGCACGACAGCCTCAGCACGGGCTGTCTGGATCTCTCAGCGGAGAGTGTGCCCTGCCATGCCCGCGTCCTTGTCCTCACGCGCATCGGACCTCGTGACCGTCGGCGGCCGTCTGGAGATCGGTCCGGTCGAGGCTCGCGGCGAGGCCGAGCGGCATCCCGCCCTCGGCGACGACCGGCATGACCGCAGGCCCACCGCGCCTTCCACGCTTCCGGAAGGCGGCCGCAGTCGAATCCGTACCGATCACCGGAGTATTTCCATGATTCTCGTCACCGGAGGCCGCGGCGCGGTCGCCACCCACCTGCTGACCCTGCTGGTCGAGGCCGGCCGCCCCGTGCGGGTGGCCTCCCGCGACCCCGAGCGGCTGCGGGTCCCCGACGGCGTCACGGCCGTCACCTGCGACCTCCGCGATCCCGCGACCTTCCCGGCCGCTCTCGACGGCGTCACCGAGGTCTTCCTGTACGCCGAGCCCTCGCACATCGCGGAGTTCGCCGACATCGCCGTCACGGCGGGGGTCGAGCATGTCGTGCTGCTGTCGTCCTCCGGCGTGCTGGAGCCCGGCGCGGCCGGCGACCCGCTGGCCACGTCGCATCTCGACGTCGAGACCGCGCTGCTCGCGGCACCGCTCACCACCACGATCCTGCGCCCCGGCTCCTTCGCCGGGAACGCGGGCGCCTGGGCCTGGCCCATCAGGGCCGGACGCCCGGTGAGCCTGCCCTACCCGGGCGCCCACACCGACCCCATCCACGAACGGGATCTCGCCGAAGTGGCCTTCACCGTGCTCGCCGACCCACGCCACCGGGGCCGGCATCTCCACCTGACCGGCCCGGAGAGCCTCACGTTCACCGAACAGATCGAGCGGCTCGCCGAGATCACCGGCCGGCCGATCGCCGTCCGCCACGTCACCCGGGAGGACTGGAAGCGGGAGATGGCCGACTACATCCCCGCTCCCTACGCGGACGCCCTGCTGGACTACTGGCAGGCCAAAGACGGCAGGCCCGTACACCTGACCGGCACCGTCGAACAGGTCACCGGCCGCGCTCCCCGCACCTTCGCCACCTGGGTCCGCGACCACGTCGCGGACTTCGCCGGATAGCACCATGCAAGGCCGCCTGGGGGCGTGGGTCACCCGACCCCGCCCCCGCGCGGGTCCGTACTGGTCGGGGAAGCACACGGAGAGCCGCCGAGGGGGCGTGTGAGACGATGATCCGCCCCGGCCGTGACGCCGGGGAGCACGAGACACAGGACGTCGACGAAGGGGCTTCACGCTATGGCAGTCATCCATCGCACCACCTTGACGCCCACCAAGCTGGAGCTGCTCACGTCCTGGCTTCCCACCCGGCCCTGGTACGAAGGCGAGGGGCGGCCGGAGCTGCTGAAGGGCGGCGGCTTCCGGCTCGACGACCCGAAGGGCGAGGTCGGCATCGACTTCATGGTGGTCACCGACGTGTCCGGCGACCGGCCGGTCTCCTATCACGTGCCGCTCACCTATCGAGGGGCGCCGCTGGAGGACACCGCCCACGCCCTCATCGGTACGGCGGAGCACGGCGTGCTGGGACCGCGGTGGGTCTACGACGGCACCCACGACCCGGTCCTCGTCGCGCAGCTCCACGCCCTGCTCCACGGCGACGCCGAGCCGCAGCACCAGAGCGTGAGCGACACCCCCGACCCCTCGGTCGTCGCGAGCCTCACGGGAGCCCCGGTGCCGGGCCCTGTCCGGCTGACCGGCGTGGCCGACGGGCCGCACGCCACCGACATCGTCGTGGACGGCGACGGCGGCGGACGGCTGACCCTGCGCTTCACCCGCGTCATGCGGCCCGGCGAAGCGGACGCCGGGAGAACCCGGGGTCACGTCACGGCCGGCTGGCGGCTGCACGACGAGACCGAGGCCCGCGGCGTGTACGTCGTCGTCCTCGACGCGCCCCGCTGATCCCGTCCCGCTGATCGCCCCCTGCTGATCGCCCCCCACTGATCGTGCCCTGCTGATCGCGCCCCGCTGATCGCGCCCCCGGCGAGCCGCCTCGCCGGGGGAGGCCGGTGGCTACGCGCGGGGCCGCCGCAGGATGCGGACCTGCCGGGGAGCCAGGGTCGCGTCCTGAGCCAGGGCCGGGCCGCGGAGGGGGTCGCCGGGGATCGCGGACACGTCGACGTGCCGGTCGGTGCGGTTGATCACGAACCAGTAGTCGTCCGTCCCGTCGGTGCGGACGGCGACGTCCACGAGCCCGCGGGCCTCGGGCGGCAGCTCCGAGGAGACCCCCGCGACGTCCAGCAGGTGAGGAAGGACGACCCCCAGGCCCTCCGGGCCCAGGCGGGTGGAGACGTACGACGCCGAGCCCGCTCCCGTACGGCGCGTCGTGACGGCGGGGCGGCCCGCGTGGTCGCCGGTCTTGTACGTCGCCACGACCTCGGCGTCCGGGTCGGTGATGTCGATCCGGTCGGTCCACAGCGTGCCGGACACGCCGAGGTCGAGCTCGACGGACTCGCCGTCCAGCAGGGGGCCGAACTCCTCGATCCTGATGCCGAGCAGGTCGCGCAGGGCGCCGGGGTAGCCGCCGAGCCACACGTGGTCGTTCTCGTCGACGATGCCGGAGAAGTACGTGGTGACGAGGTGGCCGCCGGAGGCGACGTAGCCCTCCAGCCGCCGGGCCAGGGCGGCGGGCACGACGTGCAGGATCGGGGCCACGAGCAGCCGATAGCCGCTGAGGTCGTCGTCCACGCCGACCACGTCCGCGCGGACGCCCGCGTCGAGGAACGCGGTGTACCAGTCGAGGGCCTCCTGGCGGTAGCGCAGCAGCGAGGTGGGGTGGGAGTCCAGCTCGCTGGCCCACCACGAGTCCCAGTCGAACGCGATCGCCACGGGGGCGCGCCGCCGCCGGGTGCCCGCGACCGGCGCGAGGGCGGCCAGCGTGGCGCCCAGGTCGGCGACCGAACGGAACACCTCGCTGTCGGTGCCGGCGTGGGGCACCATCGCCGAGTGGTACTTCTCGGCCCCGCCCGCCGACTGCCGCCACTGGAAGAAGCAGACCGCGTCGGCGCCGTAGCCGACGTGGGTGAGCGAGTCGCGGGCCATGCCGCCGGGCCGCTTCGCCAGGTTGACCGGCTGCCAGTTGACCGCGCTGGTGGAGTGCTCCATCAGGAACCACGGCCGGCCGCCGGCGAGCGAGCCGGTGAGGTTGGCCGAGAAGGACAGCTCGTCCTGAGCCTGGGGGCCGGTCAGCACGTAGTGGTCGTTGGAGACGAAGTCGACCTCCCGGGCCCAGTCGGCGTAGTCCATGCCCTTGGTCTCGCCCATGACCATGAAGTTCGTGGTCACGGGGACGTCCGGGGTCAGCTCGCGCAGGATGTCCCGCTCCGCGCGCAGGTGGTCTTTCAGCGCGTCGGAGGAGAACCGCGCGAAGTCGAGCTGCTGGGTGGGGTTGGGGTAGGAGGCGGCCAGGCGCGGCGGCAGGATCTGCGACCAGTCGCTGTAGCGCTGGGACCAGAACGAGGTCGCCCAGGCGCGGTTCAGCTCGTCGAGCGTGCCGTACCGGGCCCGCAGCCACGCGCGGAAGGCGGCCGCGGCGTCGTCGGAGAAGTCGTAGACGTTGTGGCAGCCGAGCTCGTTGGAGACGTGCCAGGCGGCGAGGGTGGGGTGACCGGCGTAGCGCTCCGCGAGGGCCCGGGTCAGCCGCAGCGCGTGCTCCCGGAAGACGGGGGAGGTCGGCCGCCAGTGCTGCCGCGCACCCGGCCACAGCGTGCGGCCGTGCCGGTCCACGGGGAGGATCTCCGGATGCTTGGCCGTCAGCCACGGCGGCGGCGAGGCCGTCGCGGTGGCCAGGTCGACGGCGATGCCGTGGGCGTGCAGCAGGTCCATCGCGTCGTCGAGCCAGTCGAAGTCCCAGACGTCCTCGCTCGGCTGGATCCGCGCCCACGAGAAGATCGCCAAGGAGACGATGTTCACCCCGGCCGCCCGCATCGCGCGCATGTCCTCGTCCCAGACCTCCCGGGGCCACTGCTCGGGGTTGTAGTCGGCCCCGAACCCCAGGCGGGCCCGTCCGGGGTCGGACGGCCAGCGCACCCAACGGTGCCGGTCAGCGTTCACAGCGACTCCTTCGAATGATGGTTACGTGGTCTTCCATTGCCGGTCGGCGCCGCCGTCGCGGGCCCACAGGACGGCCGGGGTGCCGTCGGAGGTGCGGGCCTGGCCGGCGTCCAGGCGCATGCCGGACCGGGCCGGCGTCGCATCGGCGAGTACGCCCGCGGAGACGACGGCCAGTGCTGTGAGCGCGCAGGGGAGTGGACGGCGATGGGAGCGCGTTCCGAGGTTGTTGCGGGGGTGGGCGTGCATGGTGCTTCCTTTCGCGGGGGGAGGACCGGCGGCCCGGGGATCGGCTGCCGGTGGCCGGGACGGTGCCGCCGGTCGGCGGCGCCGCGGAAGTACATATGCGGTGATGCGGTCGTGTGGTGGTGGCGTGCGACTGCGCCCTTGCGGTTGTGGCCTTGCGGTCGCGGCCTTGCGGTCGCGGCCTTGCGGTTGCGACGCTTCGGTCGCGATGGCGCGTTGTGAGGTTGCGAGGGTGGGCGCGGGCGGTGGGCGCGGGCGGTGGGCGGTGCGAGGGACGCGTCGGCCGGGAGCGGCCTCGGGCCATGACTCCGGGCTCATGACTCCGGGCCCATGGCTGCGGGGCCATGGCTGCGGGGGCCATGCCTCCGGGACCATGACGTTGGGGGCACCGCCGTGAGGGCACCGCCTTGAAGCTCGCCCCGGCCCGTCGCTGTCGCTGTGCTCCCCCGCGGAACGGCGGCGGCGACGGGCCGGTGACCTCGGCGACCGCTACTTGATGGTGAAGCCCTGCTCCTCGCCGTACTTCAGCGAGGCGTCCTGCCAGGCCTTCAGGCCGTCCTGCAGCGGGGTGGAGGAGGTGTACGCCTTGCCGACCGTGTCGTTGAAGATGCTGTTGGCGTAGACCTGGAACGGCAGGTAGGACCAGCCGCTCACGACCTGGGAGGCCGACTCGGCGAGCACCTGGTTGACCTTCTGGCCGCCGAAGTAGGGGAACTCCTTGTCCTGGAACTTCTGGTCCTGGAGCTGGGCGGTGGTGGCGGGGAAGGCGCCGCCGTCCACCCGGGTCTGCACCCCTTCGTCGACGTTCGCGTACTTGAGGAAGGCGTAGGCGAGGTTCTTGTTGGCGCTGGCCTCGGGGATCGCGAGCGAGCTGCCGCCGTTCTCGGAGGTGGCCCTGCCACCGGCCTCCCACTGCGGCATGGGCGCGACCCGCCACTTGCCTGCCCCGGCCTTGACGCCGGACTCGAGGTTGGCGGGCATCCAGGCGCCGATGACCAGGGTGGCGATGGTGCCGTCGCCCAGGCCCTGATACCAGGCGTCGCTCCAGCTGCTGGTCGGCGCGACCAGCTTGCCGTCGATCAGCTTCTGCCAGAGGCCGGTGAACTTCTGCGTGCCCGGCTCGGCGAAGTCGATCCCGACCGTGGTGCCGTCGACCGTGTACGGCTTGCCGCCCGCCTGCCAGATCATGCTGGTGGCGAAGCCCGCGTCACCGGTGTCGTTGGTGATGTACGCCTTCGGGTTGGCCTGGTGCAGCTTCTCGGCGTCCGCCAGGTACTCGTCCCAGGTGGTGGGCACCTTGAGGTCGTACTTGTCGAAGACGTCCTTGTTGTAGAACAGCGCCATCGGGCCGGAGTCCATGGGCAGGCCGTAGATGCCGTTGCCGACGTGGACGGAGCTCCACGGGCCGGGGGTGAAGGTGCCGTCGAGCTTGCCCGCGCCCAGGGTGGCGAGGTCGGTGACCGACTTGGCGAGGGCGAACTGCGGCAGGGCGTAGTACTCCACCTGGGCGACGTCCGGGACTCCCGAGCCGGCCTTGATCGCGTTCTGGAGGGCGGTGTACTGATCGTTGCCGGTGCCCGCGTTGACGAGGTTGACCTTGACCTTCGGATACTTGGCCTGGAAGTCCGCGACGACCTGCTTGAGCGTCGGCTCCCACGCCCAGACGGTGATGGAGCCGCCGGTGTCGAGGGCCTTCTGGATGTCGGCGTCGGAGACGGCCGCGGACGCCGCGGGGGCGGCCGCGCCGGCGCCCGAGGAGGAGCCGTCGTCGCCGGAGCCGCAGGCGGCGGCGGTGAGCGACACGGTCAGGGCCGCGCCCAGCAGCAGGGCGTGACGGCGGTTCATCGCCATGGGATGTGCCTTTCTGGGTTATCCGAGGAGACAGACGTCGAAGGGGCGGTGCCGTGCGCCGCCCGTCATTCCTTGACGCTTCCGGCGGCCAGGCCCGACTGCCAGTAGCGCTGCAGCAGCAGGAACGCCGCGATCAGCGGGATGATGGTGATCAGCGAACCGGTGATCACGAGGTTGAAGACGGCCTCGCCGCCCGCCGTGAGGGCCTGCTGGTTCCATTCCTTCAGGCCGACCGTGAGCGGATACCAGTCGGGGTTCTTCAGCATGATCAGTGGCAGGAAGTAGTTGTTCCAGGTCGCGACCACGTTGAACAGCAGGACCGTGACCAGGCCGGGCGCCAGCAGCGGCAGGCTGATGCGGAAGAAGGTGCGGAACTCGCCCGAGCCGTCCACCCGCGCCGACTCCAGGATCTCCTTGGGTACGGCGTCGTTGGCGAAGGTCCACATCAGATAGAGGCCGAACGGCGAGACCAGCGACGGGATGATGATCGACCACGGGGTGTCGGTCAGGCCCATCTTCGCGAACATCAGGAACGTGGGCACGGCGAGCGCGGTGCCGGGCACCGCCACCGCCCCGATGACCACGGCGAACACCGCCTTCTTGCCGGGGAAGTCGAACTTTGCCAGCCCGTAGCCCGCAAGCGTCGCCAGCAGGGTCGCGCCGCCCGCCCCGGCGACCACGTACAGCAGGGTGTTGAGCAGCCAGCGGACGAAGATCCCGTCGTTGTACGTGAAGGTCGTGCGGATGTTGTCGAACAGGGCGAAGTCGCCGCTGAACCACAGGCCGAAGGAGCCCAGCAGCTTTTCCTGGGTCTTGGTGGCGTTGATCACCAGCCACGCCAGGGGGAGCAGCGTGTAGACGAGCATGAGCGCGGTCAGCACGGTCAGCGTCGCGCTGCGGCGGCCCTGCGAGGATCGGCGCCGCCGGATGACCAGAGGGCCGCGGCCCGTGGCCGCCGCCGGCCGGGACGCCCGGCCTGCCCTGGGAGTGGAGGTCGCCATGGCTCAGACCGCCTTCCGCATGCCGCGCAGCTGGACGATGTAGGCGACGATCATCGTGATGATCCCCATGACGATGGCGACCGTCGCCGAGTAGTTGAACTGCTGGCCCGCGAAGGACAGCGAGTAGGCGTAGAAGTTCGGCGTGAAGTAGGTGGTGACCGAGTTCGGCGCGATCGTCTTGAGGATGCTCGGCTCGTTGAACAGCTGGAAGCTGCCGATGATCGAGAAGATCGTGGCGATCACCAGCGCGCCGCGCAGCGCGGGCAGCTTGATCGCCCAGATGATCCGGAGCTGGCCCGCCCCGTCGAGCGCGGCGGCCTCGTACAGCGAGGGGTTCACCACCTTGAGCGCCGAATAGAGGATCAGCATGTTGTAACCCACGAACTCCCAGGTCACGATGTTGCCGATGGACGCCAGGACCAGGTCGGGCGACAGCGGGTCGGGCAGTGAGAGCCCGAACGCCTCGTTGATGTTGCCGATCAGGCCGAACCTGGCGCCGTACATGAAGCCCCACATCAGCGTGGCGACGACCGCGGGCACCGCGTACGGCAGGAACACCGAGATCCGGAAGAACGCCGTGCCGTACAGCCTGCCGCTGTCGATCGCGAGCGCGACCAGCAGCGCGAGGAACAGCATGATCGGCACCTGGACGACCAGGAAGAGCGCGACGCGCCCGAACGCCGACCAGAACTGCGGGTCCTGCAGGACGTCGAGGTAGTTGTCGGCCCCGACGAAGGACGTCCCGCCGATCAGCCGGGTGCGGAACAGGCTCAGGTAGATCGAGTAGGCGATCGGAGCCAGGAACACCAGCGCGAAGACCGCCATGAACGGCCCGACGAACTGCCAGCCGATCCATGATCGGCCTCTGCCGGCCAACCCTCCCCGGACGTTCGAATACCCTTCCGAGACCACCGGCTCGCTCCTCTCCGCGGCGTGGTTACCGGCCGTGACTCTCCTGTTTACGTGAACATCGCGAGCATGTTTACGTAAACATCATGATCGAACGAGTCCCGCCCAGTTGTGACAGAGGGTGATTTCCTGAGTCGCCGAGGTTATGTTTACGTAAACTTCTGCTGCGGTATGGTGGCACTCGTCCCACGAGAGGTCAAGAGGCTCCCCAGGTCACACCCCGGTGGATCACGGCGTACGATCTCCGGCGACGAGGGCGAGCAGGCGGGAGCGACACAGGAATGAATCCGGACGGCCCGGCCCGGCAGGCGCCGGCGGCGGTCGGCGGCGCACAGCGGGGCGGCTCGGGCATCCCGGGCGGGCGCCGCAAGCAGCGGGTCTCCATGGCCGACGTGGCCAAGCTCGCGGGCGTCTCGTCCCAGACGGTCTCGCGGGTCGCCAACGGCCACCCCGGCGTCGTCGGCGCGACCCGCGAACAGGTGCTCGCGGCGATGCGGGAGCTGGGATACCGCCCCAACAGCGCCGCCCGGGCGCTGCGCTACGGCCAGTTCAACACGATCGGCGTGATCCTTTTCGGGCTGGCCTCGACCGGCAACAGCCGCACCGTGGAGGCCATCGCCACCCACGCCGCGGCCGAGGGCTACGCGATCACGCTGATCCCCATCGGCATCCCCACCCAGGACAACGTGCTGGGCGCGTTCACCAGGATGGGCGAGCTGGCGGTCGACGCCGTCATCGTCATCATCGAGATCCACCTGCTCGACGCCGGCACGGTGACGCTTCCTCCCGGAGTCCACGTCGTCGTCGTGGACTCCGACGCCGGAGACCGCTACAGCGTCGTCGACACCGACCAGGCGGAAGGCGCCCGGCTCGCCGTACGCCACCTCCTCGACCTGGGGCATGAGACGGTCTGGCACGTCACCGGCCCCCAGACGTCCTTCGCCAGCCAGCGCCGCGAGCAGGCCTGGCGCGTGGCCCTGCGGGAGGCCGGGCGGCCCGTGCCCCCGCCGCTGCACGGCGACTGGTCGGCGGAGTCGGGCTACGAGGCCGGGCTGGAGCTGGCCGCCGAGCCGAGCTGCACGGCGGTGTTCGCCTCCAACGACCAGATGGCCCTCGGCCTGCTGCGCGCCTTCCACGAGCGGGGGCTGGCGGTGCCCGCCGACGTCAGCGTGGTCGGCTTCGACGACATCCCCGACGCCTCCTGCTTCGTGCCTCCGCTGACGACCGTCCACCAGGACTTCGCCGAGGTGGGGCGGCGGTGCGTCCAGGGGGTCCTGCGGCAGATCCGCGAGGGCGGCACGTCCCGGCCCGGCACCGAGCTGGTCCCCACCCGGCTGGTCGTCCGCGAGAGCACGGCGCCGCCGCGCGCCGGCGGACGAGACGCCGCGTCATGAGGTCCTTCCGGCGCTCATGAGCGCCTCCCCGCGGTCATGAGGTCCTTCCCGCGGTCGGCGACGGCATGACGGGGATGACGGCGGCGAGCCATCCGGCGGGGTCCGCGGTGAAGTGGGGCGCCGCCCGCGCCTCCCACCACGACCGCTCGGCGAGGACGGTCTCCGCCTTTCCCGTCCGGGGTCGCGAGGACGCTGCACTCGTCGGACTGCACGTAGGCGAACACACTGCCGGTGATCTCCTCGCACAGCGCCCTGCCCACCTCGTTCATGGCGTCCATGACCGCGGGGTCGAACGGCCGCCGGGCGTCCCGGAGGAAGGTGTGGAACGCCCGCCCGTCCACCCGCAGGATCGTGTACGCCCGGCGCGGCAGCACACTCCTGGTGGCCCGCTCGTACGCCTTCATGCGGTCGCCGAGCGCGGTCCTGTCGCTCATGCCGGTCTCTCCTCAGACTCCCGCCGCGTGGTCGTCCGCGTGGTCGTCCGCGTGGTCGTCCGGGGGGTGCGGTGGGTGATGCAGGATCTCACGCCACGGGGGAGTGGCCGCCACCGTTTATCCCGAGGCCGGCCCTTTTCAGATGTGCTCGTCGGGGGCTTGGAGGCGGCCCAGGAGCATGAGCAGGAGCTCGTCCACGATCTGGTCGCGGGTGGCGTCGACCCAGCCGACGGCCCAGTCGTGCATGAGCCCGTTGACCGCCCCGACGAACGCGGCGGCAGTGACGCGGAAGTCGCGCGGGGGAATCTCGCCGCGGGCGGCGGCGTCGTCGAGCTGCTCGCACATGAAGTCGATCCAGCGGGCGCGGCGGTCCAGGCGCTGGCGGTCGAGCCGGGGGCTGACCCCGATGACCTCCACGAAGGCGATGCGGGTGTGGCGGGGGTCGGCGGTGGCCCCCGTGGCGTACGCGCGGAACAGCCGGGTGCAGCGGTCGATGGGCTCCAGGTGGCGCACCTGGGGGAGGGCGTCGAGGACGGCCCGCTGCGCGACGTCGTTGATGTACAGGTGCAGCTCGGCCAGCAGGTCCTCCAGGCTGCGGAACTCCTCGTAGAACTGGCGGCTGGACAGGCCCGCGGCGCGGCACACGTCGGCGATCCTCGTGGCGCGGTAGCCGGGGCCGGCGCCGAACAGGTCCAGGCCCGCTTTCAAGAAACGCCCGCGGCGTTCGGCCTGCCGTTCGGCCGCCGACCTTCCGCCATACCGGCCCGCCGCCGGGGTGATCCTGCCCGCCACCATGTCCTCCGCATCCGTGATGCATGCATTTTGGCCTCATGGCGGACGCCGTACGTGCCTACTACGAAGTAACAAGTCTGAATATCGAAATGTTCGGATATATGCGGTTCTTGCGCCGACGGCGTGCGGACTTCCCGGCCGGCCACCACAGGGGAGCGTGCCCGTCTCCCGGCGGGCACGCCCCGTGACGTACGGCTCAGGCATCCTCGTCCACGTGAACGGCCCCGGCGGGGCAGACGGCGGCGGCCTCGCGGACCGCGGTGTGCCGGTCCTCGGCGGGCTCGGGCTCCAGCAGGACGACGATGCCGTCCTCGTCGCGCTGGTCGAACACCTCCGGGGCGATCAGCGCGCACTGCCCGGCGCCGCAGCACTTCGCCTCGTCGACGATGACCTTCATGTCCATTCCTCCATGGCGATCGAGTGCCGTGACCGGGGTCACCAGCGGACCGGGACCTCGCGCAGGCCGCCGACGGCCAGCCCCTCCACGCGTTCCAGCTCCTCCACCCGTACGGCCAGCTCCAGCGTCGGCAGCCTGCGCAGCAGCACCTCCAGGGCGACCTGCAGCTCGGTGCGGGCCAGCGCCTGCCCCAGGCAGGAGTGCGCGCCGGAGCCGAAGGCCAGGTGGGGGTTCGGGCTGCGGGTCAGGTCCATCTCGCCGGCGTTCTCGAACGCGGTCTCGTCGCGGTTGGCGGCGGCCATGCTGCACACCACGGTCGTGCCGCGCGGCAGGATCGTGCCGCCGACCTCGGTCTCCGCGTTGAGATAGCGGGGCAGGCCGACCCCGGCGTTGGCGTCGAAGCGCAGCGACTCCTCCACCGCGGTGCGGACCAGCGACGGATCGGCCAGCAGCCGCTCCCACCGGGAGCGGTCGGTCAGCAGCATGGCGATCATCTTGCCGATCATGTTGGCGGTGGTCTCGTGCCCTGCGACCAGCAGCGCCATTCCGGTGACCAGGATCTGGATGTCGGACAGCCCGCCGTCCTCGGGGCCGCCGGCCGTGATGAGCTCGCTCAGCATGTCGTCGCCGAGGGCGGCGCGCTTGGCGGCGACGAGGCCGGACATGTACTGGAAGAACTCGCCCTGGGCGGCATCGGTCTCGGCCTTGCCATACCGGGTCAGGTTGAGCAGCGTGTCGGACCAGTAGGAGAACCGGTCGCGGTCGGCGGCCGGCACGCCGAGCATGTCGCAGATCACGTAGACCGGCAGCGGGAAGCCGAGGCCCGCCCTGAGGTCGCCCGGCGAGCCGCGCTTGACCATGTCGTCGATGAGATCCTCGGCGATCTGGACCATGGCGGGCCGCATGGCGTTCATGCGCTTGGCGGTGAACCACCTGCCGACCAGGCGCCGCCAGCGCTGGTGCTCCTCGCCGCTGTCGGGGATGATCGCCGCCATCTCGCTGCTGAACACCCCGCCGCCGTCCGCCGATAGCCGGGCCGCGTCGGGCGCGTTGAGCTGACGGGTGAAGCGCGGGTCGGCCAGCACCCGCTTGACGTCCTCGTAGCGGGTCAGCAGCGTCGCCCGGTCGCCGCTGGGCAGCGTGACATGGGCCACCGGGCACTTGCCGCGCAGCTCGGCCCACTCCGCGGGCGGATCCAGCGCCGCGTCGCTGGGGATCGGGTAGCTCAGGACCTGCTCGTTCACACTCATCCGGCATCTCCTCTTAGCGATGGTCGCCGTCGTGCACTCTCCGGAACGGAAGGACGGCGTTCATCACGTATGCCCCGGCAAGTGTGAAGGCCGGTCGCGCCGAAGCCCGTTTGTACGCAAACTCCCCTGGCGGTTTTGTCGGTGCCGCCTGGCAGGCTGATCGCTGATCCGCGATCGCATGGAGGTGCCGCACCACATGGCCAGATGGCGTGAAGTCGCCGAATCCGCGCCGGAGTTCGCCGCCCGGGTCCGGGAGTCGTTCGAGTCGCACAAGCACAAGACCATCGCGACACTGCGCAAGGACGGCTCGCCACGGGTCAGCGGCATCGAGGCGTACATCGTCGGCGACGAGCTGTGGTTCGGGTCGATGCCCGGTGCGCTGAAGGCGCGCGACCTGCGGCGTGATCCGCGCTTCGCACTGCACGGCCCTCCGGTGCTCCTCGACGGCGCCGATGCCACCGATGCCACCGATGCCGCCGATGCCGCCGATGCCGCCGATGCCACCGGTTCCGCCGGTTCCGCCGGTTCCGCCGGTTCGCCGGGCGGGGACACGAAGCTGTCCGGCTATGCGGTCGAGGTCGCCGATCGAGACCGGATCGCGCCCATGCTGGCCGCGCGCGGCCTCGGTCCCGACGCCTTCAGCGAGTCGCATTTCTTCATCGCCGACATCCGGGAGGTCGTGCTGACGCGGATAGAGGGGTCCGTCATGGTCATGGACCTCTGGCGCCCCGGCCAGGGAGTCCGCCGCCTCCAGCGCGTGTAGTGCGCTGTCCACCATTCCGTCCGCCCGGCATCGGCCGCGCTGCACGCCGGCGTGTTCGGTGAGCCGGAGGGCGCCGTGATCCGTCATAGAGGGCATGAGGATGTCGCGTACCGTGCTGCTGCCGCTGGCGGCCCTGTCCGTGCTGGCCGTCACCGCTCCCGCCGAGGCGGCCACGGCGCACAGAGACACGGCGCACAGAGACACGGCGCACACAGACACGGCGCACAGGAAGCTGCTCGTGGAGTTGCGGGAGGAGGGCGGATTCGCCGGGCTGCGCAACCGGGTCGCCGTCTACACGGACGGTTGCGCGGTGCTGAGCCGCCGCACCGGCCCCACGGTCCGCAAGTGCCTGACCGCGGCGGAATGGCGCGGCCTGCGCGGCTCGCTGAAGCACCTGCGGCTCGGGCGCTCGCAGGCCCGGCCGCCGGGGGCCGACTTCATCGCCTACCGGCTGGCCTACAAGGGTCACCGGGCGACCCGCTACAGCCTGCCTCAGACCTGGCGACCGGTCGTGAGCAGGCTGGAGAAGGTCCTGGTCAAGCACGGGACGCCCAACTGAGCATCGCGGCTCAGCTGCGCAGGTAGGAGGCGCCGTTCAGGTCGACGATCGCGCCGCTGGCCCACTCGGCGTCCGGCGACGCCAGATAGAGGACGGCGGCCGCGATCTCCTCGGTCCGCGCCACTCTCCCGAACGGGCTCTGGGCGCGGATCTCGTCGCCTCGCGGCGGCTTGAGATGCTCGTTGGTCATGTCGGTCTCGACGAAGCCGGGCGCCACCGTCGCCACGGCGATGCCGAGCGGCGCGAGGGCGATGGCGAGCGACTGGCCCAGGGCGTTCAGGCCCGCCTTGCTGGCGCCGTAGGCGGGGCTGTTCGGCTCCCCGCGGAAGGCGCCGCGCGACGAGACGTTGACGATCCTGCCGCCCTGACCCATGTGCCGTACGGCGTTCCAGATGACGTTGGCCGGTCCGACGAGGTTGACGGCCAGCGTCTCGCGCCATGCCGCCTGCCACTCCTCGTAGGAGGTCTCCGTGACCGGGTGGTGCAGGAAGACCCCCGCGTTGTTGACCAGCACGTCGATGGTCCCGAGGGAGTCGGCGGCCTCCTCGACCATGCGCCGCGCCTCGGCGGGATCGGAGACGTCGGCCTGGACGACGGCGTGACCCTCTCCCGGCAGCTCGGCCCGGAGCCGTTCTGCCAGGTCGGGAGAGCCGCGGTGGTGGATCGCGACGCGGTCGCCGGCGGCGGCGAAGGCCATCGCGATCGCCCGTCCGATCCCGCGCGAGGCGCCGGTGACAAGGACTGCTCGCTTACTCACGGGGTGAGACTATCGTCCCTTTCGTCCCATCATGGCTCCCGGCCCAGGAGCGTACGTCCCATCATGGCTCCCGGCCCAGGGGGCGTACGGCGACCTCCAGGCGGGAGGCGAGGTCGGCCACGCTGGTGCCGTACGTCTCGGCCACGGTGACGCCTCCGGGGCCGATGTGGAAGACGGCGAGGTCGGTGTAGACGCGGCTCACACAGGCCAGCCCGGTGAGGGGGTAGGTGCATTCGGGGACGAGCTTGGGCGTGCCGTCCTTGGTGAACAGCGTCATCATGACGAACACCTGCTTGGCGCCGGTGGCCAGGTCCATCGCGCCGCCGACGGCGGGGATGGCGTCGGGGGCGCCGGTGTGCCAGTTGGCCAGGTCGCCGCGTTCGGAGACCTGGAAGGCGCCGAGCACGCACACGTCGAGGTGACCGCCGCGCATCATCGCGAAGGAGTCGGCGTGGTGGAAGTAGGAGGCGCCCGGCAGCTCGGTGACGGGGATCTTGCCGGCGTTGATCAGGTCGGGGTCGATCTCGTCGCCGTGCGCGGCGGGCCCCATGCCGAGCATGCCGTTCTCGGTGTGCAGGACGACCCCGGAGCCGGCCGGGAGATGGTCGGCGACCGTCGTCGGCTGGCCGATGCCGAGGTTGACGAAGGACCCGGGCGGGATGTCTCGGGCGACGAGGGCGGCGAGTTCGTCGCGGCCGAGCGGGCCCCGGTCGAGATGCTCCACGGTGCTGGTCACAGGCTTCCCTCCGCCGCGCTCAGGTCCAGGATGCGGTCGACGTAGATGCAGGGGGTGACCACGGTCTCGGGGTCCAGCTCGCCGGTCTCGACGACATGGTGCACCTGCGCGATCGTCAGCTTCGCGGCGGTCGCCATGACGGGCCCGAAGTTGCGCGCGGTCTTGCGGTAGACGAGGTTGCCCATCCGGTCGCCGACGTGTGCGCCGATGAGGGCGACATCACCCTTGATCGGATATTCCAGCACGTGGTCGCGGCCGTCGATGGTGCGGGTCTCCTTGCCCTCGGCCAGCGGCGTGCCGACCCCGGTGGGGCAGTAGAACGCGCCGATGCCGGCCCCGGCCGCGCGCATCCGCTCGGCGAGGGTGCCCTGCGGGACGACCTCCAGCTCGATCTTCCCCGCACGGTAGAGGCCGTCGAAGACCCACGAGTCGCTCTGGCGCGGGAACGAGCAGATCATCTTGCGTACCCGCCCGGCGGCGAGCAGCGCCGCCAGGCCGGTGTCGCCGTTGCCCGCGTTGTTGCTGACCACGGTCAGATCGGTCGCGCCCTGCCGGATCAGCGCGTCGATGAGCTGTACGGGCATGCCGGCCATCCCGAAGCCGCCGATCAGGACGGTGGAGCCGTCCGCGATGCCGGCGACCGCCTCTTCGGGGTCGGTGAAGACGGCGGTCATGCCGCGCTCACGTTCTCGAGCACGACGGCCAGGCCCTGGCCGACGCCGATGCAGATCGCGGCCACACCCCACCGCTGCCGCCGTTCGCGCAGCACGTGGGCGAGCGTGCCGAGGACGCGCCCGCCCGAGGCGCCCAGCGGGTGGCCGATGGCGATGGCGCCGCCCCTGGTGTTGACGATCGCGGGATCGACCTTCCACGCGTCGAGGCAGACGAGCGACTGCACGGCGAACGCCTCGTTCAGCTCGATGGCGCCGACGTCGTCCCAGCCTATGCCGGCCCGGCGCAGCGCCTGATTGGCCGCCTCGACCGGCGCGTACCCGAACATCTGGGGTTCGAGCGCGCAGGCTCCGCGACCGGCGACGCGGGCGATCGGGTCGGCGCCGATCCGGTCGGCGGCGGCCTGCGAGCCGAGCACGACCGCGGACGCGCCGTCGTTCAGCGGCGAGGCGTTGCCGGCCGTGATGGCGCCGCCGGGGCGGAAGGCCGGCTTCAGCCCGGCGAGGATCTCCGGCGTCGTGCCGGGCCGGATGCCCTCGTCGCGGGTGAGGTCCGCGCCCTCGACCGGGACGACCAGGTCGTCGTAGAAGCCGTCGTTCCAGGCCGCGTCGGCCAGCGCGTGGGATCGCGCGGCGAAGGCGTCCTGCCGCTCGCGGGAGACGCCGAACCTCTCGCCGAGCTGCTCATTGGCCTCGCCGAGGGAGACCGTCCACTCCTTGGGCATGCGCGGGTTCACCAGCCGCCAGCCGAGCGTGGTGGAGACCGCGGTCACGTCCCCGGCGGGGAAGGCCCGGGAGGGCTTGGGGAGCACCCACGGCGCCCGGGTCATCGACTCCACGCCGCCGATGACGACGACGTCGGCGTCGCCGCTCTCGACGGTCCGCGAGCCGATCATGGCGGCGTCCAGGCTCGATCCGCACAGCCGGTTCACCGTGGTGGCCGGGACGGTCACCGGCAGCCCGGCCAGCAACACGGCCATCCGGCCCACGTTGCGGTTGTCCTCACCCGCGCCGTTGGCGTTGCCCCACACCACGTCACCGATCTCCGCCGGATCCAGCCGGGGGAGCTTCGCCAGGACGCCGCGCAACGCGGTGGCCGCCAGGTCGTCCGGGCGGACGTCCGCGAGCGCGCCGTTGAACCTGCCGAACGGCGTGCGCGCCGCGGCATAGAGGAAGGCCGAACCCATGACGTTCCCTTCTTGTTCGCTATGCGAACATCGGTTCATTTTGCGAACACGATGAGCATAGTCGATGCCGCCGAGACCTGGCAGGCGCGTCACTAGGCTTGGGAGATGTCGATCGACGGTACGGCGGCGTACGCCGGCCTCACGGGGTTGCCTCCGCTGGTGGAGCGCGCGGTCCGGGTGGCCCGGCAGGCGGGCTTCGCGCCTTCCTGCCGCCCGGAGCAGGGGCGGCTGCTGTACGCCCTGGCGGGCGGTGCCGAGACGATCGGGGAGACCGGCACCGGATGCGGAGTGGGCCTGGCATGGCTGGCCTCGGGCGCCGGGCCCGGGGCCCGGCTGGTCAGCGTCGAACGGGACGAACGCCTGGCGTCCCTGGCCGCCCAGGTCTTCGCCGATCACCCGCAGGTCTCGGTGATCCACGGTGACTGGCGGGAGATCTGTCGCGACGGGCCGTACGACCTGCTCGTGCTCGACGGCGGCGGCCAGGGCAAGAGCGGCGAGCGGCCGGCCGACCCGCACCGGCTGCTGACGCCGGGAGGCACACTGGTCATCGACGACCTGACCCCGGCCCGGCACTGGCCGCCGCGGTTCGGCGGCGCCGTCGACCAGACGCGGATGCACTGGCTCGGCCACCCGGGGCTGGACGCGGCCGAGCTCCGCCTCGCGCCGGACCTGGCCGCGCTCGTGGCGACGCGCCGTTTCGGCGAAACGCCCGGCACGGCCGATCGGTGACGGGTCAGGGCTTCGTGACGGTGACGGGCTCGGCGGGGACGTCCTGCCCGGCCGTACGGCCCGCCGCTCGTGCGGGGAGCGCCATGGTCACGGCGGCGGCGACGAGGGCGGCGGCGCAGCCGATCAGCATTCCGGCGCGGAAACCGCCCTCCGACGGCAGGAGGTGCCCGCCCAGCCGGATGGTCATCTGCGACAGGACCACGCCGACCACCGCGGCGCAGACCGTGGTGCCGATGGAGCGCATCAGCGTGTTGAAGCTGTTGGCGGCGGCGGTCTCGGAACGGGGGACCGCGCCCATGATCAGGGCGGGCATCGCCCCGTAGGCCAGGCCGACGCCCATGCTGCACACGCAGGTGACGACCAGCAGGCCCCAGGTGGAGCCCAGCAGGACCGTCGACGAGCCGTACCCGAGCGCCATGACCAGGCTGCCGGCGATCAGGGTGACCTTGGGGCCGCGGGCGGCCGACAGGCGCGCGCCCAGCGGCGAGACGGCCATCATCACCAGTCCGGACGGGGCGCTCCACAGGCCGGCCGCCAGCATCGACTGGCCCAGGCCGTAGCCGGTGGCCGCGGGGAGCTGCAGGATCTGCATGACGATCAGCGCCTGGGCGTACATCGAGAACCCGACCACGATCGAGGCCAGGTTGGTCAGCAGCACCTGCCGCCGCGCGGTGACGCGCAGATCGACCAGCGGGGCGCTGACGCGCAGCTCCCACCAGCCCCACAGCAGCAACACGACCAGCGCGGCGGCGAGCAGGCCGAGCGTGGTGCCGCTCGCCCAGCCCCAGTCGGCGCCCTTGGAGACGCCCAGCAGCAGGCACGTCAGCCCGGTGCCCAGACCGAGCACGCCGGCGACGTCGATCCTGCCGGACGTCCGCGTGGCCGCGGCCGGCACCAGGAGCCAGATCAGCACCGCGACCAGCACGCTCAGCACCGCCGAGCCCCAGAACAGCATCCGCCAGCTCGCATACTCGGCGACCGCCGCCGCGACCGGCAGGCCGAGCGCGCCGCCGATCCCCATCGACGAGCTCAGCAGCGCGATGGAGGGTCCGAGCCGCTCGGGCGGCAGCAGGTCGCGCAGGGCGCTGATGCCCAGCGGGATCATGCCCATGCCCATGCCCTGCAGGCCCCTCCCGATGATCATCGGGGTCAGGGAGCCGGCCATCGCGCAGACGGCAGAGCCCGCGATCAACGGCGCCGCGCAGACCAGCATCATGCGGCGCTTGCCGTACAGGTCGCCGAGCCGCCCGGTGACCGGGGTCGTGACCGCTCCCGCGAGCAGCGTGACGGTGATCACCCACGAGGCGTTCGACGCGCTGGTGTGCAGCAGGTTCGGCAGCTCGCCGATCAGCGGCACCACCAGGGTCTGCATCAGTGAGGCGACGATGCCGGCCACCGCCATCACGCTGACGATGCCGCCGGAGCGGGCGGTGGGCGCGGAGCCTCCCACGTGGGTCTCCCTAAGGTCAACGGGACAAAACGCTGTGCACCTTACACATCGGGCATCGCCCGGCAATCACCGCCTGGCCGGGAGGGCGGGCGACGCTTCACCACCGACGTCGAACGCCTCGCCGGCCGGCCCTGGCCCCGTCCCTGACCAGCCGCCCCGCAGGCGGCGGCCTCACCCCGCGGCGAAGCCGGCCAGCTCCTCGACCGCCGTGTCCAATGACCTGTCGGCCCCCTGGTCGACCAGCTTCCGGTACGCCGGGTCGCCGGCCGCCGCGAGCCGCCGGATGCCGTCGGCCGAGGCGCCGATCCGCTGCCGGACGGTCTCGACGAAACGGCCGGCCGGGCCGTCCCAGCCGTACTCATCGAGGAACAGCCGCAGCCGCCGGGGCCGGTCGGCGAACGCGGTGAACCCATCCGCGGCGGCGACGTGGCGGGCGTGGAGCGGCACCCAGGAGAACGCGGCGAAGGCGAGGTCCCACTCGCGGGTGACCGGACCGGCGAAGTCCCAGTCGAAGAACCCGGTGAGGCGCCCGCCGGCCCACGCCGCGTTGTACGGCGCCGCGTCGTTGTGGCCGACGACCAGGCCGGGCCGCCAGGTCCCGCCCCCGCGCCAGACCGCGTCCGGCGGGGGGACGAAGTCCGCGACCGCGGCGTGGAAGTCACGCAGCCAGCCGGCCACCTGACGGAGCGCGTCGTCACTGTGCACCCACGCGGGCCACGGCCGCGCCGTCCCCACCACCTCTCCCGGCAGGTACGAGAGGACCTCCCGGCCCTGGTCGTCGAACCCCCGGGCACGCGGGGCACTGTCGAAGCCGGCCTCCTCCAGATGCCGGAGCAGCGCGTGCACGGCAGGCGTCCACGGACCGGGAGCACGGCGCACCGTGTCACCGGCCCGGACCGCGCCGTTCGTGTTCCCGCCGGGAAGACGCCGCTCCTCGCTCATGTGGTCCTTACTCGGGCTGGTGCGCCCGGTGGTACGCCTCCTGCACGTCCTCCGGAAGGCGCCCGCGATCGCCGACCGCGTAGCCATGCTGACGAGCCCAGGCGCGGATATGGGAACTTGACGGGGTAGTGGCCGTCATGCGTGCAGTCATCGGTCCGGGGTTCATGATGCCAGGATGAGTCTTGGGCGGCACGGCGAGGGTGATCTCTTCAAGGTCAGGTGAGTCGCCGTCGTCGAGGCCGTCCCAGCCGTCCTGCGCCGAAAGGGTCACGGCACTCCAGCTCTCGTCCTGCTGTGCCTCGTCGTCGGCATCGACCTCACCCGGCCGAATGCCGCGCCGGTCAAGTTCGGCCCAGAGGGGCGCGAGCGCCGCCTCCTGGTCGAAGTAAAACTCGCTCTCGCGCACCCGCCAGAACTGCCAGCCCGCTCGCTTCAGTTCCCGTTCCCGGTCGAGGTCGTTCTCGAGCTGCTCGGGCGTGCCGTGCCAGCGGTCGCCGTCGCACTCGACTGCCAGGCGTCCTTGGGCTCCGCTGACGACCAGGTCGATTCGCCGTCCGTTGACCTCGTACTGCGGGACCACGTGATAGCCGCGTTCCCGTATGCGCAGGAACACCCGCTGCTCAAAGAGCGAGTCGAAATCGCGGTGAGGCTCGTCGGGGGTCACGTCGGAGAGCGGCTCCCGTCCGAGGGCCGGCGGCGGGTTCAGCATGTAGGCGAGCAGGGACCGCCGCAAACAGACAGGGGACAGCAGGTCAGGGCTGACGGAGTGGAACAGCCACATCTGGTCCTTCGCGCGGGAGGCCGCCACGTTGAACCGCCGCTGCCACTCGGTGCTGGTCACCGCCGACCGCCGTTCCGCGATCACCATCGAGAGGAAGACGACGTCGCGCTCATCGCCCTGGAAGTCGGGCGGCGTGCCGACCCGCAGCCGCCGCTTCTCCCACTCCTTGGGATCGAGTTGATCGAGCAGCAGGTTGTGGATCAGATGGACCTGGCCGTTGCCCTGCAGGACGACGACACCGAAGGTCCTGTCTTCGTACGCCGGGTCCTCGGCGCACTGAATGATCCGCTCAACGATCGCCTCGGCCTCCACTACGTTGCGGAGCCGTGTCGTTGTCCCCTCTGTGCGCGCGCCGGTGACGCGCTGGACCCGAAGCGGCGGCAGCCGGTCGGCGCCGAACTGCCGGAGCGGAACCAGCGGCTCATCCGAGTAGAACTGGCGGGACGAGAACTGGATGATTTCGGGCATGCACCGGAAGTGCTCCTTGAGACGCACGAGCCCGCCAAAACGCGTCCGCAGCAAGTCGAACAGGCTCGACTTCGGAGTGAAGGCGTCCCGCAGATAGGCGGGCATGTCCGGCAGGTAGGTGGCCAGCTTGGCGAAGATCGGCTCCAGCTCTCCGTGGCTCACCGTGGAGGGAGCGCACTGCTTGTCGTCACCGACCACGATGACGCGGGGAGCCAGCCACAGGAGGAACAACGCCTCGATGCTCGCCTGGCTGGCCTCGTCCACGATGACGACGTCAAAAGAGTCGCGCGCCGGCGGAATCGTCTCCAGCACCTGCTGAATCGGCATGATCCAGGCCGGTACGGCGTCACGAGCGTGCGCCATGGCCTCCCGGGCGAGCATCTGGTATCTCGCGGCGTACCTGCCGGTCCCCTTGCCGAGCTTGGAAATGTGGTCCTGGTAGGCGCGCAGCGCGGTCGTCTGCCGTGAGTTCATCCGTCCCAGGGCCGCGTCCCACGCTTGCTCGGCGGCCAGCTCGCCGGTGAGACGCATCTCGCGGACGGTCGCGGCTTCGAGCTCGGCGTCCAGCCGCTGTTCGAGACCCGGCTGCCGCTGCTCGGTGAAGAAGGTCTGGGCCTTAGCCCAGGCCCAGGCGCGCTCCCAGTTCGAGAAGCGGGACCGCCACGTCTTCGCCTCCGCCAGCATGGCCAGGAGAGCGGGGTGGGCGGCCCGCACCCGTGCCGTCAGCTCGTCGCAGCGTCGCTGGTCGGCCAGCTCCCGGTGAGCAGTGCCGAGGGCGGCCAGGCACAGCTGATAGGTGACGCCATCGCGGGCGGCGACCGCTCGGACGGCTTCAGTCAGCTCCGGGGCGGGGGTGCCGAGCCGCACCTGGTGGTCCAGAGTGCTGTGCAGCTCCTCCAGCTTCGCGGTAGCCCGCTCCGCGTCCAGCCGCAGCCGCACGGCGTGCAGGGCGGAGGCGTAGGAGAGCCACTCGGCGGGGGTACGCAGACCGAGGTGCACGCCTGCCCCGGCAAGAAGGCGGATCGTCTCCGAGACGGCTTCCGCGATCCGGCGCACGACGGAAAGCCTGCTGAAGGCGTCGCGGAGCTGCGACTGTATGGCTTGCAGCGCCAGGTCCGACGAAAACTCCACGCCCACGAGGCGCCAGCCGCGCCGCAACTGATCGGCGATCTGCCGCCCTTCCAGGTCGTCGAGGACGATCGACAGCAGTTCGGCGTTCGTCGGCGAGACGCCGTCGACGGATACGGAGGCGAGGAAGGGCTCCGCGACCTTCTGTACGGCGGGCCGGAACAGGCCCTGCTTGAGCCGGTTCCCCGCGGCGAGGTGGTCGCGCAACCCGCGCATCGCCTGCAGGTACGCCGCGGCGTTGGTGGGGCCGTCGAGTGGCGGGTGGACGACCTCACGCAACGCGATGCGCCGGGTCGTCTCCTCCAGCGCGGCGAGCCGTTCGGCGTAGGTCGCGAGCTGCTCCCACAGCATGGCATCGCGGCCCGCGAGCATGTCGGACAGGGCCCGGATCGTCCAGTCGCCGGGGTTCCACGTGGCAGCATCCTCGGGCAGGCCGAGTTGGTGTAAGTCTGCGGCGACGTCGGCCGCGATCTTCTGTAGCTGCGTGACCAGCTCCGGGTCGAGGTAATCGAGCCGGGCGGAGACCTGTGTCTGCGCCTGCCGGGCCAGGGACTGTGCGGCGGCCTCGTCAGCGATCAGGGCTTTCACCTGTTCGGCGGTAGGCAGCATGCCGACGCCGGGGATGCGCTGGGTCGGTCTGGCCCTGCGCTGCGATGTCTCACCTGCCAGCAGCTCGACGAGCTCCGCCGCCTCGCCCACGTTGATCGGCGGCGTGAACGGGGCCGTGGCCGGCATTGGCACCGGCATCCATGAGCAGCCCGGCTCCTCGTTCCTGAGACGGCGGGCGATCGCGGCGAGGGAACCCCGATACCCGGAAGCGATCTCGGGATGGGAGTAGGTCTCTGATTCGCGAAGTGCACGAACCCGCTCGGCCAATTCGGCGGTGGTACGGCGCGCTGCGTCGAGTTCCTGGCGCTTGGCGGCGATGCGTTTGGCCTGCCGCCCTGGGTCGTAAGAGGAGAACCTGGCCGACAGCGCTTTCACGCCGCCCTCCAGTTCGGCGGAACCACCACGGCCGAGGTCGGTCATGGACACGCAGAGGCCGGCGATCTCTTCGGGCAGCTTGTCGCGCAGCACCCGCAGTGCCTGTGCCTTCTGACTCGTCACCAGGACGCGCTGCCCCTGCGCGAGAAGCGCCGCCAGCAGGTTCGCGATGCTGTGGGTCTTGCCGGTCCCCGGCGGGCCCTGCACGACGACGCCGTTGTCGTTGCCCAGCCGGGTCATGATGAGACGCTGTTCGGGGTTGGCGGGCAGCGGGAAGAGCGGGTCGCGCCCGAGGGCGTCTCCACGGTCACCGTCCCGTTCCGTGAGGAACGCCATGCGCTCGTCCTGCTCGAGTGGCTGCACGAGCTGGGCGAGCCCAAGGGGCGCCTGAGCGTCCGGGGCGGTCAACGTGGCGATCATCCGGTCGTAGTAGGCGATCAGCGCGCCCTGGTCCCGCTTGCGGAGGACCAGGGCGGGGGCGAGCCGTACCTCTGGGACATCGCCGGGCTTTGCCGTCACGGGAACCCAGCCGGGCCGGTAATGAGCCTGCGTATCCAGTCCCCGGTCGCACCAGGCCTGCAGAAGTTCCTCGACGGAGTCCTGCAGGGCGACGCCTTCGCCCTCCCGGGTCCGCTCCCGCAGCCGGTCGACGCGCTGTGGGGTGAACCCGGGCAGGTCGGCTAGAAACTCACGGTCCTGAAGCGTCGGCGAGGTCTCGCCGAGCACGACATCTACGCGTTCGGTGTCCGGGTCGACCCGCAGATGAGCACGGGTGGCGAGGAGGTGGTTGCGCACCCCCGTCCCATCCGGCGCCCTCCAGCACAGCAGGCCGGTGGCCAGCACCAGCTCCCATTCGTCGTCGAGTTGGGAGAGCTGGTTGGCAATCGAGTAGAGGTCACGGTGCCAGCGTTGCCGCCGGGCCCGCTCACGCTCCTCCTCCGCCCAAGCCTGCCAGCGGGGCAGCCACCCGTCGTACGCCTCACAGACGTCGGGTCGGTCGTCCGTAGTCTCCAGCCGCCAGTACGTCGATCCGTCCTCGCGAGTCTCTAGGACGGGCTTCGGTCCGGTTTCGGCGAGTTCAGGGGCGTCCAGCTCGGGATCCGCCACATCCCGGGGCTTCAGCCACCCCTCCAGCACGTCGGGAGCCTGGGGCGGCGGGGTGCCCCGCACGTAGTCGAAGGAGAGGACTACTTCCCCGAGTCCTGCCCCGACCTGGGGCGTGATCTCCTCGGGCAGATCCGCCAGCCAGAGGACCCGCACGTGCTTGTCGACCTCGCGTATCGGGGTGCGACGTGCGGAGGCCAGGTTGTGGAGGAACTCCACAAGACGGGTCGTGGAGCCGATCAGGTGGGGATCGCGGGCTCGCGACGCCACGCTCATGTAAGGTCGTCCTCCTTCGACGGCGGGGAGGAGCGGGAGATTCGCTCGGAGCTCTGGCTTATGGCACGGTCCAGAGTTATTAACCCGCGAGATCATTCCGGTTTGCTGCTGTAAATGTCAATCGTTCGTATGAGGTCAAACAGTGGCGGCGCGACTACCCCGGTGCCCCGATCGATGACAGGCCTTCCGAATGAGCAGGCACAGCCTCAAGCACGGCCGATCTACCACCACAAACGCGAGTCCATTGACACACACTTGGCGATCGTGCTCATGCTCGCATGGTCGTCGTCGGGCGATCGGCCGGACGGCGTATTGTCAGTGTTTGAGACACTGTTCACGTTTGTGCGAGCCGACTCCAGTTGCCCGGCCTCGTCGACGCGGACCTGTCCGCCGACCGTCGAACATGTACGCCAGAAGCCTCGCGAGTATCGGAGCCTCGGCAGGTAACAGCGCCGTCTGTCTCCGCTGATCAGAAGAGGGTGTCGTCGCGGCCGGAGCGCAGGGGCGCCTTCGTCGCCTGTGACGGTACGGGCAGGAGGCGGGCGGCGGTGAGATCCGCCGTCGTGATCAGAGGACCGTCGAGGATCCGATCGAGGAGGGCCTCCTGTAACGGATGAAGGTCGGCAAGGAGCGTCAGGACCTGAATGAGGTCGAGAAGCTCCTCGGTGAACTGCGTGGTCCAACGCTCATTCCGTATGTCGTCCAGTGGCGATGAGGCGGTGCGCGTACGTGGGCGCGTTCGCTGCCGATAGGAGAACCACGATTTGATGACGGGTCTGCCCCCGACGTCGTAGGCGTACGCGCGGGGGTCGACCGGCGCGATGACGCCGTTCCCAAGACGCAGCATTCGCGTAGCCGGGTCGTAAGAGATTTCATCGGGCATATCGTCCACGCCATCCGGTATCCAGGAGACTCGTCGTGGCCTGCGGTCCGCAGACAGCCGAGGTCGTCCGGGCGAATCGCCGTCCTGGAAACGCGTTCCTGAGGTGTGGAGCCATATCACCTCTCGTCCCAGCTCTGCTGCCGCATCCCAGAGGCGGGCGTCAGCCGTGAGGGGAACGCGGATTCCATGAAGAGCGGCGAGCTGGTCACGGAAGCGCGCGGTGTATGCGGGATGCGCAACGGTGCCGGCGATGTAGGCGAGCAGGTCCTCGGCGGTGAGCCGGCGATCAAGTCTCTCGCCGAGGTACTGCAGGAGCCCCGGAGCCACATTCGGCTTCACGCCCGGCTGGTCCCGATACAGCGGGACGACCCGGCCGCCCCGGCCGTTGAAATGGTGCTGATCGGGGACGTTCTCGGTGAAGGTCAGGCCGGGTCCGGAGGACAAGGGCTGTCCGTGCTGGGTGCTGACGTAGATCTGCCGGGCTCCCCTGACGTCCCACAATGGCTGACGCGGATAGTCGATCACCCTGGGATCCTCGAAAAGGAACTGACGGTCGAAGCTGCGAAAGGCATACGGGGTGATCCTGGGCAGGGCGGTCGCGTCGGCCAGGGGCGGCAGTCCCGCGACGAGGGAGGTCGGCGCCAGATCTCGAGTGCGCTTGAAGAGATCGTCGGGGAATCCTTCGGCCACCAGACGGCGCCAGCGCCGCTCGAGAACCTCGGGTGAGGGGGCGCACACCCATGTGCGGTTGGCCTTGACGCCGGGCTCATGCCAGGGCATCAGTTCGAGCAGCGGTGGAAGGGAGAGCCAGTTTTCGGCGACTGGCATGAAAGGCGCGGTCAGATATGCGGGACACTCCTGCCATTGTTCGGCCGCGTCGAGGGGGATGCCCGCGGCCATTGCCTCGAACTTCTCCTCACGCTTGCCGTGTAGGGCCGTGTAATGGACCGTTGCCGGTCGCTTCCGGTCGGGGCTGCCGTATCGTGCGAAGATGCCGATGCAAATGGGCTGTTGTACGCCGCGGAACACACGGGTCGATTGCGGCGGCTGATGATGTTCGGGTGAGAGATCGATGATCCACCCTTCGTCCGTTGTCTCCCGCAGGTACTTGCGCATCCCGGCGAAGGCTTCTGTGCTCAGATACGCCGAGGTGGTGATGAAGGCTACGATGCCCGCGGGGTGCTCGGGGTTGGCGTCGAAGACCTTCCACGTCGCCCAACGCCAGAAATACGTCGCGGTGTTGGCCAGCTTGTAGGCGAGCCTGCTGTGCTCGGGCAAGCGGAACTCGTCGAGCGACGGGCGGAACCGGAGGTCGGTGAGGTAGCCGGGATCGCGGCGCCTTTCGATCCAAGGGGCGGGGTCCTGCTGCCGGGCCCGCTCGAGATAAGGCGGGTTCCCGATGACTACCACGATCGGCGTCTCGCGTTTGATTTTGTTGGCCCGGTCCCGCGCTCGCTGGAGCTCGTTGTAAGCCAGGCCGCGGTCGATGAAGCGGCCGTTCGGGTCGTCCAGAGTGTCGATGAGGAACCGAAGGCCATCTTCGGGAATATCAGTGCGGTACGTCTCCCGTAGGGTCTGATGCAGGCGCAGTTCCGCCACGGCGAAAGGGCCAGCTGAGCGCTCGAAGCCGATGAGCCTGTAACGGCAAAGGTCGCCGAGATGATCCCGCACGGCGAGGGCATTGTCCTCGGCGGCGATCGTGTCCGCGACGGATCGGATGATCTCCATGAGGAACGTGCCCGTCCCCATCGCAGGGTCCAGAGCGACGACGTTCTTGTCCGCGAAACCGTTCGTGCGCATCCGGGTCTTCAGAATATGGTCGACGAAGTCGACCATAAAGCGGGCGACCGGCTCCGGCGTGTAATAGGCGCCGCTCTTCTTCCGCAGCTCCGGGTCGTACTCCTGCAGAAAGAGCTCGTACAGATCCCAGTACGATGTGCGATCTGTCTTCGGCAAGCGATTCCAGTCGGCGGCGCCGATTACGACACGGAGCGTGTCCAGGATCGTCAGCTGCTGTGCGATGAGTGGCTCGGCGAGGTGACTGAGCGCACTCCCCAGCAATGGGTGCTGCTTGCCGAGTTGCTTCGCGATCTGCACGAGATCGTGGTCAGTGAAGTCGATCCCCGCCTCGCGCGCCAGAAGCAGACTGAAAGTGACTGTCTGGGCGTATGCGTCGGCGAATTCGTTGTTGGAGAGCGCGGGAAACAGCAGAGCGCGCCAGTCCTGCGCGAGGTGGGTGAACGGCCCGATCTCCGGGCCAGTCCTCTCCGCTTCGAGCAGCTCCGCGACGGTGTCCCGCAGAAGGCGGCAGAGTCCTGAGGTGACGCGAATGAGGTCGCGAACCGATCGCGGAGGGTCGGGAGCCCAGAGTAGAAATTCTCTGATCAACGCGTCGAACGCGGTCAAGCTCGCATCGGATCCGTTCAGCCGGACGACCTTGCCGGGGACGCCGTTCTGATACCGAATCCAGTCAGTGCCGTCGCTGTAAATCAGATTGGGGAGCTCGCGCAGTCGCTCGCATTGCCGGCGCTCCCGCTCGCTCGCGCGCCAAGTAGGAGATTCGGGAACGCTGCGTCCGGGAGCTTTCAGCTCTATGTAGCCAACTCTGGAGCGCTCCACATCAACGGCATAATCAGGGCGTGACCCGATATCGTGCAGTGGCACCTCGCCGTAAGGGGTGACCCGCAGGCCCATCCGTGTACCGAGCCGCTGAAGGATTACCTCGAGCGGTGCTCGAAGCTGGTCCTCGGGATTGCCGCCTCGTCCGAGTTTGCGCGCGACCTGACGGCGGAAGTCCGCCACGATATGTGGCAACGTGTCGCGCTCAGAAGACCTGGCCGTGCTCTCGGGAGATTCTCCCGTCCGCAACGGATTGCGCATCGTCATGTGCTCCCGGGGGGTCAGGGCTCTCTATTCACCATGAACGCCCCTGTTCATCTGTCAACACTCCCGTAAGGGACTTATGTCTTCATGACACGCGGCTCGTAACGGAACGGAACGACTCGGGAGACCGACGGTGAGTGGTCACGGGGTCAGCAGCCGGGGTACTTGCCGTGGTCGAGACGGCCGCCGGTGAACTGGGTGGTGAAGTCGTCGGCGAGTTCGACGATGGTGTCCCTGCCCTCCAGCCGCGACACCCAGCGCTCGGGAAGGGCGGTGTCGCCGTACACGGTGCCGAGGAGGTTGCCGCAGAGGGAGCCGGTGGAGTCGCTGTCGCCGGAGTGGTTGACCGCCCGCAGCAGGGCCCGCTCGATGTCGTCGCCGCTCACCAGTGCGCAGTAGACCGCGATGGCGAGCGCCTCCTCGGCCACCCACCCACCGCCGAGCGTCTCCACCGCCTCGGGCGTCGGCTCCGCCGCACCGGCCAGGGCGACCGCCGCCTCGATCGCGGCGGTGGTCTCCTCGTGCGCGGGCTGCTCGGCGAGCAGGCCGAGCGTGTCCCGTACGGCCGCAGGCAGCGGCGCGCCCTGGGCCAGGAGGCGGATCAGCGCGGCGAAGGCGCCGGCCGCGAGATAACCGGTGGGGTGCCCGTGCGTGATCTGGGCGCAGCCGGCCGCGAGCGTGAAGGCGGCCCGGGGATCGCGTACGGCCAGCCCGAAGGGGGCGGAGCGCATGACGGTGCCGCAGCCCTTCGAGCCGGGGTTGACCGGACCGGGCATGCCGGGGGCGGCGAGTGAACCGAGGCCGGCGCGCAGCCCGGACACGCAGGCGTTGCCGGGGGCGCGGCGGGAGTAGAGCCAGGTCTGCTCGCGGAGCCGGCCGGTGCGGACGAGGCCGTCGGCGGGCGGCGGCTGGCGGTGCTCCTGGGTGTCGAGCCAGCGCAGGTAGGCGTGGCGCACCACGTGCACCTCACCGCCGCCGATGCCCTTCTCCCTGACGCGTACGTCGGCGCGGATCAGCCCTTCGACCGTGAACAGCGTCATCTGCGTGTCGTCGGTGACCAGGCCGGTCCTGCCGCTCCAGTCGGGCGCGAGGTCGGTCAGCCCCGCCTCGCCGTGGTCGCGGCGGATGGCGGCGATCGAGTCGAACTCCACGGGCGCGCCGAGGGCGTCGCCGACGGCCCCGCCGAGCAGGCAGCCGCGCACCCGTGCCCCGAACGGGACGTCACCCGTTTCGGCATTGCTCACGATGATCCCCTTTCCTGCTTCCAATGAACCGTAGCGGTCTTGTGGCGGGGCCCGCCGATCGGATAGAAACGGCTCACCTCGAGTAGGAAAGTTTCCGACCTACTCGGGCCGGGACGCGAGGTGAAGCGTGAGCGGCGACTATCTGGCCGGGCCGCAGGGCCTGCTCTGGTCGATCAACGCCCGCGCGGTGCTCGACGTCATCGACCGTGAGGGGCCGCTGGGCCGGCCGGAGATCACCAGGGCCACCGGCCTGTCCAAGACCACCGTCGCCCAGGCGCTGCGCGAGCTCATCGCCCGCGGGGCCGTGGAGGAGGCGGGCGCCGACACCACGCGTCGCGGGCCCGCCGCGACCCTCTATCGGATCGCGCCCCGCTGCGCGCTCGCGCTCGGCGTCGACATCGGTCACCTGCGCATCCGCGCCGTCCTCGTGGACGCGATGGGGGAGACGCTCGCCCAGGCGGAGACCCGGGCGCCACGCCGCAGGGTGGCCGACACGGCGGCGGCGGTGGCCGCGCTCGCCGCCGAGTGCGCCGGACATGCCGGGACCGAGCCGGGCGCCATCGGCCAGGCCGTCGTCGGCGTCCCCGCGATCGTGGCGGGCGACGGCCACACCGTCAGGCGGGCGTACGGGCTGCCGCAGGGGGGCCGCGGCCTGGCCGAGGCGATCGAGAGCCACCTGCCCGTGCCCCTGCTGCTGGAGAACGACGTCAACCTCGCCGCCGTCGCCGAGCAGCGGTTCGGCGCGTGCGCCGACGTCGCCGACTTCGTCCTGCTCGGCGTCGGTGTCGGCATCGGCGCGGGGATCGTGCTGGGCGGCCGGCTGCACCGGGGCTTCGCCGGGGGAGCGGGCGAGGTCGCGTTCCTGCCCCACCCCGCGACCGAGCCCGGCACCGAGGTGCTCGGCGCGCGCCGCATCGCCGAACAGGCCAGGCAGGCCGGCATCGAGGGCAGCCCGTCCCCGCGCGAGATCTTCGAGAGCGCCAGGGGCGGCGACGAGAGGGCGCTCGCCGTGGTCGATGCGACCGCCCGCAGGATCGCCCACGTCGCGGCGTCCGTCGCCCTCGTGATCGAGCCGGAGCTGTTCGTGCTCGGCGGCGCGTTCGGCGCCAGCGCCGACCTGCTGCTCGGCCGCATCCGCCGCCATCTGGCGAGGGACGCCGCGCCGCTCCCGATCAGGATCATCGCGAGCGGCGTCCAAGGGGACGCGGTGCTGCGCGGCGCGTCCTGGCTCGCCCGCCATCGCGCGCGCGAACGCGCCTTCGCCGCCGTCGTGGGCGGCCGCACGACATGACCACCGGAGGGCCGTACGGCACGGACCCCGCCGGGTCAGGGAAAGGGAACATCACGTGAACCTCGCGAGACGGCTCGGCGCCGGGCCGGACGACCGGCTGCTGATCGTGAACGCCGACGACTACGGCATGTGCCGGGCGGCCAACACCGGAATCACCTCACTGCTCGCGGCGGGCGCGATCAGCTCGGCGACCGTCATGACGCCGTGCCCGTGGGCCCCCGACGCGGTCCGTACGGCCGTCGCGGGCGGCTACGACGTGGGCGTCCATCTGACGTTCACCAGCGAGTGGGAGGGATACCGCTGGGGGCCGGTGACCCGCGACCGCGCGGTGTCCTCGCTCGTGGACGAGGCCGGTTATTTCCCCGCCGACTCGCGCACGGTGGAGGAGCGGGCCGACCCCGAGGAGGTCGGCGCGGAGATCGACGCGCAGATCCGCAGGGCCGTCGCCCTCGGTCTCGACCCGTCGCACGCCGACAACCACATGGGCAGCCTGTACGGCCTGGAGACCGGCCGTGACTTCCTCGACGTCGTCTTCAAGGCGTGCGCGGAGCACGGCCTGCCGTTCCGGCTGCCCAGGACGCTCGACGGCATGGGCCTGCCGGCGGAGCTGGAGCCGTTCGCGCAGGCGAGGGCGGAGGCCGCGGACGCGGCGGGCGTGGTGATCCTCGACCGGCTGTGGACGCTGCCCTTCGAGCTGGCCGAAGGGGAGACGTACGAGAGCGTCAGAAGCGACATGATCGGGCTGATCCGGGCGCTGCGGCCCGGCGTGACCGAGATCTACATCCATCCGTTCGTTGACGACGGCGAGCTCCGGCAGATCATGCCGCAGCACGCCAAACGCGGCATGGAGCTGCGGCTGTTCACCGATCCGGAGGTCCGCCGCGCCATCGCGGAAGAGGGCGTCCGCCTCATCGGCTGGTCGGACCTGCGCACGGCCCAGAGGGCCCGATGAAGCGCCGCCCGGAGGGCCGGATGAAGCGCCGTCAGGAGGGCCCCGGCTCCGCGGGCCCGGTGGAGCCCGGCCCGGAAAGCGCGGTGACGCACGGTCCGGGGGAGCCCGGCTCGGTGAGCCCGGTGCGGCGCGGGCAGATGCTGGCCTATGGTTCGGGAAACCTGTCGGTCAACCTGCTCAGCCAGGCGTTCGCGACCTTCGCCACCTTCTACTACGTCGACCACCTGGGCGTCGATCCGTCGCTCATCGGCGTCGCCATGGTGATCCACGGCATCGTCAACGCGGTGCTCAACCCGCTCGTGGGGCACCTGTCCGACCGGACCCGCACGCGCTGGGGCAGGCGGGTGCCGTACATCGCTATCGGCATGGTGCCGCTGGCCGCGGCCTTCACCATGATCTGGATCCCGCTCGTGGACGGCGGGACCGCGCGGTTCTGGTACTTCCTGGTCGTCGTCCTCGTCTACGACGTGCTGTTCGTCGTCGTGGTGCTGAACTACGTGTCGCTGTTCCCCGAGATGTTCACGACCATCGCCGAGCGTGCCGCCGCCGCGTCGTGGCGGCAGATGTTCGCCATCGTCGGCATGATCGTCGGCGTCGCCGCCGCGCCCCTGCTGTACGGCGCGATCGGGTGGGCGGCCATGGGCGTGTCCTTCGGCGTCGTGGCGCTGGCCTTCTTCGCGGTGTCGCTGCGCGGATCGGCCGAGCGGGTGCACGCGGAGCGCGAGCGCTTCGGGTTCCTCGCCGCGCTCCGCTACACGCTCGCCAACCGCGCGTTCGTCACGTACGTCACGGGCAGCTTCCTGCTGCAGCTCACCTTCGCCCTGCTGCAGGCGGGGATCCCGTTCTTCACCAAGTACGCCCTCGGCGAGGCCGACTCCGCCAACAGCGTCATCCTGGGCGCGGTGTTCGTCGTCGCGATCCCGATGGTCTACGTGTGGAGCCGCGTCACCACGCGGATCGGGCCGCGCCGCGCCGTCCTCGTCGCGATCGTCGTGTACGGCGCGGCACAGGTGCCGTTCCTGCTCGTCGGGAACCTCGCCCTGACGGCGGTGACCGGGGCCGCGATCGGCGTCGGGATCGCGGGCATGCTGGTGCTCCTTGAGATCCTGCTCGCCGAGGTGATCGACGACGACGAGCGCAGGACGGGCACCCGTCGCGAGGGGATGTACTTCGGCATGAACGGGTTCATCGTCCGCTGGGCGGTGTCCCTCCAGGCCGTGGTCATCACCGTCGTGCTGGCACGGTCGAACTACCACAACGGGGCCGCGGTGCAGCCGCCCTCCGTCGAGACCGGCGTCCGGCTGATGATGGGCGCGGTGCCCCTGGTGGTGCTGGCGCTGGCCTTCGGCTGCTTCCTCCTCTATCCGCTGCGCTCGGGTGTCCGCCCGCGCGACGAGAGCGCCCCCGCCCCGGTGGCGCACTGACCGGCACCGGCGGCGCCGTCAGCGTCCGCAACGCCCTCTGCGACGGCAACGCCCCCTGCGACGGCACCGTCGCGGCCGGCGGCACGACGACGTCCGGGTGCGTCGCCAACGGGGACGGCGCGGCCACACCCGGCGGCGTAAGCTGATCCAACCCCTGATCCAGCCTCCTGATCCCGCCGGCGAGACCCGCGCACTCCGCCACACCCTCCGCCACACCCTCCGCCACACCCTCCGCCACACCCCCGGGAGCTCCTCGATGACAGACCCTCGCATGCGCGCCTTCCGAGACCGTGTCGGCGGACTGGCGTACGGCGGGGACTACAACCCCGAGCAGTGGGACCCGAGTGTGTGGCGGGAGGACGTCCGGCTCATGCGCGAGGCGGGGGTCAACATCGTCTCGCTCGGCGTCTTCGCGTGGGCCTCGCTCGAACCCGAGCCGGGCAAGTACGAATTCGGCTGGCTCGACGAGGTCATGGACCTGCTGCACGACAACGGCATCGCGGTCAACCTGGCCACCCCCACCGCCGCGCCGCCGGCCTGGCTGTCGCAGCGGCATCCCGAGGTGCTCCCGGTCATGGCCGACGGCGAGCGGTTCGGCTTCGGCAACCGTCTGCACTACGACCCCTCGTCGCCGGTCTACCGGGAGTACGCGGCGAACATCACCACTCGTCTGGCCGAGCGCTACTCCTTCCACCCGGCCTTGGCGATGTGGCACATCAGCAACGAGTACGGCCCCACGGCGTACAACGAGGCCGCCTCGGCCGGGTTCCGCCGCTGGCTCCAGCGCAGGTACGGCGACCTGGCGACCCTCAACGAGGCGTGGACCACCCGCTTCTGGGGGCAGGTCTACACCGACTGGGAGCAGGTCGATGCGCCGGGCGTCCCGCACACCTGGATGAACCCCAGCCGCATCCTGGACTTCAAGCGCTTCACCTCCGACGCCCTGCTCGAATGCTTCGTCGCCGAGCGCGACATCGTCCGCTCCTTCCGCGACGACATCCCGGTCGTCACCAACTTCATGCGCTTCTACCGGCACGCCGACTACTGGCGCTGGGCCCCGGAGGAGGACGCGGCGGCCCTGGACATCTACCCCGACCCCGCCGACCCGGATGCGCACGTGTCGGCGGCCTTCCAGTTCGACCTGTTCCGGTCGCTCAAGGGCGGGCGGCCGTGGCTGCTGATGGAGCAGGCGGCGAGCGCGGTCAGCCAGTGGAGGCTCAACGTGGTCAAGGAGCCCGGCCGGATGCGGCTCGGCTCGCTCCAGGCGGTCTCGCGCGGGGCCGACTCGGTCATGTTCTTCCAGTGGCGCGCCAGTCGCGGCGGGCACGAGCGCTTCCACTCCGCGATGCTGCCGCACTCCGGACCGGACTCGCGCACGTTCCGCGAGGTCACCGCGCTCGGCCGGGAGGTCGGGCGGCTCGCGCCCGTGGCGGGGACGACCACGCGGGCCGAGGTCGCCGTGCTGTTCGACTGGAACGGCTGGTGGGGGCTGGAGGAGGTGTGGGGCCTGCCCCGCAACGACTTCAGCTACGTGGACACCGTCATGCGGCACTACCGGCCGCTGTGGGAGCACCACTACGCGGTCGACGTCGTGTCCACCCGGAGCGACCTGTCGTCATACAAGGTGCTGGTCGTGCCCAACGCGTACCTGATGGACGACGAGGGCGTCGCGGCCGTCACCGAGTTCGCCCGGAGCGGCGGCACCGTCGTCATGTCGTTCTTCTCGGGCGTGGTGGACGCGTGCAACCGCGTCCGCCCGGACGGCTACCCGGGCGCGTTCCGCCGCCTCATCGGCGCGAAGATCGACGAATACTGGCCCGCGCGCCCCGGCGAACGGTTCACCGTCGACTTCGCCGACGGACGTACGGCGACGGCCGACTGGTGGCGCGAGGACATCCACCTGGAGGGCGGCACGGCGCTGGCGACGTACGCCGACGGGCTGCTCAGGGGACGCGCCGCGGTCGTCGCCAACGACTTCGGCGCCGGCCGGGTCGTCTACTTCGCCACCCTCCTGGAGCAGGACGCCTTCGACCGGGTGCTGCTCGGCGAGCTGAGGGCGGCGGGCGTGGAGAACCGCTTCGACGGCCTGCCCGCCCACCTGGAGTGCGCGGTCCGCGAGGACGACCGGCACGAATACCTCTTCCTGCTCAACCACGACGCGCAGGCGTCCGTCGCCGTCCCGGTGGACGGCGACGGCACCGACCTGCTCACCGGCCTCCCGGCGTCGGGGGAGGTCACCGTGCCTCCCCTCGGAGCGGTGGTCATGCGCCGGGCGCGGCGGCCCTGACCCCGGCCCGGCTCCCCGGCGGCGCGGTGCTCTCGCGGACCACGAGCTCGTTCGCGAGGTCGATCCGGCTCGTGGCCGGCTCCACGCCGCGGGCCAGGTCGAGCAGCATCTGGGTGGCGACCGTCGCCATGTCGCGCAGCGGCTGGCCCACGGTGGTCAGGGCGGGCTCGACCCAGCCGGCGACGGGCACGTTGTCGTAGCCGACCACCGACAGGTCCCCGGGGACGTCGAGGCCGAGCCGCCGGGCCGCGCGCAGGACGCCGAGCGCCTGCAGGTCCGACCCGGCGAAGATCGCGGTCGGCCGGTCGGGGCGCGACAGCAGGTCCATCGCGTGCTCATATCCGGCGTCGACGTAGAAGTTGCCATACCTGACGAGGTCGGGGTCGATGGTGAGCCCCGCCTCGTCGTGGGCGACCCGGAAGCCGGCGACCCGGGCCCTGCTGCACATCACGTCCTTCGGGCCGGAGACGACCGCGATGCGGCGGTGGCCCAGCTCCAGCAGATGACGGGTGGCGAGCAGGCCGCCGTCCCAGTTGTTCGAGCCGACCACGGGCACGGACTCGGCGATCTCACCGTCGGTGTCGACGACGACGAACGGGACCTGCGCCCGCCGCAGCTTCCGCTGCTGCGACTGGGACGGCCGGGACATGACGAACAGCACGCCGAGAGGCCGATGGTCGAGCACGCCGTCCAGCCACTCATCCGGTGGCAGGTGCGCCCCGTTGAGCTGGGACAGGACGACCTCGATCCGCGTGGCGGCGGCGACGGCGTCGACGCCTTGGATGATCTCCATCGACCACATGGAGTTCAACTCGTGGAAGACGAGGTCGATCTGCCCCTTGAGCGTGCGCCGCTTCGAACGGCGGCGGTACTGGTGCCGCGCGAGGCCGGCCTCGACGCGTTCCCGGGTGTCGGGCGCGACGTCGGGCCGGCCGTTGAGGACCTTGGAGACCGTGGTCACCGAGACGCCGAGCTCTTCGGCGATGGACGCGATCGTGGCAGGGCGTGGATCGCGGGCGGGGGAGGCGCTGGTCATCTGTCCGCTCGTCGTTTATCCGAAAGTTTCGCGAAACTCTACCACCGGAAGGCGCTGGGATACACCGAGATCCAGGCGGCATTGGGGGTGGTATGGGCAGAATCCCGAGGATTGACTGCCCTCTTGACGCACCCATGCCCGGGTCCTATATTTCCGCAATATTAATGGCAACTTTCGAAACTTTCGGTTCGCGCTGCCATGCCGCTTTTCGGGGCGGGGTGCGCGAAGCCGCCCCAATCGGCGGCCGCACGCGCCGCCGTGGATCCGTTCCGATGGCATCGGAGGCACGGGATGAGTACCACCAGGGCGATCGACGCGTCGCCGGACACCGGGGATCGCCGGCGGGCGAGGCCCGATCCCGCCCGTGCGCGGCGCCCGCCGCGCCGCACCTGGCGCCAGGCGTTACGCCGTGATTGGCAGCTCTACTCGCTGGCGATCCTTCCGCTGCTGTTCTTCGTGATCTTCCGGTATCTGCCGATGATCGGGAACGTCATCGCCTTCCGGAAGTTCCAGCCCGGCGGCAGCGTGCTCGGCGAGGAATGGGTCGGCCTTCGCTACGTGAAGATGTTCCTGAACGACCCGTCGTTCTGGCAGGTGTTCACCAACACCGTGGTCATCGGCGCGCTGACCCTGCTGTTCTGCTTCCCCACGCCGATCGTGCTCGCCCTGCTGATCAACGAGCTGCGCGGCCGCAAGATCAAGCGCTTCGTCCAGTCGGTGTCCTACCTGCCGCACTTCCTGTCGATGGTGATCGTGGCCGGGCTGGTCATGGAGATGCTGTCGGTGGACGGCCCGGTCAACCAGCTCCTGCGCGCGGCCGGCAGCGAGCCCATCGCTTTCCTGCAGGAGGCGGGGTGGTTCCGGACGATCTACGTCTCCTCCGAGATGTGGCAGACGGTCGGCTGGGGGACGATCATCTACCTCGCCGCGCTCACGACCATCGACGAGCAGTTGTACGAGGCCGCCAGGATCGACGGCGCGAGCCGCTGGCGGCAGGTCTGGCACGTGACCCTCCCCGGCATCCGGCCGACCGCGATGACCCTGCTGATCCTCAACATCGGCACGTTCATGGCCGTGGGCTTCGAGAAGATCCTGCTGCTCTACAACCCGCTGACGTATCCCACCGCCGATGTGATCTCCACGTACCTCTACCGGATGGGCATCGTCTCCAACAGCTTCAGCTACGCCGCGGCGATCGGCCTGTTCGAGGCCGTGATCGGGCTGGCCCTGGTCATGTCGGCGAACCTGATCTCCCGGCGCACGGTGGGGACGAGCCTGTGGTAACCGTCGACAGGACCCGGGGCTACCGGGTGTTCCGGGTCGTGAACACGATCATCCTGACCGTGGTCGTGCTCGTCACCCTGTATCCGTTCGTCAACATCGTCGCCCGGTCGTTCAGCGACGAGTTCGCCATCCGGGCCGGCAAGGTCAACCTCGTTCCCGTCGGGTTCACCTTCCGTACGTACGAGTTCGTGGCCTCCGACCCCACGTTCTGGACCAACTACCGCAACACGGTGGTCTACACGGTCGTCGCCACGGCCATCGCGATGGTGATGACCACGTGCTACGCGTACGTGCTGTCGAAGAAGCACCTGAAGGGCCGCACGGTCCTCATCGGGATCGCGGTCTTCACGATGTTCTTCACCGGCGGGCTCATCCCCAACTACATCCTCATCTCCAGCCTCGGGCTGAAGGACAGCATCTGGGCCATCGTCCTGCCGAACGCGATCAGCGTCTTCAACCTCCTGGTGATGAAGGCGTTCTTCGAGGGCCTGCCGGTCGAGCTGGAGGAGGCCGCCGCGATCGACGGCATGAGCACCTACGGCATCCTGTTCCGGATCGTGCTGCCGCTGTCGAAGGCGGTCCTCGCGACGATGGTGCTGTTCTACGCCGTGTCGTTCTGGAACTCGTGGTTCGCGGCCTTCCTCTACATGAGCCAGAACGACCTGTTCCCGGTGACCGTCTACCTGCGCAACCTCATCGCCGGCGCCACCACGGGCACGTCCGTCGGCGCCGACGCCACCGACATGACCGTGGCCACCAACATCAAGTCCGTGACGATGGTGCTCACGGTCATCCCGATCCTGGTGGTCTACCCGTTCGTCCAGCGCTACTTCGTCAAGGGCGTCATGCTCGGCGCGGTGAAGGGATAACACGCCGGACCTCTCATTCCGCATTCACTCAGCCCGTTTCCCCAGCTCATTTCACCAGGGAGAGGACCCCCCTTTCATGTACGAGATCAACCGGCGTCAGGCGATGGTCGCCGTGGGAGCCTTCCTCGCTCTCGCCGCCTGCAGCACCGACGGCGACGGCGGCGACTCCGGCGGCGCCAAGCAGAGCGGTGACGACTTCGCGGCGAACCGGGACGGCGCGATGGCCGACTACGGCGTCGGCAAGACGTTCAAGGCCGCTGCCCCGCTCACGTTCAGCATCCTCTACAACAATCACCCGTTCTATCCGATCAAGAACGACTGGCTGTTCTGGTCGGAGCTGACCAAGCGCACCAACGTGACGCTGGAGCCGAACGTGGTGCCGCTGAGCGACTACGAGAACAAGCGCAGCCTGATGATCGGCGCGGGCGACGCTCCCCTGATCATCCCGAAGACCTACCCGGGCCAGGAGACCCCCTTCGTCGCCTCGGGCAGCGTCCTGCCGGTCAGCGACTATCTCGACCTGATGCCGAACTTCAAGGAGAAGGTCGCCAAGTGGAACCTGCAGGCCGACCTTGACACGCTCCGGCAGGCGGACGGCCGTTTCTACCTGCTCCCCGGTCTCCACGAGGACTACTGGACGGACTACACGCTCGTGGTGCGCAGCGACATCCTCGACAAGCTCGGGCTGGAGATCCCGCAGACCTGGGACGACGTGCACAACATGCTGAAGGCGATGAAGGCGGAGTATCCCGACTCCTATCCCTACTCGGACCGTTGGGGCATCCCCACGCCGGGCGGCGCCATGCTGAACCAGGTCTTCGGTCTGGGCAGCGGCGCACGCGGCGGCTGGGGCTTCACGACCGGCATCACGTGGGACCCCAACGCGCAGAAGTTCGCCTTCACCGGCGCCATGGAGCAGTACAAGCAGATGCTGCAGTTCCTCCACACGCTGGTGGAGGAGAAGCTGCTCGACCCGGAGAGCTTCACGCAGCAGGACGACCAGGCGATCCAGAAGCTGGCGTCCGGCAAGTCCTTCGTGATCAGCGGCAACGCCCAGACGCTGGTGAACGAGTATCGCCCGCCCCTGAAGAAGGCCAACCCGAAGGCGAAGCTCATCAAGATCCCGGTGCCCATCGGGCCGCAGGGGCCGGTCAAGGCCGACGCCAACGACAGCCGGCTGGAGAACGGCATCATGATCTCCAAGAAGGCCCGCGACAGCAAGAACTTCGTCGCGATGATGCAGTTCATCGACTGGCTCTGGTACTCCGACGAGGGCCAGGTGTTCGCCAAGTGGGGCATCGAGGGGACCACCTACACCAAGGACGCCTCCGGCAAGTACCAGCTGGCGAAGGACGTCGACTTCGTCGGCCTCAACCCCGGCGCGCCCAAGCACCTGCAGAAGGACTTCGGCTTCTCCAACGGCGTGTTCGCCTACGGCGGCAGCACCGAACTGCTCCAGTCGACCTTCTCCGAGGAGGAGATCGAATGGCAGAAGACGATGAACGCCAGGCAGGCGCTGCCGCCGAAGCCGCCGAGCCCGCTCAACGACGAGGAGCGCGAGCAGGCCGCGCTGTGGCAGACCCCGCTGAAGGACCACGCCACCCAGAACACGCTCGAGTTCATCCTCGGCAAGCGGAGCTTCGACGAGTGGGACGCCTACGTCAAGGAACTCGAGGCGAAGAACATGACGTCCTACGTCAACCTCGTCAACAGCGCGTACGAGCGCTACAAGAAGGAGCACGGCTGACCGGCCCGTGCCGGCCGTGCCTGACCCACGGCCGGCACGTGTTTTCCGGAACGGCGAGCGAAGGACGATGATGCGCGACCCTGCCCCCGATGTCCCTGATGTCCACGAGATCCCGAGCAGGCTGCCGGACGCCTGGCGGTTCTGCGTCGGCACCGGACGCTTCGACCTGGCCCTGCGCCGGGACTACCAGGAATCTCTGGCGCTGGTGCAGCGGGAGATCGGCTTCCGGCACATCCGGGGGCACGGGTTGCTGAGCGACGGGGTGGGCGTCCATCGGCCGTACGAGCACGGCGGCCGGCGGCACGTGCGGCACGTGTTCACCTACGTCGACCAGGTGATCGACGCCTACCTCGGCCTCGGGATCGCGCCCTTCCTCGAACTGGGCTTCATGCCCTCCGGGCTCGCGTCCGGAGAGCAGACCGTGTTCTGGTGGCACGGCAACATCACCCCGCCCCGCGACTGGCACGAGTGGGCCGCGCTGGTGCGGGCCACGGTGACGCACCTCATCGACCGGTACGGGCTCGACCAGGTGCGCACCTGGCCGATCGAGGTGTGGAACGAGCCCAACCTCAAGGAGTTCTGGCTCGACGCCGACGAGGCGGCCTACCAGCGGCTCTACGAGGTGACCGTCAACACGATCAAGGACGTCGACGCCTCGCTCCAGGTGGGCGGGCCGGCCATCTCGCCCGGCTCCGACGACTGGCTGGTGCGCTTCGCCGACTTCGTCGTGGAACGGTCGCTGCCGATCGACTTCGTCAGCAGGCACGCCTACACTTCCGGCCCGGCGCGGCATGTGCCGTTCGGCGTGCACCAGACGCTGGGCCCGCCGTCGCGGCTGCTGGAGCAGTTCGCCCTGCCCCGGCAGCAGCTCAAGGGTGGCCCGCTGGCGGACCTGCCCGTGCACATCACCGAGTTCAACTCCTCCTACCGGCCCGACAACCCGATCCACGACACGGCCTTCAACGCCGCGTACCTCGCGCCGGTGCTGGCCACCGGGGGAGACCTGGCCGACTCCTTCTCCTACTGGACCTTCAGCGACGTGTTCGAGGAGGTGGGCGTGCCGACGTCGCTGTTCCACGGCGGCTTCGGCCTGCTGACCCACCGCCAGATCAAGAAGCCGACCTATCACCTGTACGCCTTCATGGCCCGCATGGGCGAGGAGATCCTGGCGCGCGGGCCGGACCACCTGGTCACCCGCGACGACACCGGCCGGGTCGCCGTGCTGGCCTGGGCGCCGGTGGACGTCACCGGGGGCCCGCCCGTGGACGGCCACAGGGTGCGGCTGTCGGTCCCGATCGGCTCCCCGTCCGGCTCCCCGGCGGGCTCGGCCTTCCTGCTGCGCTCGTCGGTGAGCGAGGAGAAGGGCAACGCCTGGCGGGCGTGGTGCGAGATGGGCCGCCCGGCCTCGCCCCGGCCCCGGCAGCTCGACGCGCTCAGGGAGGCGGCCGAGCCGGTCCGCACTCACCGCGGGCTGCCCATCGAGGACGGGCACGTCCACCTGGACGTCATCCTCGACCGCCACGAGGTCACCCTGCTGGAGATCACCCCGGTGATCGACGAGACCCCGCCCTGGGCGGCAGGGCAGGACCACCGCCGCCTGCTGGGCCTGGACGACCAGGGAGACCCCCGATGACCGAGACGACGATCCGGCGGTTCGGCCAGGGACCGCTCTCCCGTGTCTCCGCGCTGGTCTACACGCTGCTCACGGTCGAGTTCCTGATCGTGGCCACCACCCTGCCCGGCCTGGCCGGGCTCGTCCTGCTCGACCGCGACGCCGCCAACGTCCCGCTGGCCGTGGCGTGCGCGCTTCCGGCCGGTCCGGCGCTGTCCGCCGCACTGTACGCGCTGCACCGGCGGAGGCTGGACCTGGCCGACCTCCACCCGGCGTCCGCGTTCTGGCGCGGCTACCGGATGAACATCGGCGGCGTGCTGAAGCTGTACGTTCCGTGGCTGGCGGGGCTGACCGTCCTCGGGACGACGTTCGCCAACTTCGGCGCGGCGGGCGTGCCGGGCTGGTGGGCGGTCCTGCTCGCCGTCGTGGCGCTCGCGACGGCCCTGTGGGGCGCGAACGCGCTCGTGATCACGTCGCTGTTCGCGTTCCGCGCGAGGGACGTCGCCCGCCTGGCCGTCTACTTCCTGTTCTCCACGCCCCGCGTCGCGCTCGGCAACGCCTGCCTCGCCGTCGTCGCGGCCGGGGTCACGCTGGTCGCCACCGAGGCCGCGCTGACGCTGCTCGGCTCGGTGTTCGCGGCGGCGCTGCTGCTGAACAGCAGGCCGCTGATCGCCGAGGTCACGGAGAAGTTCACCGTTCAAGGCGCGACCGCTCAGGGCGATTCCCCGGAGGGGCCACGTGACGACTCCTGATCGCGTCCATCCCGCCTGGCTGCCGCCGGAGGCGTTCCGGGCGATCGGCTCGCGCCGCACGCTCGTGCTCGGCGACGGGCTCCTCGCCGAGACCGTGCACGACGAGGTGGCCCAGGCGTCCGCCCGGTACGGCGGAAGCGTCCGCCGGGCCGGTGACGGGCCGTACGACCTCGTGCTCGCGCTCACGACCGCCGAGGCCCTGCCGGGCGTCGCGGGCGAGGTCCGCCCCGATTCCGCGATCGGCGACGAGGGCTATGTGCTCGCCCGCAGGGACGGCGTCACCGTGGTGCTCGCCGACGAGCCCGCCGGGCTGCTCTACGGCCTGTTCCACGTCGTACGGCTCGGGGAGCGGGCGTTCGCGGGGGAGCGGCCGGCCGAGCATCACCGGCCGGCGGTGCGGCGGCGCATGCTCGACCACTGGGACAACGTCGACGTGCATCCCGTGATGGGCCAGGTCGAACGCGGCTACGCGGGCGGGTCCGTCTTCTGGCGCGACGGCGCCCCGCGCGGCGACCTGGCGCGGGTGCGCGCCTACGCCCGGCTGCTGGCCGCGTGCGGCATCAACGCGATCTCCGTGAACAACGTGAACGTGCACGCCACCGAGGCCCACCTGCTGACGGACCGGCTCGGCGACGTCGCCGCGCTCGCGGACGTGTTCCGGCCGTACGGGATCAGGGTGCACCTGTCGGTGAGCTTCGCCTCGCCGGTCGTCGTCGGAGGGTTGCCGACCTCCGACCCGCTGGACGAGGACGTGCGCAAGTGGTGGGCGGACGTCACCGGCCGGGTCTACGACACGATCCCCGACTTCGGCGGATATGTCGTGAAAGCAGATTCGGAGGGGCAGCCCGGCCCGTTCGCGTACGGGCGCGACCACGCCGACGGCGCGAACCTGCTGGCCGAGGCGCTGGCGCCGTACGGCGGGGTCGTGCACTGGCGGGCCTTCGTCTACAACCACCGGCAGGACTGGCGCGACCGCTCCACCGACCGGGCCCGCGCCGCCTACGACCACTTCGCGCCGCTCGACGGGCGGTTCCGCGACAACGTGATCCTCCAGGTGAAGCACGGCCCGATCGACTTCCAGCCGCGCGAACCGGTGTCGCCGGTCATCGCGGCCATGCCCGCCACCCGCGTGGCGGTGGAGCTCCAGGTGACGCAGGAGTACACCGGTCAGCAGCGGCACGTCTGCTATCTCGCGCCGATGTGGCGCGAGGTGCTCGGCTTCCGCCCCTGGGGCGCCGACCGCGCCGACGTGGCCGATCTCGTCGGCGGCGGCGACCTGGTGGCGGTCTCCAACGTCGGCGACGACCCCTACTGGACCGGCCACCCGCTCGCCCAGGCCAACCTGTACGCCTTCGGACGCCTGGCCTGGGAGCCGCGCCTGGACCCGGTGGCGATCCTCGACGAGTGGATCGACCTCACCTTCGTCCCGGCGGCGACGGGGGACACCGAGCGGCTGCGGCGCACGCTGCACGAGATCATGGACGACTCCTGGCGCACCTACGAGCGCTACACCGCCCCGCTGGGCGTCGGGTTCATGGTCCGTCCTGGCCACCACTACGGGCCCGACGTGGACGGATACGAGTACACGCCGTGGGGCACCTACCACTTCGCCGACCGCGACGGCGTCGGCGTCGACCGCACCCGCGCCACCGGCACCGGCTTCACCGGCCAGTATCCGCCGCCGTGGTCGGAGGTCTACGAGTCGCTCGCCGACTGTCCCGACGAGCTGCTGCTGTTCTTCCACCACGTCCCGTACGGGCACGTGCTGCGCAGCGGGTCGACGGTCATCCAGCACATCTACGACACCCATTTCGCGGGCGCCGAGCAGGCGGCCGAGGCCGGACGGCGATGGGAGGAGGCCGTGGGGTTGTTCGACCCGGCCCTGCACACCCGGGTGAAGGACCTCCTGGACGAGCAGATCCGCTGCGCGGAGGAGTGGCGCGACCAGATCAACGCCTACTTCTTCCGCAAGTCGGGCGTCCCCGACGCGCACGGGCGGCGCATCCCATGACGGCGCCTGCCGCGGACGGGCACTCTGTTCCGGGCGGACATCGGGCTGTTCCTGACGGACACTGTGCTGTTCCGGGCGGACATCGGGCTGTTCCGGGCGGACACTGTGCTGTTCCGGGCGGACACCGGGCTGTTCCGGGCGGACACTGGGTGCCCACCTGGACGGCGATGCCGCAGCTGACCGAGCCCGACAACATGCCGCCTCCGCCGTTCACCCGCAACGACTGTGTCCTCGCCGATGCCACGCTCCGGCAGACCGTACGGGTCTCGGTGGGCGGGCGGCGGATCCGCCTGCGGGTGTCGAACGCCTTCGGCGGCTCGGCGCTGCCTCTCACGAAGGTCACCGTGGCGCTGCCGGCCGGGGGACGGGCCGGGGTGAGCGCGGTCGAGCCGGGGACGGTGCGGCCGGTGACCTTCCGCGGGCGCGCGCCGGTGACGATCCCCGCAGGGGCGCAGGCGGTCTCCGACCCGCTGGAGATCGAGGTGGCACCCCGGTCGAACCTCGCCGTGACCGTCTATCTGGCCGAGGGCCAGCGCTCGGCGCACATCACCTCGCATCCGGGCTCGCGGACCACCTCCCACCTGCTGGCCGGAGACCACGCCGACGCCGCCGACCTGCCCGGCGCGACCCCGGTGGACCACTGGTACTTCCTCGGCGGCGTGGAGGTGTGGGCCGAGCCCTCGGTCGCCGCGGTGGCGGTGGTGGGCGACTCCCTGTCCGACGGCCGGGGCTCGACCACCAACGGCAACGACCGCTGGCCCGACCGGCTGCTCGACCGCCTGCTGACCCGGCACGGCATGGACGGCGTCGCGGTGCTCAACCAGGCGGCCGGCGGCAACCGGGTGCTCAACGACGGCCTCGGCCCCAACGCGCTGGCCCGGCTGGACCGTGACGTGCTCGCCCAGAGCGGCGTGGCGTGGCTGGTCCTGTTCGAGGGGGTCAACGACATCGGCACCGCCGAGGCGAGCCCGGCCGCGCAGAAGCAGGTGGCCGACGACCTCGTCTTCGCCTACGACCAGATCGTCACGCGGGCGCACGCACGGGGCATCCGCGTGTACGGCGCGACGCTGACGCCGTTCGGCGGCCACGACGGCTACGACGACGCGCAGGGCCGGCGTGAGCGGGCCCGGCGGGTGGTCAACGAGTGGATCCGCACCGGCCGCCGGTTCGACGCGGTGATCGACTTCGACCACGCCGTCCGCGACCCGGCCGATCCCCGCCGCCTGCTCGCGGCGTACGACGTGGGCGACCACCTGCACCTGAACCCGGCTGGATACCAGGCCCTCGCCGACTCCGTGCCCGCCGGCCTGTTCCGGTGGGAGCCGCCGCCACCCGGCTTCGGGTTCGCCTAATGGGAGCTACCGGGTCGGTCCGATCGGGCGGACCTGCCGTGCTGGTGCCCCGTGAAGTCACTAGAGTGGCGTCCGGCCGTGGTTTCCCGACCACCGGCGTCACCGACCGTCCCGGGACGAACGAGCGCGATGAGGATCATCGAGGACGACCTGTCAGGCCCGCAGATCGCCGAGTTCCTGTGGGAACACGTGCGGGAGATGCGGTCCATCACGCCGCCGGAGAGCAAGCACGCTCTCGATCTCGACGGCCTGCGCGCGCCCGAGGTCACGTTCTGGTCGGTGATGGACGGCGACGTCGTCGTGGGCTGCGGCGCCATCAAGAGGCTCGACCCGGCGCACGCCGAGCTGAAGTCGATGCGCACGTCGGCGGCGCGCAAGCGCAGCGGGATCGCGTCCCTGCTGCTGGAGCACATCATCGGCGAGGCCCGGCGGATGGGCTTCACCCGGCTGAGCCTGGAGACCGGCTCGGCCGACTTCTTCCTGCCCGCACGACGGCTGTACGAGAAGTTCGGGTTCCGCTACTGCGAACCCTTCGCCGACTATCGGCCCGACCCGCTCAGCGTGTTCATGACCAGGCTGCTGTGACGACGTCGTCAGTACGCGTCGGGGCGCAGGGCCCGGGCGCACACGGTGAGGCCGTCTCGCAGGATCTCCCGCGTGGTGTCGTCGACCTTTTCGAGCATCACCGTTTCGATGGCGTCGAGTGAGCTGTCGCAGCTCCGCAGCACGGCCGTCCCCTCGGGAGTGAGGCGGGCGCACAGGGTGCGGCCGCCGTTCGGGTGCGGATCGCGGCGGATCAGGCCGCGCCGTTCCAGGTCGCGGATGACGAGGTTCATCGCCTGCGGCGTGACGAAGGCGATGCGGGCCAGCTCCGCAGACGACACCCCATCGCGTGTGCGCAGCTCACTGAGCGCCATGTATTCGGTCGTGGTGACGCCGTGCCTGGCGAGCGTGTCGTCCAGGCGGGCGCGGATGCGGCGCTCCAGGCGGAACACCAGGTAGCTCAGGCGGGCCGCGGGGGCGGCGGGCCGAGCGGCGGGGCGGGTGCGGCGGGCGGTCACCGGACGACCATACCGCGCGATCTTCTAGATGTAAGTTTCGCGGCTGGGTATCAAGTTACTTGATAGCAAGTGCCTTGATATGCAGTGGAAACGCCTATTCGACCGCGAGGCGCTCGCGGACGTCCCTTGACCTCGGACCGACATTGCTTCTATACCGGCTGACGTCACGACTTCCGAGCGAACGGCGATTCCGGAACGTGCGCGGAATAGCGCATGGGAAAAGAGGGAACCGCCGCTGATCCGAGAAGGAGGAGCGGATGAAACGATTAATCGCGGCGGTCGCCGGCGCCGTCGCCGCGGTGCTGTGCGCCGCCGGGGCCCTGGTGTCGGTGGTGGTGTCCGCGCACCCTGCCGCCGCGGCCACGCTGACCGAGGTGACCGGCTTCGGCGCCAACCCCGGCAACCTGCGCATGCACCTGTACGTCCCGAACAACGTCCAGCAGAACCCGCCGATCGTGCTGGCCATGCACACATGTGGGGGCTCGGGGCCGGGCTTCTACTCGTCCACCGAGTTCGCCTCGCTGGCCGACCGCTATGGCTTCATCGTCATCTACCCGTCGGCCTCGAAGAAGATGAACTGCTTCGACAACTGGTCCGAGGCGTCCAAGGTGCGCGGCGGCCAGACCGACCCCGTGTCCCTCATGTCGATGATCACCTATGTCGAGCAGCAGTATCACGGTGACCCGAACCGGGTGTTCGCGACCGGCGCCTCCTCGGGCGCGATGATGACCAACGCGATGCTCGCCCTGTATCCCGAGGTGTTCAAGGCGGGCGCGGCGTTCATGGGCGTGCCGTTCACCTGCTTCCCCAACGAGGCGGCCTACAGCCCGGGCGGCAACTCCGCTCCGTGCGTGGGCAAGACCGCGCAGCAGTGGGGCGACGTGGTCCGCAACGCGAACCCGAGCTATCGGGGGCCGTGGCCGCGCATGCAGCTGTGGCACGGCACCAGCGACAACGTCGTGGCCTACGCCGAGCTGGACGAGGAGATCAAGCAGTGGACGAACGTCCACGGCCTGAGCCAGACGCCGACGACCACGGACACGCCGCAGTCCGGGTGGAGCCGCCGCCGCTACGCCGACTCCTCGGGGACCGTGCAGGTCGAGGCGTACACCATCCAGGGCGCGGGCCACAGCCTCCCCATGGGCGGCATGGCGGCCATCGCCATCCAGTTCTTCGGTCTCACCGGTAGCCCGAGCCCGAGCCCCAGCCCGAGCCCGAGCCCCAGCCCGAGCCCGAGCCCCAGCCCGTCCGCGAGTCCGTCCGCCAGTCCGTCCGCGAGCCCGAGCGCCAGTCCGTCTGCGAGCCCGAGCGCCAGTCCGTCTGCGAGCCCGTCCGCCAGTCCGTCCCCGAGCCCGTCGATTCCGCAGGGCGCCTCCTGCCGGATCACGTACCGGCCCAACTCCTGGAACGACGGCTTCACGGCGGACGTCACGATCACGAACACCGGCACCGCTCCCGTCAACGGCTGGACCGTCACCTGGACGTGGCCGGGCAACCAGCGGATCACCAACGCGTGGAACACCACCGTGACCCAGTCCGGCGCCCAGGTCACCGCGCGCAACGTCTCCTACAACCCCGCCATCCCCGCCGGAGGCAGCACGAACTTCGGCTTCCAGGGCACCTACAGCGGCACCAACACCGCACCGGCCGCCTTCGCCCTCAACGGCGCGGCCTGCACCATCGCCTGACCGGCCCCGGCCGCGCCGCGACGAGCCATCAGGGGGCGGCGCGGCCGGGCCTCAGACGGTCATAGGTCAGACCCGTCAGACGGTCATAGGTCAGATCCGTCAGACGGCCATAGGCCGGACACGTCAGACGGCCCGGTGTCAGACGGGCAGCGTGTCCAGGACGGTGGCGGCGATTCCGGCGGCGGGCGGCTCGTACCGCTGCGCGAGCGTCTGGAAGGTCCGCTCGGCCTGGATCGCCGGCCAGTCGCGGGGCAGGTGCTCGGCGGGCAGGTGCGGATCCTGGCGGACGAGATGCAGCCAGTCGGTGTGCAGCAGCAACTGCCGCGCCAGGTCGTCGGGCGCGCCGGGGAACGGCCGGGGGACGTCCCACTGGGCGAGGAACGCCCGGTAGCGCGCGGCGATCTGCTCGATGTCGAACGCCTTCCCGACGAGATCGGCCGCCTCGGTCGGCTTGAACGCCTTGGCGGTCAGCACGGTCACGTGGTCGCCCAGGTCGAGGGAGGCGAGCACGTCGGTGACGTCCTTGACGCCCGGCGCGATCCACAGCCCGCTCTGCAGCAGGCCGAAGCCGTCCCAGATGAGCCGCGACCGCAGGTCGTGCCGCGTGCTGCGGCGGCTGTCGGGGATCGAGAAGCCGACGACCGTCCACGTGCCGTCCCAGTCGCGGTTCACCGCGCCGGTCTCCCACACCCGTCTGCGCCCGTCCTCCAGGACCTCCACGGCATGCGGGGTCAGGCCGAAATACACCTTCCGTCCTTGCCGGTGCCGGGTCAGCAGGTTGCGCTTCACCATCCGCGCGAGCGTCGACCGTACGGCCTCCTCGGAGACGCCGAGGCGCGCGAAGACGTCGATGACGCTCCCCGAGTAGACGGCGATGTCGCGATGCAGCACGTAGATGCCGAGGAAGCTGAACATCAGGGACTGCGGGCGCAGGGATGGCGCCGCCTGGTCGTCTTCGCCGCCGAGGGTCACGAGCACAGGGTAGACCGAACCCGAACGTCATGCACATCTGTGACGACCGTCACATCACTGCCCGACATCTGAAGGTGTGCGACCCGGCGGCCACTCCGTCCGTGGGTGCGGCCGCCGGACGGGGTAGGCCGGAGAACGGGCGGCTCCGGGCGGGGTGCAGGTGCCCGGAACGGGCCGCCGTTACATATTGGGCAAACTATTGACGTCCGTTAGAAATATGCCTAACCTCCGGACGAGAAGGCGAGAGTCCAGCTCGCTCCCGGACGAGGAGCTCGGTCATGCCGAACCTGTCAGTCTCATCCCCCAACCCCGTTCAGCTTCGCCGCGCGGTGGCCTCCAGCTTCCTGGGCAGCGTCATCGAGTATTACGACTTCCTGCTCTACGCCACGGCCTCGGCGGTGGTCTTCAACAAGGTCTTCTTCTCCTCCCTCGACTCCCTCACCGCGACGGTCGCCAGTTTCGGCACCTTCGCGACCGGCTACCTGGCCAGGCCGCTCGGCGGCGTGATCTTCGGTCACTACGGCGACCGGCTGGGACGCAAGCGCATGCTCGTGCTGACCATGACCCTGATGGGCGTCGCGAGCTTCCTCATCGGCCTGCTGCCCACCTACGCGCAGATCGGCAGCCTCGCGCCGATCGCGCTCATCGTGCTCCGGGTCCTGCAGGGCGTCGCCGTCGGCGGCGAGTGGGGCGGCGCGGTGCTGATGTCCGCCGAGCACGCCACCGGCAGGCGCGGCCTGTGGGCGAGCTTCACCAACGCCGGAGCCCCCTTCGGCATGGTGCTGTCCACGGCGGTGCTCACCGGCACGGGCGCCGTCATGGACGAGCAGGCGTTCCTGAGCTGGGGCTGGCGGGTGCCGTTCCTGCTCAGCATCGCGCTGCTGGCGGTGGGCCTGTTCGTCCGGCTGCGGGTCGAGGAGACCCCGCTGTTCGAGGCCGTCAAGGAGCGGGCGTCCCGGCTGCCGCTGCTGGACGTGTTCCGCGACCACCCGAAGACCCTGCTGCTCGGGATCGGCGTCGGGCTGTCCGCCTTCGTGGCCCAGGGCACCCTCACCACTTATCTCATCGCGTACGGCGTGCGCGCCGGCTTCGCCCGGCAGGTGGTGCTGAACGCGCTCACGCTCTCGTCCGCGCTGGCCGTCCTGGGCATCGTCGGCTGGTCGGCGCTGTCCGACCGGGTCGGGCGCCGGCCGGTCGTGCTCGCGGGCGCGGTGCTCATGGCGGTGTTCGGCTTCGCGCTCTTCCCGATGGTCGACTCCGGCAACCAGGCTGTGCTCGCCATCGCGCTCGTGCTCGGCCAGTCGGTCGTCCACCCGTTGATGTACGGCCCGCTCGCGGCGTTGTACACCGAGCTGTTCGCCACCGGGAGCCGTTACACGGGAGCCTCGCTCGGCTACCAGATCGCCGGGCTCGGGGCGGGCCTCGCACCGCTGCTGTTCGCCCAGCTCGACGCCTCGACCGGAGGCGGCACGACGACGATCTCGGTGATCATCGCGGCCTGCTGCCTGCTCACCGTGGTCTGTGTCCTGGCGCTGCGCGAGACCAGCCGACACGACCTGGCCGCGGTCGCCGCCGGGCCCGCGTCCGGTCTCGCCGCCGACACGGCGAAACCATCCTCCGCCTGACCAAGGGGTGCCACATATGCGCAATGCCGGACTGGGTGGCTGGCCGGCCCGCCGGGCCCAGATGAGCCCGGACCGCACCGCGTTCGTCTACGCGGACCGGCCGTACAGCTACACGGAGGTCCACGAACGGACGACGAGACTCGCGTCGCGGTTACGCGACGCGGGGGTGCGGGCGGGTGACCGGGTCGCCTACCTCGGTCCGAACCACATCGCCTTCGCCGAGACGATGTTCGCCACCCACATGCTCGGCGGGATCTTCGTCCCGCTGAACTTCCGGCTGGCCGCGCCCGAGATCGCGTACATGCTGGAGCACTCGGGCTCGTCGGTCCTCGTCTACGGGCCCGAGTGCGCGGCACAGGTGGCGGCGGTGGTCCGCGATCTGCCCGGCTTGCCGAACCTGCGCACGGTGGTGGCGCTCGAGTCACCGGCGGAAAGGGAGCTGCACTACGAGACGTGGCTGTCGCAGGGCGACCCCACGCCGATCGACACCCCGGTGGCGCTCGACGACATCGCGCTCATCCTCTACACCTCCGGCACCACCGGACGGCCCAAGGGCGCCATGCTGAGCCACGCCAACCTGGTGTGGAACACCTACCACATCCTGATCGGCGTGGACGTGACGAGCACCGAGGTCACATTGATCAGCGCGCCGCTGTTCCATGTGGCGGCGCTGAACCAGACGTTGCTGCCGACCTTCCTCAAAGGTGGCATGTCGGTCATCATGCCGTCATGGGACGTCGACCGGTGTTACGACCTCATCGAGCGGCACCGGGTCACCTGGATGTTCGGGGTCACCGCGATGTTCGCCGCGCTCGTGCAGTCGCCGCGGTGGGCAGGTGCCGACCTGTCCTCGCTGCGCACGCTGATGTCCGGGGGCGCGTCCATCCCGGTCGCGCTGATCCGCGCCTACCAGGAACGCGGCCTGGTCTTCTGTCAGGGCTACGGGATGACCGAGACCTCGCCGGGCGCGACCTTCCTGGAGGCGGGCGAGAGCGTGCGCAAGGTGGGCTCGGCCGGGGTGCCGGTGTTCTTCGCCAACGTGCGCGTGGTCCGGCCCGACCTCACCCCGGTCGCGCCCGGGGAGCCGGGCGAGGTGCTCGTGCAGGGACCGAACGTGACGCCGGGCTACTGGCGGGATCCGGAGGCGACCGCCGCCGCGCTGACCGAGGGCGGCTGGTTCCACTCGGGCGACGTCGCCACCCTGGACGACGAGGGCCACCTCTACATCGTCGACCGGGTGAAGGACATGTACATCTCCGGCGGGGAGAACGTCTACCCCGCGGAGGTGGAGGGAGTGCTCTTCGAACATCCGGCCGTGGCGGAGGCCGCCGTCGTCGGAGTGCCCGACGACAAGTGGGGCGAAGTGGGCCGCGCCTTCGTCGTGCCGCGCCCCGGCACGAATGTCACTCCCGACGAAATTCGCGACTTTCTCCGCCCTCGGCTCGCGAAGTATAAGATCCCGATCTACGTGGATATCGTCGACACGTTGCCAAAGACCGGTTCCGGCAAGATTCGCAAACCTGACCTGCGCCGGCGGCCCCTCCCCGCCGACTCCGAGGAGTGACTCGTGATCGTCACCGAATTCGCGCGCAACCAGTGGTACGTGGCCGCCTACGGCCACGAGGTGGGCCGAAAGCAGCTCGGCCGCACCATTCTCAACGAGCCGATCCTGCTCTACCGCACCGAGGACGGGCGCGCGGTGGCCATGGCCGACCGCTGCGTGCACCGCCGCTTCCCCCTGTCCGAATCGCCCAGCCACCTGGTCGGCGACCGTGTCGTGTGCGGCTACCACGGCTTCACCTACGGGCCGGACGGCGTCTGCGTGGCCGTTCCCGCCCAGCAGCGCATCCCGCGCACCGCGCGGCTGCGCACCTATCCCGTGGTCGAGCAGGACTCGTTCGTCTGGGTGTGGATCGGCGACCGCGAGCCGGGCGACACGCTGCCCCCGCGCGCGCCCTGGCTGACCTCGCCCGACTACGCCACGGTGTGCGGCATGGAGCCGCTGAACGCGCGCTACGGCCTGCTCGTGGACAACCTCCTCGACCTGTCCCACGAGACGTACCTGCACGGCGGATACATCGGCACCCCCGAGGTGGCCGAGACCCCGATCACGACCGAGGTCGACGAGGACGCGGGCATCGTCTACGTCAGCCGCCACATGGACGACGCGGCCTGCCCGCCGTTCTACGCCGAGTCGACCGGCATCAAGGGCCGGATCACCCGCTGGCAGGACATCGAGTATCACCCGCCGTGCCTCTATCTGCTGCACAGCCGCGTCGCCCCGGTCGGGTCGCCCCCGCCCGCCGCCGACGGCACGGACGAGCACGCGTTCCACGTCGAGGTCGTGTACGCGATCACCCCGTCGACGGAGAACAGCACGTACGACTTCTGGGCCGTGGCGCGTGACTTCGCGCTCGACGACGAGAAGGTCTCCGACTTCCTGCGGGACAGCAACCGCACCGTCGTGCTGCAGGACGTGGCCGCGCTCAACACGCTGGAGGAGGTCATCGCCGCGGAGCCGGACCGCTACCAGGAGCTGTCGGTGAACATCGACACCGGTGGCCTGGCCGCCCGCCGCCTTCTCGCCCGGATGGCCGCCCAGGGCGACTCCGTGCCCTCGCAGGCCGCCGCTCGATGAGCGCGCGGGACTCCGGCGCGCCGGCCGGTCGCACCGTCTACCGCATCCGCTGGCTGCCGGGGACGGACCGGCTGCACGCCTCCTGCTTCTGCGGGGCGGAGCGCGAGTTCGAGGACCCGGTGGTCCTGTGGGACTGGCTGCTCGGCCACCCGGAGGGCCACCTGCCCCGCACCCCGGAAGCGCACGACTCCCCGGCACCGGCGGCCGCGCTCGTCTGAGACGCGGCATCCCCCAGAAAGGAAGCCTCGGCGACCATGCCCGTCACCGAAGCGGAGCTCGACGTGAAGGTGGCGGGCAAGGAGCCCGTCGCCGACGGCGTCGTCCTCCTGAGCCTCGTTCGTCCCGACGGCGGCCCGCTGCCCGCCTGGACGCCGGGCGCCCACCTCGACCTGCTGCTCGCCCCGGGACTGGTCAGGCAGTATTCGCTGTGCGGCGACCCCGGCGACTCCTCGGTCTTCCAAGTGGCGGTGCTCCGGGAGCGGGACGGGCGGGGCGGCTCCGCGTACGTGCACGATCGGCTGGCGGAGGGCGACACGGTCCGGATGCGTGGTCCCCGCAACCGTTTCGGTCTCGACGAGTCGCCACGCTACCTGTTCGTCGCCGGAGGCATCGGCATCACCCCGCTCCTCCCGATGATCGAGGAGGCGGCGCGGCGCGGGAGCGACTGGCGGCTTGTGTACGGCGGGCGCACCCGGGCGTCGATGGCGTTCGCCGACCGGCTCACGCGGGACCACCCGGGCCGGGTGGAGCTGTGCCCGCAGGACGAGACCGGCCTGCTCGACCTCGACGCGCTGCTCGGCGATCCGCGTACGGACACCCTCGTCTACTGCTGCGGACCCGAGCCGCTGCTGGCGGCTGCGCAGGAACGGTGCGCCTCCTGGCCCAAGGGAGCGCTGCGGTTCGAACGCTTCGTACCCTCCGCCCGGAACGACGCCGCCCGGAACGACGCCGCTACGGCGGAGGGTGCTGCGGAGGGCGCCTTCGAGGTGGAGCTGGCCCTGACCGGCACGACGCTGACCGTGCCGCCGGGCCGCTCGATCCTGGAGGTGGTCGAGGAGGCGGGGGTCGCGGTGCTGTCGTCCTGCCGCGAGGGCACCTGCGGCACCTGTGAGACGGCGGTGCTCGCCGGCGTCCCCGACCACCGCGACGACCTGCTCACCGAGGAGGAGCGCGAGGCCGGGGACATCATGTTCATCTGCGTGTCGCGGGCCCGCTCCGAGCGCCTCGTCCTCGAACTCTGACCGGAGGTCACCGCCGCTTCCCGCGACCGGTGCCGGATTGCCCGCCACCCCGGCGAGGCCGGGGCACCGGTCAGTTGCTCCAGGTGCCGACGGTCTCGCCCGAGCCGATCGCGGCCTCCTTGATCTGCTTGTGGATCGCCACAGCGTCGCCGCTGGGCGTGATCGGGCCGGGCAGCGCGTAAACGACGAAGTGATAGTGATGCACCCCGCTCGGCGGGCAGGGCCCGGCATAGCCGGCGGTGCCGCCGCTGCCCGGCAGGACCCTCCCCGGGGCTCGGCCCTCGGGCACGCTCGTCTCGGTGACGGGGATGCCGGTCACGATCCAGTGGACGTACGTCCCGCCGGGCGCGTCCGGGTCGTCCACCACGATCGCCAGCTCGCGAGCGTCCTCGGGAACGCCGCTCCAGGCCAGCGGGGGCGAGACGTCCTCGCCTCCCTGCCGGGCGCACGCGTATTTCCCGGGGATCGCGGCGCCGTCGGCGAAGGCCGGGCTGCTCACCTTCAGCGCGCCCGAGGGCGGGACGCTCCCGGACGAGCACCCCGCGAGGACGACCGCCAAGAGGACTCCGCCGGACAGCCTGCCGATCTTCATTCGCCCAGGATAGGCGGCGGCATCGGCTTTCGGCATATGCATCGCTCAGCCGCCGGGGGAGGGGAGGTGTGGGTCTCCCACCCCCGCTCCCGGCCGGGCTGGGAGCAGGGCCCCGATGGGGTCAGCCGTCGATGCGGTGGGTCGTCCAGAACGACGACAGGTCGACGGAGGCGGCCGCCTGCGCGGCGGCCTTGAAGTCCGCGGTGGTCGAGACCCCGTGCCAGTGGGCGGCGGCGTAGTTCTTCAGCAGATTCTGCATCGCCGTCGTGCCGATCGTGCGCCGCAGGTCGTGCAGCGCGCACTTGCCGTAGGTGTAGACGACGGTGCCGTATCTGCTCGGATGGGCGTCCCAGTAGGCCATCGAGTTGCTGATCTTCTCGGCGGACGACTGCCAGGAGACCATGTTCCAGCAGTTGGTGCCCGAGACGCCGTTGTAGAGATCGGTGGCGTAGTCGGCGAACGACTCGTCCAGCCACGGGCTGGTGTATTCGTCGTCGCCGACGATGCCGTACCACCACTGGTGGGCCAGTTCGTGGGCCAGCGCGGTGGAGCTGATCACGTCGAGCACGAAGCCCGGATATTCCATGCCGCCGAACCAGAAGTTGTTGTCGAGCACGACGTCCACCTCGCCGTACGGGTAGGCGCCGAACCGGCCCGCGTGGGCGACGAGCGCGTTCTTCGCGGTGGTCATCATCGAGCTCGCGCTGCCGGAGCTGATCGAGCTCACCCGATAGACGTTCACGACGACGCCCGTCGTGGTGGTGCTCGTGGTCTTCACGAACGGCCCGGCCGCCCAGGCGAACTCGCGGACGTTCTTCGCCGTCGCCTTCGTGATCGTACGGCCGGAGGTCCCCGGCGTGTCGACCGAGGTGCCGGTCGCCGGCACCAGCAGCGACGACGGGTGGTCGAGCGTCACCGAATAGTCGCTGGTCAGCGCGTAGAAGGACTCGCCGTTGTTGCTGTAGGGATCGAGGTGCCAGCCGTTCGCGTCACGGACCGCCAGGACCGGCAGCGCGTTGCCGATGAAGTTGTAGGAGCCGTCGCGCCCGAAGCGGTCGGCGCCGCTCGGCACGACGATGGCGAGGTCGAACCCGATCGTGGCGCTCTGGCCGTGGGCGAGCGGAGCGGGCAGCGTGATCTTCATCGCCGTGCAGGAGACCGACAGCGGGGACGGCGTGCCCCCGGTCACGTTGGTGACGGTGATCGGCGTGGACGGGCACGCCCCGTGATAGTTGTCCCACAGGCGCAGGTAGACCTCGGGCAGGGGATCGGCCGACAGGTTGGTGAAGGTGACGCTCTCGTGTCCCGTCCACGTGCTGCCGGAGGCGTTGCTCGTCAAGGTGACCGTGTAGGAGAGCGATCCCGGCGTCCTGATCCCGTCCGCCGCGTGAGCGGCCGGCGGAACGCCTCCGACCAGGACAAGCACGGCCGTCGCCGCGGTGATCAGGAATCGCCGCACCATCAGGAGGGTCTCCTTTCGAGCGCCCGGCCCCCGATCTGCCGACGTAATGTAACTTTTTGTCAAATAGCAGTCAATGACTGCTTTTTAGCTGTTCTAACCTCGATCTTTCACGTTCATCAGGTCGCTGGCTGAGCGGTTCGGCTGGAGTGTGAAATCGCGGTCGTGGTCAGCCTGGTGGCCCGGCTGTCGCGCCGGGTGGACGGGGTTCCACGGGCCCGCGGGGTGTCCTTCCTGGTCGTCGGGGCGGTTTGGTGCCGGATCAGGTCGGTGCCGGGAGTGCTTGGAGCCGGGTGATGGCGGTGACCAGTTGGCCGGCCCAGGGCCAGGACGCGGCGATGCGCAGGCGTAGGCGGCGTCCGCCGCGGACCAGGCGGGCGGCGACGGCGAACAGGCGAAGCCGCAGCCGTTTGGGCTCATAACGGCGGGCCGGCCCATCCAGGGCGAGCATCTGCATCCAAGCCAGGAGTTCGCAGGCCAGGGCGACGACCTCACACCAGATCTGATTCTGGTCGAAGTCGTGCAGCGGCAGGTTGCGCAGCCCGGTGTCCTTGGCGGCGCGGATGCGGTCTTCGCAGCGGGCGCGGCGGCGGTGGCGTAGCTCCAGGTCGGCGAGCTGACCGCGGCGGGTGTCGGTGACAAAACAGGTGAAGCGGTGCCCGTCGATGTCGGTGAAGCGCAACTGCGCGCCCGGGTGCGGGCGCTCTTTGCGCACAATCAGGCGCATGCCCTTCGGCCAGCCGTCCAGCTTCACCAGGCCGGTCAGCTCGGCCACCCACGCACCCGGCCGTACCTGCCCGCCTGAGTCGTAGGCGGGCGTCCACGCCTGCGCGGGCAGAGCCAGAATCGCGGCCTGGATTTCTTCGGTGAGGGCGAACCCGATGGAGTACGACAGCCGCCGCCCGGGCCGGGACAGCCAGGTGAGGAACTCGCGGGTGCCGCCGCCGGAATCGGCGCGGATCAGTACCTGACGGCGGCGGTGCTTGGGAAGCTGGGCCAGCGCCAGCCGGGTGGCGGTGATGTGGTCGGCGGCGGTGTTGGATCCGGCGTTGCCGGGCCGCAGCATGATCGCCAAGGGTTCCCCGCCCCCGGTCGCTCCGTGGTCGGCGAAGACCGTCATCGGGTGGAACCCGAAGGTCTTCTTCCAGGTCGGCGCGGCCTGTTGCTTGTCAGAGTGGGCGATGACGATGGTCGCGTCGATGTCGAGGGGAATCAGCTGGCCGTCGGTGCCGGGGGCGTGGGGGCCGGCCAGGGCCCAGGCCCGCTGCCGGGCGGTGGCACGGGCGGCGCGGATCGCCTTAAGCGCGCGGACGGGGTCGGCGGCCAGGCGGTCGATCACCCGGGACACGGTCGGGTCGGAGGCGATCGGGCCGAACAGCTCGGGCTGAGCGCGGAGCATCGCGATGTCGGCCAGGCAGTCCCCGCCTAACGCCAGCGTGAGGGCCAGATCGGCGATGACTTTGCCCGGGTCGTGTACCGCCCGGGACGGACGCCACCGTTCCAGCTGCGCCGATAGTTCCCTGCCCAGGCCGGTGACCCGCAACGTCTCCAGCAACAGCAGCCCACCGGCCTGCGAGACGAGTCCCGAGCCGTCGGCGGACACCACGATCTTGCGCTGCAACGCGATAGTCTTCACTTGGAAAGTGCCTTCTGAACTGGTGCGGACAGGACTCTCGACAAGCCCAATCCTCCCAGCTCAAAGGCACTTTTCTCATGTAAACGATCAAGCCCGCTCAAATTCGTCGCGAAAGCCCGAGGCTAAGGCTTGCGCGGACCAAGAATTCGCCCTGCCCCCGCCCATCGCCCTTGGCATGGGTGGCGGTTTCGCGGACCGGTCCGGGGTGGAGCGTCTCGGTGGCGAGTCGCGTTGCGGGCGGGCCTCGGCGGCGCGGAGTTCCCGGGCGGGCGCGATCGCGGCCGAAGGCGGGCCGGCGGTGGCCGTCGCGGTTCGCTGGTATCTCGGGACTCCCGTCGAATACGTCATTGACCAGCACGTACGGCCAGGCGAGCCGATTCCGAGCACGCCAAGAGCTAGCCGGGTCTCCGGCATGCTGCCCAAGGCGGCGTGCTATCGCGATCACGGTGTGCGATTGAACCTTGACATTGAGTGGTCGATACTCGTGCGGGTGGATCGAAGCAGGTGGGGCAGGACCGCCACGGTGATCGCCGCGAGCGTGCTCCTGGGCTTTCCTCCGTCGTCCGGCGCGGCCTCCGCCGGTCCCGGGGGTGATCGGCCGATCGACTGCGGCGCCTGGCCGCCGCCGGACCCTCTGACGGTGCGGAACGTCAAGCGCGTGTACTCGGCGACGAGCGAGAAATGGGCGGGCGAGGCGCACGTCACGCTCTGGCGCGGGGACGCGGGCCCAGATGGGGAGTGGCACTACTGGGTCACCCTCACCGGCCGTACGCGACCGGGGGACGCGGTCTGGCTGGACGTCTGGCCGCCTGGTGGCGGCCCCTGGCATCGGTGCGGGCCCTTCCCGGTGGCACGCGACGGCCAGACGGTCTCCTCCCCGATGGCCGTCTGGCGTGATTTCACCCTCGTCAAGGCGTGCGGGCGGCACGGCGACGTCAGCACGTGCGGGCGGGACAAGGGCGCGATGGTGGACTGACCCGGTGCCGGCGGGGAAGGGCCGGCACCGGAGTCAGGTGTCTGGGGTCAGGGGTCGGGGGTCAGTGCGTCAGCTCGTCGCGCAGGGCGAGCCGTTGAGTGTGAATTGCTTGGGTGCGGGGTTGGCGTTGTCCCAGCGGCCGAGGAAGCCGAAGGACACGCTGCCGCCGTTCGCCGCGATCGTGGGGTTGTAGCTGGCGTTGGTCACCGTCACCTTCGACCCGCTCTGGGTGTAGGTGCCGTCCCACAACTGGGTCACGGCCTGCCCGTTGCCGTACGTCCAGGTGAGCTTCCAGCCCTGCACGGGCGTGGTTCCACGGTTGACGATCCGTACGGCGGCCTGGAAGCCGCCGGGCCACTGGTTGGAGACCGTGTACGTCACCGTGCAGGTGGCGGCCGGCGTCGGCGAGGAACTGGGGGACGGGCTGGGGCTCGGCGAGGGCGACGGGCTGGGGGAGGGGCTGGGCGACGGGCTCGGCGAGGGAGACGGAGAGGGCGAGGGCGACGGGCTCGGCGACGGGGAGGGTGACGGCGAGGCCGAGGGGGACGGAGAGGGGGACGGCGAGGGCGACGGGCCGGAGCCGGCGGGGATCACGATGGTGCTGATCGAGTTGGCCGGGAACGTGCCGGTGAAGCCGCCGGCCCCGACCTGAACGTCGGCGTCGCGCTTGATGGCCGACGTGTCGGCCGCGCTGTAGCGGTAGACCTGCGCGGTCGCGCCGCCGTCGCGTCCCGCGACGGAGACCTGGCTGGTCAGGTCGTCGCCGGTCTTGTTCACCACGACGAGCGTGAGCGCGTCGTCGGAGGCCCGCTCGGCGGCGTACACCGCGAGCTTGCCCTGGTCGGCGCTGGTCGCGCGGACGGCCGTCTCGCCGAACCTGCCGCCCTTGCCGTCGTAGTTCAGGTACATCCGGAAGGCGTACGCGCCGGGCTGGGAGGCAGTGGGCGGTCCCCAGAGGGTGGCGAGGTCGAGGCCCTCACGGCCGAAGATGCCGAGGATGTCGGCCTGCGCGAGGGCGCCGTTGATGTGGTCGAGTGCGCCCCAGTTGTACTCGGTGATGGCGGTCTTGGTGCCGGGATACTCGGCGGCCACCAGTTCCTTCATCCGCGGGATGAGCCGCACCTGCGTGTTGATCCAGCTCTCGTCCGTGTACGTCGGGTCCCACAACGCCCGGGTGGAGCGCAGCCGCAGGGCGTCGGTGGTGGGGTTGCCGCCGGCGCCGAAGGCGATGCCGGACGCCTGGGGGTAGAAGTGCTCGTCGAAGTAGTCGAGGACGCGCAGGCCGTGCTCGTCCTCGTAGTTCTTCATCTGCCGCAGATACCACGTGGTGAAGGGAAGGCCGCCGCGGACCTCCTTGTCCGGGGGGTTCGACCAGCAGTTGGTCCGGCCGCAGGTCTCCTGGTCGAGGCCGGAGTAGTCCCAGGAGGACCAGCCCCAGCCGACCGGGCCGAGCGTCTTCGCGCCGGGGTCGGCGGCCTTCACGGCGGCGCCGATGAGGTAGGCCTTGTCGCGCAGCTCGATGGAGCTCGCACCCTCCGGGTGGACGTCCCGGTGGGTGCTGTGCCAGATGTCGGGCTCGTTGTCGAGGTTGTAGAACTTAACACCGCCGCCCGAGGCGGTGCCGTACCTGCCGGTGAGGTGGCCGATCCAGTCCTGCACGTACTCCGCGCCGGCCTCGACGCTCGTGTCGTGGGGGTCGTTGCCGGTGATCTTCGTGCCGTCGGGCTTCACGCCGTTGCCGCAGTCGGGACGCCACTGGTCGGTCTGTTGCTGCGCGCCGTACTTGGCGACGGAGAACCCGCAGGAGCCGTCGCGGCCCTTGGGGACCCAGCCGATCAGCGGGACCGTGAGGATGGTGTCGGTGCCGGTGCGCCGGTCCTGCTCGACGAACTGGTCGGCGGTGGAGCCGTCCGGCAGTTTCGACGGGTCGGAGCTGTCCTCGGCGATGTTCTCGAAGAACCAGTCGGAGGCGCGGTTGCTGGTGTCGTACAGGTAGTTGTAACGGGTCGTCGCGTTGCCGCCCCACCGGCGCACCGGGAGGCGCAGTTCCTTGGCCAGCGCCTCGTCGGCGAAGTTCATGCCGTAGATGTACGGGCTGATGGGGTGCCGCCCGGTGGTGGTGTTCACCGACAGCGCCGGTCCGTCGGCCGCCGCGAGGGCGGGCATGTGCCCGGCCGCGCCGATCGACAGGGCGAGCGCCGCGGCGAGGACGATCGGGAGCGTTCGCGTTCGCACGGGTCTCCTCTCGGGTCCCTGGGGGTTCGTGGAAGTCCTGAGGCCGCCGGGTGCGAGGGAGCACCGGTCGAGCGGCCAGGGCCACGCTGGCCAAGACCTGGGGCGGGGAACAAGAACGCCGTTCCCCGGAGCACCGTGGGCACGCGCTGAGCAGCGGCACCCTCGCACCCGCGGATGGAAGTTTCACGAGGACGCGGGTTCCACGGGCCGAGAACGAGCGGTGCTCGGCCCGTCCGCGCCGTCATGCGGTGCCGCCTCTGGCACGAGGCCGCCGCCTCTGGTACGAGGCCGCCGCCTCTGGCACGAGGCGGCCACGACCGGGTCCGCTGCCGTCTCGGCCGGTGGATATGACCTTGACTCCGTCGCGGGGCGCACGCATGCTGCTCTGGCCGTACGAAAATCGTTTTGCGGACCGACCATAACTGGGGGGACACATGGCGGAGCCACCGCGCCGGGTCCTGGTGACGGGCGCCGCCGGACGGGTGGGCCGGGCGACGCTCGGCCTGCTCGCGCGGGAAGGCGTGCCGGCCAGTGCACTGGACCTGCGCGATCCCGGCGACCTGAGGGCGGATCGCGTGGTCACCGGGCGCGCGGACGACCCGGAGGCGGTGCGCGAGGCGCTCGACGGCGTCGACGCCGTGATCCACCTCGCGGCGATCCCCGCGCCCACCCTCGGCACTCCCAAGGAGGTGTTCCTGGGCAACGTGGGGGCGACGTTCGTCGTGCTGGAGGAGGCGGGCGCGGCCGGTGTCCGCAGGGCCGTCGTCGCGAGCAGCTTCAGCGCGCTCGGCCTGCCGTGGGCGGCGCGGCCGCTCCACCCGGCGTACGTGCCCGTGGACGAGGCCCTGCCGCCGCAGGTGGAGGATCCGTACGGGCTGTCGAAACAGGTGGACGAGACGACGGCCGCGATGATGGCCCGCCGCCACGGCATGACGGTCGTGGCGCTGCGCTACCCGTTGCTCGGCGGCCCCGGGGACAGGCTGGACGAGAGGGCGGCCGGATACGCCGAGGACCCGGGGCGCGGCGCGAGCGAGCTGTGGACCTACCTGGACACCCGCGACGCGGCACGGGCCGCCTGGCTGTCGCTGGTCCGGCCGATCGAGGGCTTCACGGTGGTCTTCGTGACCGCACCCGTGACGCTCGCCCCGCAGCCGACGGAGGACCTGCTCGCCCGCTTCCACCCGGGCGTGGAACGGCGCGCCCCGCTGCCCGGCAGGACCGCGCCGGTGGACCTGACGGCGGCCGAGACCCTGCTCGGCTTCACCGCCGATCATCTGTACGAGCCCGTCGCAGCCGAGGAGGCATCGTGATCCACCCCATCGACGGCATGGCGGTCATGCCGGAGACGCAGGCCCCCTGGCCGGCCCGCGACAACCTGCGGATCACCGCGGTCCGGTCGATCGTGACGGCCCCCGAAGAGGTGCCGCTGGTCGTCGTCCGCGTCGACACCAGCGAACCCGGCCTGTACGGCCTGGGCTGCGCCACCTTCACCCAGCGCTTCCACGCCGTGGCGGCGGCGGTGGACCAGCACGTCGGGCCGATGCTGATCGGCAGGCACCCCGCCGACATCGAGGACATCACCCGGATGATCCACCTGTCCTCCTACTGGCGCGGCGGGCCGGTGCTCAACAGCGCGCTGTCGGGCGTGGACCAGGCGCTGTGGGACATCGCCGGCAAGCGGGCCGGCATGCCGGTCTACGAGCTGCTCGGCGGCAGGGTGCGCGCGGCGGCCGACACCTACCTGCACGCGGGCGGCGCCACCGTGGAGGAGACGATCGAGAACGCCGCCGCGATCCTCGCGGACGGTTACCGCAACGTCCGGCTGCAGACGGGAGCGCCCGGGCTCGGGAACTACGGCGCGCCCGGATCTCCCGGTGGCTACCCCGCCTCGCCGTACCCGGACGGCTGGGACGTGCAGCGCTACCTGCGGGAGACCCCCAAGCTGTTCGAACGGGCCCGGGCCGAGCTGGGGGAGGAGCCCGGCCTGATGCACGACGTGCACTCCCGGCTCACCGTCAAGCAGGCCGTGGCGCTGGCGCGGGCGCTGGAGCCGTACCGCCTGTTCTTCCTGGAGGACCCGATCCCGCCGGAGCTGTACGACCGGCTGCCCGAGGTGCGCGAGGCCGCGCCGATGCCGATCGCGGCGGGGGAGCAGGTCGCGTCGGTCGCGGACGCGGCCCGCCTGGTCAGGGACGGCGGGGTCGACCTGCTGCGCCTGCACGTCTCCGCGGTCGGCGGCCTCACCCCGGCGCGCAAGCTGGTGGCGCTGTGCGAGCTGACCGGCGTTGGCACGGCCTGGCACGCGCCCGCGGACGTGTCGCCGATCGGCGCCGCCGCCAACGTGGCCCTCGACGTCACCTCCCCGGCGTTCCAGATCCAGGAGGGGCACGTCTACCCCGAGGCGGTGCACGAGGTCTTCCCCGGGACCATCAACCCGGTGAACGGCTACCTCTACCCCAACGACCGGCCCGGATGGGGCATCGACATCGACGAGGCCGCGGCCGACCGGCATCCCCCCGTCACCCACCTGCACGAGCGCTGGGCGGCGCGGGTGCGGCGGCCGGACGGCGGCATCGAGGCCCCGTGACCTCCGCGTGCGCCTCGGCGGCCTGTACGCGCTGGAGCGGCTCGCCCAGGCCGACCGAGGTGGGCGCGGTGAGGGTGGCCGCGGCCTCGTTCCGGATGGTGTACGCCTTGCCGGCCCTGGCGTTCCACGTCAGCGTGTCGCCGTCGCGGTGCGGGCCGACCTCGTGGCCCTGCTCGTCGTAGACGCGGTAGCGGTCGGCGATGAAGCCGGACTTCACCATGATCGGCCCGGTCTTCCCGGGGTGCACGATGATCGTGTCGGCGGCGCCGTCCTTCCAGGTCGCGTCCACGGTCACGTCGCCGCGGGCGCGCAGGCCGGAGAACGAGCCGCTCTTCCACGCCGACGGGAGCGCCGGCAGCACGTGCACGTAGTCGTGCTGGCTCTGCACCAGCATCTCCGCGACCCCGGAGGTGGCGCCGAAGTTGCCGTCGATCTGGAACGGCGGGTGGGTGTCCCAGAGGTTGTCGAGCGTGGAGGTCTTGATCTGCTCGCTGAGCATCTTCAGCGCGTGGTCGCCGTCGAGCAGCCGCGCCCAGAAGTTGATCTTCCAGGCCTTGCTCCAGCCGGTGCCGCCGTCGCCGCGGGCCGTGAGCGAGACCTTCGCGGCCTCCGCCTCGGGCGTCCCCGCCGTGATCTGGTTGCCGGGATGCAGCGCGTAGAGGTGCGAGACGTGCCGGTGGTCGTCCGTCTTGGAATCCCAGTCGCTCTTCCACTCCTGGAGCTGACCCCAGGAGCCGACGCGGATGCCGGGGTCGAGTCTGGCGAGCGTCGCCGTCACCTCCGCCTGGAAGCCCTCGTCCACACCGAGCTTCTTCGCGGCGGCGAGCGCGTTGGTGAGGACCCCGCGCACGATCTGCTGGGACATCGACGCGCCCGCGGAGAAGTCGCCGTGCTCGGGGGAGTAGCCGGGCGACACGACCAGCGTGCCGTCGCGCGGATCGGTGTGCAGGAAGTCGAGCCAGAACTCGGCGGCGCCCTTGATCACCGGATAGGCGGTGTCGCGCAGGTAGGTCACGTCACTGGTGAACCGATACCGGTCGTAGAGCTGCTGGGTGGTCCAGGCCGCGGCCTCGGGGAACCAGAACGACGTGGCCCAGTCGTGCAGGCCGGTGAAGCCGAACGGGTTGGTCTCGTTGCCGACCACCCAGCCCCGGGCGCCGTAGATCTCCTGGGCGGTCTTCGTGCCGGGCGCGACCATCGCCGCGATGTACCTGGCGTACGGACCGGTGGTCTCGTCGAGGTTCGTCTGCTCGGCGAGCCAGTAGTTCATCTGCAGGTTGATGTTGACGTGGTAGTCGGCCGACCATGGCGGGCTGGTCGAGTTGTTCCACACGCCCTGCAGGTTGGCGGGCAGCAGGTCGTTCTCCCGCGAGGAGGAGATCAGCAGGTAGCGGCCGTAGGCGAACATCAGCGCCTCGAGCGCCCGGTCGTCGGCCGAGTCGCCGCCCGTGTACGCGCGGCGCAACCGGTCGGTCGGGACGGCCGGGGTGCTCTGGCCGATGTCCAGTTTCACCCGGTCGAACAGGTTGCGGTAGTCGGCCAGGTGCGCCTGCTTGAGCTGGTCGTAGCTCTTGCCGGCCGCGGCGTCCACGGCCGCGGTCACCTTCGCGTGCGGGTCCGGGCCGCGATAGGCGGGATAGTCGCCGGCGTAGTCGGTGCCGGCCGACAGCACGAACATCGCGCTGTCGGCGCCCGTGACGGTGACCCTGTCTCCGTCGTCGGTGCGGGTGCCGCCCTGGTTGAGCACCTGCACCTGCGCCTCGAACCTCATCTTGTTGTCCGGCAGCGCGCCGCGGATGATGAGCCTGCCGTTCGCGGCGGTGACGGTCTTGTCGGCGTGCGGCGAGGTGTGGCGCAGGGTGAAGGAGACCTTGCCGCCCCGGTCGGCGGAGAGCCGGCCGACGATCACGTTGCCGGGATGGCCGGCGAAGTATTCACGCGAGTACGTGACGCCGTCGGCGGCGTAGGTCACCCGGGCCACCGCGTCACGCAGGCTGAGCTCACGCCGGTAGGAGGCGGGGTTCTGCGGCGTGCCGGCGAAGTCGAGATAGAGGTCGCCGAAGGTCTGGTAGGCGCCGAAGCCCGTCTTGGGCTGGCCGAGCTTGGCGGCCACGGCCTCCGGCGTCATCCTGCCGTCGCGGTCGATCTGGCGCTGGACCTCGACGATGGCGTCCGGCCGCGGGGTCTTCCAGTTGCCGAAGTCGTAGCCCGGGGAGCCGGGGCCGCCCGTCCACAGCGTCTTCTCGTTGAACTGGAGCTGCTCGGTGGCCACGCCGCCGAAGATCTTCGCGCCCAGCGGGCCGTTGCCGATCGGCAACGCCTGGGTCTCCCAGTCGGTGGCGGGCCGGTCGTACCAGAGGGTCAGGTTGTCGGGAGCGCCCTGCGGGGCGGGTTCCGCGGTCGCCTGCGCGGGCGGGGCGAGGACGGCCGCGAGGTCGGTGGGGAGTCGTAACGGGGGGTGAGTCACACATTCCTCCGATCACACGGCGACCTCGGAACAAGGACATAGCACTGAAACTCTTGCGTAACACGCCACCGATCCGATGTATCTGCTGGCTATTTGGGATCTTGGCAGCGAACTAGCCTGCACTTTCCGACAATCCAGGACATCGGCCGGATAATAGATCGGATGTATCCGTGATGATGCTATCGACTTCACCCGTACGGCAGGGCCATCGTCCGAGGACGACACATCGGGTGTATCACCTCGGCCCGGAGAGGCCGCGCGTGAGGCCGCGCGTGAGGCCGCGCGCTTTCAGAGCGTGCGGCGGAGCCACTCCTCGACGCCCGCGACGTGGACCGTGGCCCACGCCCTGGCGACCTCCGGCCTGCGGGCCGCGATCGCCTCACAGATCATCACGTGCTGCTCGCGGGTGTCGTCGAGCGCGCCCTCCTGGGTGAGGCCGCGCCACACCCGGGCCCGCGTCGTCGGCCCGGAGAGGCTGTCGATCAGCGAGCACAGCACCGGGTTGCCCGACCCCGCCGCGATGTGCTGGTGGAACCGCAGGTCGTTGGCGACCAGCTCCTCCACGCTGGGCTCGGCGGGCAGCGCGTCGAGGATGGCGCGCAGCTCCTTGATGTCCTCGTCGGACATGTTCATCGCGGCCATCGCGGTGGCGGCGGGCTCCAGCACCCGCCGCACCTCCAGGAACTGCAGCACGGTGTCGTCGCGGTGGAAGTCCACGACGAACGACATCGCCTCCAGGAGCAGGTGGGGCTGCAGGCTGGTGACGTACGTGCCGTCGCCCTGCCGTACGTCGAGCACGTTGATCAGGGCGAGGGCGCGGACGGCCTCCCGCAGGGAGTTGCGGGACAGGCCGAGCCGTTCGGCCAGATCGGCCTCCTTCGGCAGCCGATCGCCCGGAGCGAGCTCGCCCGACGTGATCATCTGCTTGATCTTGTCGATCGCCGCGTCCGTGACCGCCACGGAAGCCTCCTCCACTGTTTCCTCGCGAACGAGGCCGCATACATCGGATGTCTAACAGTGTAAAGGAGTAAAGGTCCGGAGGAGCGCGCCCGATGGGGCGCCCTCGCGGCGAGGGCGCCCCCGGAACATGTGGTCAGACGCGGGTCCAGCGCTGGTTGGACTGGCCGTTGCAGGACCAGATGATGATCTTTGTGCCGTTGGCGGTGCCGGCGTTGTAGGCGTCCAGGCACTTGTTCGCGCCGACCGCGGTGATGCTGCCGTCGGCGTTGAGCCGCCACTTCTGGTTGCTCTGCCCGTTGCAGTCCCAGATGATCACATTGGTGCCGTCGGCGGTGCCGGCGTTGTACACGTCCAGGCACTTGTTGCCGTAGACCCGCAGCTCACCCGAGGCGGTCGGCGTCCACCGCTGGTTGGACTGCCCGTTGCAGTCCCAGAGCTGCACCTGGGCGCCGTTGGCCTGGGAAACCCCGGCGACGTCGAGGCAGCGGCCCGACCCCACGCCCTTGATCGCGCTCGTCCCGGTGGGAGTGGGCGTGGGAGATGGCGTGACCAGGCCTCCTCCGCTCACGACGTACATCGCGGCTCCGTGCGCGGGCACCGACGCGCTGATCGTCCCGGACGAGGAGCCGGTCGTGTGCGCCCACAGGTCGCGTACGGAGTAGGAGGCGGCGGCGCCGAGGCCGAGGGCGGACGCGGTGGTGGACACGGTCGCCGTGCCGCTTCCCCGGTTGAGCAGCACGACGGCGACCGAGCCGTTCGCCATCGGCTTGCGCCACACCTCCAGGTTGCCGTTGTCACTGATCTTGTGGCCCTGCCGGCCGCCCCAGTCCTGGTTGACGGCGATGACCTCGGTGTTGGTGAGGATCGAGCGGGTCTCGGCGCTCATCGAGCGGATGTCGTTGCCCGCGATGAGCGGCGCGTTCAGCAGGGACCAGAGGCTGAAGTGCGCCCGAGCCTCGGTCGCCGTCAGCGAGCCGTTGCCGACCTCCAGCATGTCGGGGTCGTTCCAGCCGCCCGGCCCCGAGTAGGCCTCCAGCCCGACCTGCTGGTCCAGGATGCCCATGACGGAGTTCCAGTTCGCCTGGATGTCGCCCGTGGTGCGCCAGGAGTTGCCGGTCTGCATGCCCCAGGTCCAGACGCTCTCCTGGCCCCAGTTGCACAGGCTGAACAGGATCGGACGGCCGGTGGCGGCGAGCGCGTCACGCATCGCCGTGTAGCGCTGCTGCCCGTTCTTGCCCTGGTGGTCGCCGCAGTTGTCGTACTTCAGGTAGTCGATGCCCCAGGAGGCCCACAGGGCGGCGTCCCGCTGCTCGTAGCCCAGGCTGGCCGGATAGCCCGCGCAGGTCGTGGTGCCCGCCGACGAGTAGATGCCGAGCTTCAGCCCCTTGGAGTGGACGTAGTCGGCCAGGGCCTTGATCCCGTTGGGGAACTTCTGCGGGTCGGCCACCAGGTCGCCGTTGGCGTTGCGGCTCTTGGTCGACCAGCAGTCGTCGATGTTGACGTACGTGTAGCCCGCCGCCGCCATGCCGCTGGAGACCATGGCGTCCGCGGTCTGCCGCACGAGGTTCTCGTTGACGTTGCAGCCGAAACTGTTCCAGTCGTTCCACCCCATCTGGGGCGTACGGGCGAGCCCGTTGTCCAACGCGGCGGCCGGCGACGTCATGCCGCCGGTCGCGACCAGGGACCCGGCGGCCAGCACCGCCGCCAGCGCCCATCCAACGATCCTGCGCATCTGACTCCTTGTCCGTGGCCGGCCCGTCGCCCTCGGCTCGGGCCGATCGCTGTTATCGATAACATCGCGCTCCGGGCCGGTCCTCCTGCCGGTTGCCGATGGGTGTGCGGCGGAGCAAATACGACCTCGCCGGTTCCGTCAAGGGGCTGCGGCGCGTGCGGTTCGCCTGACGCCGCGCCGCCTGCCCTTACCGGGCGCGGTCACCGGGCCGCGACGCGCGCGCCGGTGAAAGTTTCAGCCGAATCCACCATGACAGCGCATTTTTCGGAACGTTGCCGCAGCGGATTTCACATCGGCGCAGGCAGGAGAGTCATCGTGTCGAGTGATCAGGCGAAAGTTTCCGACACGGTCTTGACAGTTTTCGGGGCGGTTTCCCAGACTGAGCCCGGGTGGTCTCCTGTCGGAGCGGGGGTGGGCGGCGGTCTCGCCGCCCACCGTTCGCTCCTGCGGCAGGGAGAGCGCCCCTCGGTTCCGCGGATGTCCCGCGCCTCGTTCCACGTCATCCCACGAGGGATGGCGAACGCGCGATTTTGGTAGCGCTAACACTGCGCAGACGTTCAGGAGGACACGTGCCGCCCTCATCCTTCAGCAGGCGCAGGCTGTTCCACGCCGCAGGCGCGGCCGTCGTGGCCTCCGCCGTCGGAGAGGTCGCCGGCTCGCGGGCCGCCCAAGCCTCGGTCGCGCCGGCCCGGGCCGACATCGGCGTGTCGGCGTACGCCTTCGAGCTGGGCCAGGTGCGGCTGACCGGGGGCCGCTGGCTGGACAACCAGAACCGCACGCTGTCATACCTGCGGTTCGTCGACGTCGATCGGCTGCTCTACAACTTCCGGGCCAACCACCGCCTGTCCACTGGCGGCGCCGCCACGAACGGCGGATGGGACGCCCCGAACTTCCCGTTCCGCACCCACATTCAGGGACACTTCCTCACCGCGTGGGCGCAGGCGTGGGCGGTGCTCGGCGACACGACCTGCCGGGACAAGGCGACCTACATGGTGGCCGAGCTGGCCAAGTGCCAGGCCAACAACGGCGCCGCCGGCTTCAACGCCGGATATCTGTCCGGCTTCCCCGAGTCCGACTTCACCGCGCTCGAGGCCCGCACGCTGAGCAACGGCAACGTGCCGTACTACTGCGTCCACAAGACCATGGCCGGCCTGCTCGACGTGTGGCGTCACATCGGCAGCACCCAGGCGCGCGACGTGCTCCTGGCGCTGGCCGGATGGGTGGACCAGCGGACCGGCAGGCTGAACGGCAGCCAGATGCAGGCCATGCTCGGCACCGAGTTCGGCGGCATGAACGCGGTGCTCACCGACCTCTACCAGCAGACCGGCGACGCCCGCTGGCTGACCGTGGCGCAGCGGTTCGACCACGCGGCCGTCTTCACCCCTCTCGCGGCCGGCCAGGACCAGCTCAACGGCCTGCACGCCAACACCCAGGTGCCCAAGTGGATCGGCGCGGCCCGCGAATACAAGGCGACCGGCACCACCCGCTATCGGGACATCGCCACCAACGCCTGGAACATCACCGTCGGCGCGCACACGTACGCGATCGGCGGCAACAGCCAGGCGGAGCACTTCCGGGCCCCGAACGCCATCGCCGGGTATCTCACCAACGACACCTGCGAGCACTGCAACAGCTACAACATGCTCAAGCTGACCCGCGAGCTGTGGCTGCTCGACCCGGACCGCGCGGCGTACTTCGACTTCTACGAGCAGGCGCTGTTCAACCACATCATCGGCGCGCAGAACCCGTCCGACGGCCACGGGCACGTCACCTACTTCACGCCGCTCAAGCCGGGCGGCCGCCGAGGCGTCGGCCCGGCGTGGGGCGGCGGCACCTACAGCACCGACTACAACTCCTTCTGGTGCTGCCAGGGCACGGGGGTGGAGGTCAACACGGCGCTGACGGACTCCGTGTACTTCCACAACGGCACCACCCTGATCGTGAACCTGTTCACGCCGTCGGTCCTGAACTGGACCCAGCGGGGGATCACGGTCACCCAGACGACGTCCTATCCGGCGAGCGACACCGTCACGCTGCGGGTCGACGGCACCGCCGGCGGGTCATGGTCGATGCGCGTGCGCATCCCCGGCTGGGCCAGCGGTGCGACGATCAGCGTCAACGGCGAGCAGCAGAACGTCGACACCACTCCCGGCTCCTACGCGACCCTCACCCGCGTCTGGGCCTCCGGCGACACCGTCACGGTGCGCCTGCCGATGCGCGTGGTCATGAAGGCCGCCAACGACAACCCCAACGTCGCGGCGATCACGTACGGCCCGGTCGTCCTGGCCGGGAACTACGGCAACACGGCGCTGTCGGCGCTGCCCGCCCTCGACACCTCCTCGATCACCCGCACCGGCACCTCGGCGTTGACGTTCACGGCCACCGCCAACGGGTCGCCGGTCACCCTCGGCCCGTTCCACGACGCCCACGGGCACAACTACACCGTCTACTGGAACACCGGTGGCGGTGGCGGCGGAGGCGGGAGCGCGAGCTTCCGGCTGGTCAACGCGGCCAGCGGGCTCGTCCTCGGCATCCAGAACATGTCCACCGCCGACGGCGGTCTCGCCCTCCAGTGGACCGACAACGGCACCGCCGACCACGACTGGGAGATGGTCGTCGACGGCACCGCCGTACGGCTGCGCAACGTCAACAGCGGCAAGGTGCTGGGGGTGGAGAACATGTCCACCGGCGACAACGCCCGCGTGCTGCAGTGGAGCGACAACGGCACCGCCGACCACCGCTGGACGATCATCGACGTGGGCGACGGTTCGCACAAGATCCGCAACGTCAACAGCGGCAAACTGCTGGCCATTCAGGGCGGCTCGACCGCCAACGGGACCCAGGCGGTGCAGGACTCCGACAACGGCAGCGCGGACAACCAGTGGCGGTTCGTGCCGAACGGCGCCCGGCGCATCCAGAACCTGGCCAGCGGGCTGGTGCTGGGCGTGCAGAACATGTCCACCGCCAACGGCGGCCTGGTGATCCAGTGGGGCGACAGCGGCACCGCCGACCATCTGTGGACCGCTGTGGTCGATTCCGGCGGCTACCTGCGCCTGCGCAACTCCAACAGCGGCAAGGTGCTCGGCGTGGAGAACATGTCCACCGCAGCGGGCGCGCGGGCGCTCCAGTGGGACGACAACGGCACCGCCGACCACCGGTGGCGGCTGCGGTACGGATCCAACGGATACTTCCGCATCCAGTGCGCCAACGGCGGCCGGGTCCTCGGCGTCAGCGGCGGCTCCACCGCGCAGGGCGCCCAGATCGTGCTCGCCGACGACAACGGCGCAGGCGACCACCTGTGGCGGTTCGTCTAGGGCGTGTATTTGGTTGTGATCAAGGGGTGGCCTGGGTGAGGTCTTTAATCCAGATCATCGCGGCGCGGAGGTGGAGGCCGGCGAGGTAGCTCGCAGGGGTTTTGTCGTAGCGGGTGGCGATGCCTCGCCAGGCCTTCAGCTTGTTGATCAGGCGCTCGACGGTGTTGCGTTCCTTGTACAGGCCGGCGTCGTGGCGGACGGGCCGGCCGCCTTTGCTGCCCTTCTTCTTCCGGTTGGCGGCCTGGTCCCTCTTTTCCGGGATGACCGCCTTGATGCGGCGTCCGCGAAGGTAGGCGCGGTTGCCGCGGGAGGAGTAGGCCTTGTCGCCGGCGACCGCGCCGGGCCGGGTGCGGGGACGGCCGACGGGTACCCGGACGCGTACTTTCTTCAGCACGGGGATGAACTGCGGGCTGTCGGCGGCCTGCCCTGCGGTCACGACGAACGCCAAGGGGCGGCACCTGCGGTCGGCGGCGAGGTGAATCTTGCTGGTCTGCCCACCCCTGGAGCGTCCGAGCAGGGCAGCTTTCAACCGGAGCCTGCGCCGCCGCCGGATGTGCCGCCGTTGTTCTGCTTCGGCGTCGTTTCGGGCGTCCTGCTCCTGTTGTCCTTCCCGGTCGCCCCCTTTGCCGGGCCCGCTCCTGTTCGGCAGCCTTCTCCAGGGCGGCCAGCACGTCCGGGTCAAGGTGCATCCCGGCGGCGTCGTGGTGCGCCCGAGCGGTGGTGGAGTCCACGCTGACCAGGGATAAGTCCACCTCGCCGCGTTTGGCGGCTTCCGCGATCGCCCCTTCAAGCAGGGCTTCGAAGACGCCGGCATCCCTCCACTGCCGGAAGCGGTTGTGAACGGTCTGCCAGGCTCCGAACTCCTGCGGGATCTCCCGCCACTGCCCACCCGTCCGGAACCGCCAGATCACCCCCTCGAACTGCTGCCGCAGCCGCTCAGGGTACGGGCCGAACCTGCCGATCGGGAGATATGGCTTGATGAACTCCCATTCCTCATCCGTCAGCTGCGCACGCGTCACACACGCCGATCTACCGGATCAGGCCACGACGGACAGGCGAATCCCACAAATTGATCACAACCCGATACGCGCCCTAGTCAGGAGACGAGCGGGCGGCGGCGTCGTACGCGGGACGGCGCCGCCGGTGGCCTCTCACGTGTGATGTGGCGGGGCGGCGTCCGCGCTCACGAGCCGGGCTTCAGCGCGTCACAGGCCGGGCTTCAGCGCGTCACGGGCCGCCATCAGGGCGAAGCCGAGCAGGTTGAGGCCCTGCCAGGTCGAGGCGGAGGCGGCGCGTTCGTCGTCGGAGGCCAGGCCGATGCCCCAGATCCGGTCGAGCGGGCTCGCCTCCACCAGGACCTGGTCTCCGGTCCCGAGCAGGAAGCGCGTCAGCTCCGGGTTCTGGCCGAACTTGGCGATGCTGCCGCGGACCACGATGTCGAACCGGTTGGCCGCCCATACCTGGTCGTCGAAGCCGTGTACGACGCGGCCGAGCTGCTTGACCTCACGCGGGTGGTCCGCCGCGAGGATCCGCTCGGCGGTCCGCTCGTCGCCGAACAGCCAGGCCTTGTGGGCCATCATGTAGTGCTCGGCGGAGGCGAAGGTGCGGCCGTCCTCGGTGAAGGCGGCGGGCCACCACTGCGACAGGCAGCCGCGACCGATGCCGCCGTCGCGGGCCGGCCGGTGGCCCCAGAAGTACAGGTAACGCGGGGCGCGGCCCGCCTGCTCGGCGGCGATCGCCTCGTCCACGCTGCGAGGCGGCGGAATCTGCTCGGACACGCCCATACCGTGCCACAGGCGGCCTCGTTCCGGCCATCGAGTTACGGCAACGCTCCTCGCGCCAATGAGGGCCCGAGACACCAGCGGCGCAACAGGCAGCCGACCACCCTCGGACCGCGCCGCACCGCCCCGGGTCATGCCGCCCCGGCCGACCTCCATCGTGTCCGGGTCGTTGAACGCCCCGGTCTCGGTGCACGGGGTCATGCGGACTCGGCCGCGGCTCGGAGGGCCGCGACGACGGCGCGCTGTCCTGGAGACGGATCTGACCTGGTCACGGCCAGGGCGGTACGCCCGGAATAGGCGGGGGCGTCCACCTCGACGATGGCGATCCCGGTGGGCAGGCCGGAGACGGCGATCCGGGGGACGGTCGTGATGCCGAGCCCGGCGGCGACGAAGCCGAGCCTGGCGTTCCAGTCGCGGATGCGGTGGGCGATGCGGGGCTCAGGCAGCGCCGGCCTGGCACCGAACTGCGGGTCGCCGCGCGGGCCCATACTCATGCTCGCCGACGCCGAGAAGCCGCCCCGGCGGCTCGTCCTCGGCAACACGCTCCCCGAGATCGAGGCCATCTACGCCGAGCGGCTGCGCGAGTGGCGGGAGTGGGCGCCGGTCACCGAGGCCGCGTTCGGCTGAGGTGCGCACGGCCGCCGTCGCTCGGCGTCCACTCCCCGCCCTTCCATCCGTACGTGGCGGGCCCGGGGGCTCATGTGCCGAGGGGGGTGCCGCGGCTGTTGAGGAGGATCAGTTTTTCGATGCGGCGGCGGCGCCGGGTGCTGGTGAGGCGGAGGGCGAGGACGGCGAGGGCGAGCAGGGCGAGGAGGGTGAGCTGGGGCCAGGGGATGGCCCAGATGGTGGTGTCGATGGCGACGCGTTCGGCGGTGACGCCGGGCAGGGGTTTGCCTGCGGGGGAGGGGATGGCCCAGATGGTGGTGCCGATGGGTCCCAGGGGCCAGGTGCCGGTGATGCGGGCGGTGAAGGTGCGGCTGCCGCCGGGCATGATTTCGCGGGCTCTGGCTTCGGAGGTGTCGTCCCAGGTGTTGTCGCCGGCGAGGGTGGAGGTCTGGATGCGGCTGTCGGGGGCCAGGCGGACGTTGCCGGTGTTGGCGAGGGTGTAGGTGACTTCGACGGTGCCGGGGGTGAAGGGGTTCCAGGACCAGGTGTAGGCGGTCTGTATGTTGCTGACGGCGATTTTGGCGGCGAAGGTGCCGGTGACGCGGATGTTGACGCGGACGCCGACGCGGTTGTGGACGCGGACCTGGCCGGAGACGGCGTCGACGGAGGCGGTGACGCCGGCGGGGTGGTCGCCGGGGGTGGCGTTTTGGGGGATGGCCACGGTGATGGGGACGACGGTGGTGGCTCCGGCGGCGATGGTGACTTTTTCGGGGACGGTGATCCAGGCGCCGCCGTCGACGGGGGTGGCCTCGGGGGGCCGCATGTCGAAGTAGCCCTTGGTGGTGAGGTAGCCGTCGTTTGCGTCGATGGCGAAGTCGACGGGTTGGGTGGAGCGGTTGATGACGGCGATGTGTTCGGTGACCTGTTGCCCGGCGGGCAGTTCGATGTCGATGGCGGTGCGGCCGTCGGGGCCGTCGGCGTTGGCGGGGACGACCGACCAGGTGGTGTCGGCACCGGCCGGGACGGCGAACGCCGCCACGGCGACCATGGCGACCAAGAGGGTGCCGACAGCCCGCAGAACGGCCAGTGCGGCGAGCAGGGCGGGGGCGCCCTGCGGACGGCTCTTCGGCAACGGGGTCTCTCCTGTCTGGTCGTGAGCGCCCGTTCGCATGGCGGCCGTGCGGTTTCCGGGCGGCATCCGGTCCCATTATGGGCGTATGGCCCCCATTGCGGGCGTCCGGAACACACGCCCAGGTATTCCGGGCCGATAGGGCCGGCCGGGCGGCCGGCCGGCCCCGGGTGGTGCGGTGGCGGCGTCCTCATCGTGAGTTCGCCACCGCTGGCCGGCCGGCGATCGGCTGCCGGCCGGCCACGTCGTCAGCGGCAGCTCGCCGCCGCGTAGCCGGCGTCGTAGGACGAGGTGACCTGCTTGCCGTCGATCGTGGCGGTCGCCTTGACGGTGACCGTGCCGGCGTCGATGCTCCCGGTCCGGGTGTTGAAGGACTGGTAGGCCTGCTTGCCCGGAGCCACGTCGGCCACCGTCTTGGACCCGTACGGGGTGGTCAGTGTGATGGTCGCCGGAACGCCGGAGTCGTTGACGGCCGTGACCGCGACGTACGCCGAGCTGCCGATGCAGCGGGAGGACGCGGTGACGGTCAGGGCGACCTCCGGCGAGGAGGCGGCCTCGAACGACCAGGAGTCGACCTCGAAGAGGTCCGCGCCGTCGGGCCCGGCGTACGTGAAGTAGACGTCGTGCACGCCGGTGACGCCGTCGAGCCTGGCGGTCGGCTTCGTCCACTCGCCGAGCGGCGCGTCGACGGGAATGGTCGCGACCACGGGCGAGGTGCGGCCGTCGAGGCGAACCTCGATCTTCCCGCCGGTGGCGAGCGGGCGCACCTTGGCCGTGACCCCGGTGGCGCCCTCCGCGCCGAAGTCGACCTTCGCGAGCGACGTCCAGTCCCCGTTGTCGATGTCGTGCACCACGAGGTTCGGGGCCTGCGCGCCGAACTCCTCCGACCCGCCGTCGATCTTCTTCGTCGCGATGCCCTGCTGCCAGGCGATCGTCTCGGCCTCGATCACCCGGTAGGGGTCGAGGTCGCGGATCTGCTCGACGCCCTTGTAGTCGCCCCGCACTTCCTTGATCGTACCGTCGGCGTTGAAGTCGAGCTTGGCGAGGTGCGGGCTGCGGAAGCCCTGGGTGGCGCCGCCCGTGATGCGGCTGTTGAGCGTCTGGGCGTGATAGGTGAAGTAGTACTGGTCGCCGAGCTTGAACACCGACTGGTGGTTGTTGCCGCCGGCGCCGAAGTAGGTGCCCGGGTTGCGGAAGATGATGCCCTTGTACGTCTCGGGGGTCCACGGGCCCATCGGGCTGTCGGCCATGAGGTAGGCGATGGCACCGGTCGGCGGGCCGTTGGGGTCGATCGGGCCGCCGAAGCCGAAGTTCGACGAGTACGAGTAGTAGTACTTGCCGTCGCGCTTGAACAGGTGGCCGGCCTCGAACACGAGCGGCGCGTCGATGACCTCAGCCGAGCCCTGCGTGCTGATCATGTCGTCGCCGAGCCTGATCACGCGCGTGGACTTCGGGTGGTTGGTGTTCTCGGCGCTGCGCGTCCCGTCGTCGCCACCACCGCCGAAGACGAGGTAGCCCTGGCCGTCGTCGTCGATGAACACGCCGGGGTCGAACAGCCAGTTGATGCCGTTGGACGCGCCCGGCGTCGCGCTCGTGATGAGCAGGTTGCCGCGCTCGTCGTGCCACGGGCCGATCGGCGAGTCGCCGACGATGACACCGGAGCCGCCGCCGTTGTTGGCGAAGTAGAGAAAAAACTTTTCCTTGCCGTCGACGACCTTGCTCTCCATGGCCGGGGCCCACGAGTTGTTCGCGTAACGGGCGACCCCGTTCGGGCCGGCGACGGGGATCTCGCCGTGGTCGACCCAGTTCATGAGGTCGTCGGACGAGATGACCGTGATCGTGTTGATGCTCGCGTACGTGTTGGTCGAGGAGACCCCGGTGGGGCCGGGCTTGTACTCCTGCGTGTCGTTGGTCATGTAGATGTACACGCGGCCGTCGTGGACGAACGCGTTGCCGTCCGCGCCGAACTTGTGCGAGATGAGCGGGTTGCCCTCGCCGGGGTTCTTGCCGAGCGCCTCGATGGTCGTGGACGGCACGAACTCCGTGACGGACACGTCGTCGACCTTGAAGTCCATCAGGTGCGTGTCCGGGGCGGACCCGGGATCCGATGTCCAGGGCGTCTCGATGAACAGCCGCGCGGTCGCGACGCTCTGGCTCGCGGGGATCGTGAACGTGCCCTGGATGAGCCCCCACTGCCCGCGCGCGACCGTCACCGTGCCGACGTTCGTGTAGGTCGCGCCGCCGTAGTGCATGGTGGCGAAGAACTGCTTGGTCGCCGGGCTGTTGGGGTTCTCGTATTTCACCCGCGCCGTGACCGCGTACGTCTTGCCGGCCTGGACCTTGCCGGACAGGTCCTGCATCGGGCCGGATCCGGTCGTCTTGCGGTCGGTGACGAGCACGGCGCCCGAACCGGCGTACGCGTCCGTCGTGGGCGACAGCGTCGCGCCGTCGGTCGAGTTCCCGTTGTTGACGAACCAGCCGGACAGGCCGTCCTCGAACCCGCCGTTCACGATGATGTTCGGGGCGGCGGCCTGCACCGGTCCCGCCGTCGCGGTGACGGCGGCGCCCAGCAGGGCACCGGCCATCGCTATCGCGGCGACCCGTCGCCGGGTCGTCTTTCCAACGCGCTTCGACACGAATGATCTCCTTGACCTGGGACTTCTCCGTGAACACGACGCCCCGAGGAACCGCGCGGACGCGCGCGACGTGTTGTGTGGGGGGGGTGGGGCCGGCCGGCCGGGCGGCCGACCGGCCCGGGGTGGTGCGGGTGGTGCGGTGGTGCGGGGCCGGCCGGCGATCGGCTGCCGGCCGGCCACGTCGTCAGCGGCAGCTCGCCGCCGCGTAGCCGGCGTCGTAGGACGAGGTGGCCTGCTTGCCGTCGATCGTGGCGGTCGCCTTGACGGTGACCGTGCCGGCGTCGATGTTCCCGGCCCGGGTGTTGAAGGACTGGTATGCCTGCTTGCCCGGAGCCACGTCGGCCACCGTCTTGGACCCGTACGGCGTCGTCAGCGTGATCGTCGCCGGAACGCCGGAGTCGTTGACGGCCGTGACCGCCACGTATGCCGAGCTGCCGACGCAGCGGGAGGCGGCGGTGACGGTCAGCCTGACCTCCGGAGAGGCGGTCTTGAGCGTGCCGAGCCGGGCGAGCTGGTAGCTGAGCGCCCGCTCCGGCGCGTCGATCTGGTTCTGGGTGCCGAACTCACCGGCCCGCGCCGCCGTCGCGGTGTCGAGCGCGGCCCGCATGTCGGCCCAGGCGTCCGCCGGATAGTCGCGCTCGTCGAGCGTTCCCGCGTGTGCGATCGCCGCGTCGAGGCCGCTCGTGTCGAGGGCCTTGTTCTGCGCGGTCAGCGTGTCGCTGAGCTTGTAGTAGTCGAAGTCGACGTGCCCGCCCTTCTCCTTCGTCGCGTAATCGAACAGGCCGACCCGGTGTCCCATGAAGTGCGAGAGGCTGCCGTCCAGCGTCTGCGGGCCGACGCGGCTGCCCAGCTGGGTCCAGTTCAGGCCGTCGAGGCTGTAGTAGAACGTCGTCCACAGCTGCCCGACCGGAGAGCTGAAGTCGAGGTCCGCCTTCACGTACACCTGCGTCGCGTCTCCGAGCGGCACCGTCGTGCCGGGCACGAAGCTCTCGACCGCCGACTGGTCGATGTCGACCGCGAACGGCTGCACGCGGTTGACGACGCCCAGCGTGTTCTGGCCGTCGACGCGCTTGACCGCGACATAGGAGAACCCGCGGTTGTAGGCGGCCAGACCGGCGACGTCGCCGTTCTTCATGCCGGAGATGTCCATCTTGGTCTCGACCGACTGCCGGGGCCCGAACGTACGCTGCGACAGCGTGTTGCGCGCCTCTTCGAACCAGGTCAGCTCGTCGCGGCCGGACAGCTTGGTGTAGACGTACTTGCCGGTGACCACCTTGCCGGTCGTCAGCCGCAGCCAGCCGTCCCGGTCGGTGAGCGACCAGTAGCGGTTGTCGGGGGCGTGGTTCCACTCCCACACCGGGTCGAGCCGCGACCCGTTGGGGGCGATCTCCTCCTCGGACGGGCTCTCGGTCGTCACCGGCTGCCCGACGATCGAGACGTCGTCGACCAGGTAGTCCACGCTCGACGACGCCGGCTGCGGGTTGGCCCACGGGGTCTCGATCGCGAACTTGAAGTTGTCCACGTTGGCCGTCGAGGGGATGGTGTACTGGCCCGTGACGGTCGTCCACTGCCCGGCGGGAACGTTCCCGGACGCCATCGTCTGGACGCCCGTGCCCCAGTCGGCCACGAGGTTGAACCGGATGCTGCTCGGGCCCGAGGTGTACTTGATCTTCGCCGACACGGTGTAGGTCACACCGCGCTGCACCTTGCCGTTGAGGAACTGGTTGGGCCCGGAGCCGTTGAGCGTGCGGTCGCTCACCTTCAGCGCCGCCGATCCCGCGGCCGGGTCGGTGGTGTCGCGGGTGATCGTCGCGCCGTACTGCGTGCCCCACGGGGAGACCGCGTCGGCCTCGAACCCGGGGTTCTGCAGGAGCTCGACGCCGATGAGCGAGTCGTCGTACGAGGGCGGGTCGGGGATCGTCCACTGCTCGTCCATGTACGGCCGGTGCGGCGCGTCGTTTGCGAAGTCGTCGGAGGCGACGAGGCTCTTCTGCCGCTCGAACGTCTCCTCCGCCGGGCTCAGCGTGATCGGCTTGGCGAACGCGCCGCCCACCGGCACGACCCCGTCGGTGCCGAACGTCGGCCAGCCGTCCTGCCAGGTGGCGGGGATGAGCGCCGGGGTGCGCCCGATCGGGAAGTTGTCGCGGAAGAACATGCCATACCAGTCGGTGCCGCCGTCGCGGGAGATCGGCACGAGGCTGCCCTGGGCGAAGCCGTTGGAGTCGAGCACTCCGCGCGCCTCGTAGGTGTTCGAGCCGTCCGCCGACGTGTAGCGGCCGAGCAGGTCCTTCGAGCGGAACATGACGACCTGGCGTCCCTGCCCGGACGGCCAGGTGATGATGACCACGTAGTAATAGCCGTTGATGTGGAAGACCTGGGCGCCCTCGAACAGCCCGCCGATGAACGGCTTTCCGGCGTAGTCGTTCGCCGTGAAGATGTTCGGATAGTCCCTGTCGATGCCCGACATATCCGGCTTGAGGCGTACGGCGCTCGTCCCGCCGGAGCCGTAGAAGATGTACGGCGTGCCGTCGTCGTCGAAGAACAGCGACGGGTCGTGCAGGCCGCGGCCGAGCGGCGTGCGCGTCCACTTGCCGTTCTCGACGTCGTCGGTGCTGTAGAGGTACGCGCCGCCGAGGTTGTTGGTGTTGAAGACGACGTAGAACCTGCCGTCGTGGTAGCGCAGCGACGACGCCCACTGGCCCTGGCCGTAGGAGTTCTGCCCGTTGCGCAGGGAGAACGCGTCGCCGATGTCCGCCCGGCCGAACACGTAGTTGACGATCTCCCAGTTCACCAGGTCGTACGACTTCATGATCGGCGCGCCCGGGCTCAGGTGCATGGTCGTGCTGATCATGTAGTAGACGTCGCGGTGCTCCTTGTTCTCCGCGGCAGGGACGCGCTCCACGCTGATGTCGGGCACGTCGGCATTGGTGATCGGCACGGTGTAGGTGCCGTCGCCCTTGTCGGTCGAGGTGTACGACGGCGCCGGCGACCACCCGGCGGAGGCGTTCGCCACGCCGCCGTGGGCCGCGAGACCGCCGCACACGAGCGCGGCGGCCGTCGCGAGCGAGATCCTCCGCAACCGCCGGGGGACCGCCGGGGATCGGCGATTTTCGGGCACGCGAAACTCCTCTGCTGAGCGATGTCAGGCGATGCCTGACGCGAGGGGGTGTGGGATCGGAGTGAGCGGTCGGCTGAGATGCGGCCGGACAGCCGGCCTGCGGAGGGGGGCGTCCGCGGGCCGGCCGGCTGGAGTCCCGGCGGGAGGGGCGCGTGTCCTACCGGTTGTGCCGGGCGGAGAGTGTGGTGTTCACCTCGGGCGCGGGTGGGCGGCCGTGAGGTGATCGCTCGTGGGCGGAGCCGAATATGCGTGGGCGGCCCGGTGCGAAACGTTCCCGTGGAGGGGCGGGGTGAGCCGCGGCGGGGGGACCGCTTCTCATCAAGGAGGCTCCTCGGTTGTTAGCGCTAACATTTCCTGTTGCGGATAGATTGCGGCGATGTTTCGTGACCGTAAGTGGGACGGCGCGCACTGTCAAGAGTGTGAGACGTGCGTCGAGGCCGTTAACGTGCTGTCCCGAAAGCCGGAAAGTTACCGTCTCGGCACGTCAGCGAGCGGTCCCGGACCGCCGGTAACGGATTCGTCGAGCCTCATCCGCTTCGTGCCGGTTCCTGGCCTTGGATGACAAATCGGTGACGTGTCTTCCCTGTCGCGATCAAGGCCGTACGATCATTTATGTACGACGAGGGGAGTGTTGTGGACGAGCGTAAGGCGCCCGCGGGCGTCGACCCGTTTACTCCGAGCGTCGCCCGGATGTACGACTACTACCTGGGTGGCAAGGACAATTTCGCGGCGGACCGCGAGGCCGCGGAGAAGATCATCGAGATCCTGCCCAACCTCCCCGACATCGCCCGGGAGAACCGCGAGTTCCTGATCCGGGCGGTCACGTACCTCGCGCAGCAGGGTATCCGCCAGTTCCTCGACATCGGCGCCGGACTTCCGACGCAGCGCAACGTCCACCAGGTCGCCCAGGAGGTGGCCCCGGAGTCGCGGGTCGTCTACGTGGACAACGACCCCATCGTCCTCGTCCACGCGCGGGCCATCCTGGCCGAGAACGATCGGGTGCGCGCGGTCGAGGCGGACATGCGCGACACCGAGGCGCTGCTGCGGCACCCGGAGATCCGGGAGCACATCGACTTCTCCCAGCCGCTCGCCGTCCTGCTGCTCGGCGTGCTGCACTTCATCCCGGACGACGACGAGGCGATGAAGATCGTCGCGACGCTCCGGGAGCCGCTCGTGCCGGGCGGCTACCTGGTCGTGTCGCACGGCTCCCTCGGCGAGCTGAGCGACGACCAGGAGGAGGAGGGCCGGAAGGTCTTCAGCCGGACCTCCGTCCCCGGCACCACCTCCCGGTCGTACGACCAGGTCCTCACGTTCTTCGACGGGCTCGACCTGGTCGAGCCGGGAGTGGTGCCGCTGCACGAGTGGCGGCCCGACACCGACTACCCCTTCGTGCGGGAGGGCAAGGCCGGCGCGCTCGGCGGCGTGGGCCGCGTCCGCTGATGCCGGCCCACGAGGGAGTGGGCAGGCGGGACTCGGCGTGGTCCCAGGCGCTTCCCCCGCCCCGGGGCCGGTAGGCCCGAAGCGGTTCGCTGCGGCGGACGAGGCCGCGGATGTGATCTCGGGCCGGAGCGTACCGGCGGGTGTCCCGGGCTCGCGCAGCGGCGGCAGATGCCGGGCGGCAGGCCGGCCGGTATGCCAGGTCGTGCGACCAGGCGCGGGCGCGGACGTCGTACAGGCCGGTGGTGGAGGCCGGGCAGCCGTTTGTCGCCGTCGAGCAGGCCGTAGTCGACCGCCCAGGAGTCCACGCCGACCGAGCGCACCGGCCCGGCCGCCCGCAGCCCGTCGAGTACGCCCTGACGTTTCGCCGGCTCCGCCGCCCCTTGCAGGCCGTCCGGTGTTGGCCGGGGGCGGGAGCCGGGGTTGGGGTGCGGGCTCGGGGCCGGGTCGGAGGCCGGGTCGTGATCGGGGGGTCGTGATCGGGGGGACGTGAGCGGGGGGACGTGAGCGGGGGCCGGTCTCCGGACGCCCGGCCCGCCGCTGTAGCCTGCCGCGTGCTGTCCGTTTTGTAGCAAATAGTCCTAAAGGTCCAAGTATCGTCCGTGCATGCCTAGGGAGAGATCGCATGACCACGCCGGTTGAGCAGCTGCTCGAACGCGCGCACCTGCTGGGAGCCGACCCCCGGAACACGAACTTCGCCGGGGGCAACGCTTCGGCCAAGGGCACTGCTCTCGACCCGGTCACCGGCACCGGCGTGGAACTGATGTGGGTGAAGGGATCGGGCGGCGACCTCGGCACGCTCACCGAATCGGGCCTGGCCGTGCTCCGGCTCGACCGGCTGCGCGCGCTCACCGGCGTCTACCCGGGTGTCGAACGCGAGGACGAGATGGTCGCCGCCTTCGACCACTGCGCGTTCGGCAAGGGCGGGGCGGCGCCGTCGATCGACACCGCGATGCACGGCCTGATCGACGCGGCGCACGTCGACCACCTCCACCCCGACGCCGGGATCGCCATCGCGGCCGCCGCAGATGGCGAGGAGCTGACCCGGCGCATCTTCGGCGACCGGGTCGTCTGGGTGCCCTGGCGGCGTCCCGGCTTTCAGCTCGGCCTGGACATCGCCGCCGTCAAGGACGCCAACCCCCGGGCCGTCGGCTGCATCCTGGGCGGCCACGGCATCACCGCCTGGGGCGACACCTCCGCGGAATGCGCCGGCAACTCGCTGTGGATCATCCGCACCGCCGAGGCGTACATCGCCCAGCGCGGCAGGCCCGAGCCGTTCGGGCCGGTGATGCCGGGCTGGGAGCCGCTGCCGGAGCGGGCCAGGCGCGAGCGGGCGGCGGAGCTGTTCCCGGTGCTGCGCGGCCTGTGCTCGACCGACGTCCGCCAGGTCGGCCACTACACCGGCACCCCCGAGGTGCTCGACTTCCTGTCCCGCGAGCGGCACGCGGAGCTGGCCGCCCTCGGCACCTCGTGCCCCGACCACTTCCTGCGCACCAAGGTCGCGCCGCTCGTGCTCGACCTGCCCGCCGGCGCGCCGCTGGAGGAGGTGATCTCGCGCCTCGGCGAGCTGCACGCGGCCTACCGCGAGGACTACCGCGCGTACTACGAACGGCACGCCACCCCCGCCTCGCCCCCGATGCGCGGCGCCGACCCGGCCATCGTGCTCGTGCCGGGCGTCGGCATGTTCTCCTTCGGCAAGGACAAGCAGACCGCCCGCGTCGCCGGTGAGTTCTTCCTCAACGCGATCAACGTGATGCGCGGCGCCGAGGCGCTGTCGGTCTACGCCCCGATCGAGGAGTCGGAGAAGTTCCGCATCGAATACTGGGAGCTGGAGGAGGCCAAGCTGCGGCGGATGCCGGCGCCCAAGCCGCTGTCCACCCGGATCGCGCTGGTCACCGGCGGCGGCTCGGGCATCGGCGCGGCCACCGCCCGCCGCCTGGCCGCCGAGGGCGCCTGCGTGGTGGTCGCCGACCGCGACCTCGCCGCCGCCGAGAAGGTGGCCGCCGAGATCGGGGCCCACGCGCATCGTCCCGCCGACGCGGCCGTGGCCGTCCAGGCCGACGTCACCGACGAGGCCCAGGTCGTCGAGGCCGTACGGCAGGCCGTGCTGGCCTTCGGCGGGGTCGATCTGGTGGTCAACAACGCCGGGCTGTCGCTGTCGCGCTCGCTGCTGGAGACCACCGTGGACGACTGGGACCTCCAGCACGACGTGATGGCCCGCGGCTCGTTCCTCGTCTCCCGGGAGACGGCCCGCGTCATGATCGAGCAGGGCATGGGCGGCGACATCGTCTACATCGCGTCCAATAACTCCGTCTTCGCCGGGCGCGACAACGTGGCGTACGGCGCGGCCAAGGCCGACCAGGCCCACCAGGTGCGCCTGCTCGCGGCCGAGCTCGGCGAGCACGGCATCCGCGTCAACGGGATCAACCCCGACGGGGTGGTCCGCGGCTCCGCCATCTTCGCCTCCGGCTGGGGCACCAACCGGGCGGCCGTCTACGGCGTGCCGGAGGCCGAGCTCGGCGAGTTCTACGCCCGGCGCACTCTGCTCAAGCGCGAGGTGCTGCCCGAGCACGTCGCCGCCGCCGTCTTCGCCCTCACCGGCGGCGACCTGTCCCTCACCACCGGCCTGCACATCCCCGTCGACGCCGGGGAGGCCGCGGCATTCCTGCGCTGACGACGCCGCGCTCCCGCGTGATGAAGTAGCGGTCCGCGCGGTGAGCCGGCAGGTCACCGCGAACCCGCCGAGCGCCACCCTGTCGGTCACCGCCGCCCAGCCGACGGCCACGCGGACCCTGACCTGCACCAACGACTCCGCGACCGCGGTCACGCTCGACCTGGCAGCACGAGGGCGCAGATCAGGCGGACGGGCCGGGGCTCCGCCAGAACGGGTCCCTGCCGATGAAACCCACGAGCTTGGTCTGGACGTCCGCATCACCGGGCACCTCGACCCGGGCGCCGAACTGGCCGGAGGCGCGGATGACCTGCTCCATCTGCTCCATCCCGGCGAGCAGCTCGGCGCAGAAGCCGGCGTCGAGCCGGTCGTCCTGGCCGGTGGCCCGGGCGGCCCAGCCCGCGACGGGGGAGGGCGCGTCCCAGGCCCGGGTGCCGCGGACCCGTTCGGTGAGGTGCGCGGCCGTCCGCCGTCAGCCTCCGGGCGCGAAGGGGACGTGGACGCGGCCCTCGGTGTGCATGAGCTCGAACGTCCTGCGGATCGACGCGGCGTCGTTGAGGTGCGGGAACGGGACGTCCGGGGGAGCGGCGACCCCGAGGAAGGCGCACAGCGGTCCCCATCCCTCGCGTACGTCGAAGACCAGGAGCCGTTCGGCGGGAACGGCGGCCAGCACCTCGGCGACATGCCGGTGGTAGGCCGCGACGGCCCGCTCCTCGTCCGGGCTGTGACCGGGCTGCCGGTTTTCCCCGAACAACGACCCGCTGATCCGCTCGAAGAGCGGCCGGAGACTCGTGATCGCGGCGACCACCGGACGGATGGACTCGGGCGCCTCGTCCTCCCGCAGCGGCTCGCGCGGGCCCAGCGAGCCCAGCAGGCGGAAGCTGGCATACCAGCTCTGCGGGTCGCGGACCGTGAGGACGACCTTGGCCTCCGGATACGCCCGTGCCAGCTCCCGCCAGAAGAAGCTGGCGGGCCAGTCCACACAGGAGCGGAAGCCCTCGAAGACCCGGTCCCAGTCGGGTGCCGCCCCGTCCGCGCAGACGGGCAGCCATCGTGCGGCGAGCTCCGGGCGGAGCAGGACCTCGTAGAAGTGATAGCAGGGCCCGAACCCGAGCCGCTCCAGGGCCACCTTCACCGACGTCGTTCCGGTGCGCGGAAGTCCCGCGCCGATGACCTCCAGCATGTCCAGGCTCCTGTCGTCGCCTCCCCCGGCTGTAGACCATGCCCGCGCGCCGGGCGCCGCTCACGCGTCACGCTCACGCGCGGCCGCATGCCGCCCCGGCGATCTGACAACATTTCGGCGTCTTCATGAAACTTTCCAAAGCTCCTCGGCCTCCCAGCGGCAGGGGATGCCTCTGACGTCCTGCTCTTCGCCGCCGCAGAAGTCCAGGTGATCTGCGGGTTGAGTGCCCAGAAAGTTTTAGGCACGCTTCGGAAACATTCACATCGCCGATTCGGTGCGGGTGGGGCATCCACGGCCTGCGAGAAGTACGGGAGCCCGATCCCGGACGCCATGGCCACACCTCCCGGTCGGCGCTACCGGAGGAAGGACAGCGCACGTGAGACGACGCATCGTGGCCCTATTGGCCGCCGTGCTGATGCCCGTGGTCGCGGCGACCACGTTGCTGGTCACCCAACCAGCCGCCGCGGCCTCCCTGACTCGGGTGACCAACTTCGGCAACAACCCGAGCAACCTGAACATGTACATCTACGTGCCGGACCGGGTGGCGGCCCGGCCGGCGCTCCTGGTCGCCGTCCACTACTGCACGGGCACCGCGTCGGCGCTGTACAGCGGATACTTCCGCGACTACGTGAACGCGGCCGACCAATACGGGTTCATCATCGTGTTCCCCGAGGCCACGCGCAGCGGGCAGTGCTTCGACGTGTACTCGCCCCAGGCGCTGCGGCGGGGCGGCGGCAGCGACCCGGTCGGCATCATCTCGATGGTCGACTACGCCAAGTCGCGCTACAACGTGGACCCCGGCCGCGTCTACGTCAGCGGCGTCTCCTCCGGCGCGATGATGACCAACGTGCTGGCGGCCGAGTATCCGGACGTCTTCACGGCGGGTTCGGCCTTCATGGGCGTCCCGGCGGGCTGCTTCGCCACGAACGACGGCTCCACCTGGAACAGCCAGTGCTCCAGCGGGCAGAGCATCAAGAGCGCCCAGCAGTGGGGTGACCTGGCCCGGTCGATGTACTCCGGCTACAGCGGCTCCTATCCTCGGATGCAGCTGTGGCACGGCACCAACGACACGACGCTGGCCTACCCGAACTTCGGCGAAGAGATCAAGCAGTGGACCAACCTCCACGGTGTCAGCCAGACGCCCGTGTCCACCGACAGCCCCTCGTCGGGCTGGACCCGCACCCGGTATGGCAACAACGGCACCCAGCCTCCGGTCGAGGGCATCAGCGTCTCCGGTCAGGGCCACTCGCTGCCCCTCAACGGCATGATCAGCTACGCGATCAACTTCCTCGGTCTCAACAGCACCACGCCGAGCTCCCCGTCGCCGTCCCCGTCTCCGTCTCCGTCTCCGTCGCCCACGCCGCCGAACAGCCCGTCGCCGAGCCCGTCGGCCACCCCTGGCGGGTCGCCGGCCACCACGCTGGGCGCCGCCGCGGCCCGCACCGGTCGTTATTTCGGCACCGCGATCAGTGCGAACAAGCTGGGCGACTCGCAGTACACCACGATCGCCAATCGTGAGTTCAACATGATCACGGCCGAGAACGAGATGAAGATCGACGCGACTGAGCCGAACCAGGGTCAGTTCAACTTCACCAACGCCGACCGGATCTACAACTGGGCCGTGCAGAACGGCAAGCAGGTGCGCGGGCACACGCTGGCGTGGTACTCCCAGCAGCCCGGCTGGATGCAGTCCCTCAGCGGCAGCGCGCTGCGCCAGGCGATGATCAACCACATCAACGGCGTGATGGCCCACTACAAGGGCAAGATCCCCTACTGGGACGTGGTCAACGAGGCCTTCGACGACAACACCGGCGGCCGCCGCGACTCCAACCTGCAGCGCACCGGCAACGACTGGATCGAGGTCGCCTTCCGCACCGCGCGGGCCGCCGACCCTGACGCCAAGCTCTGCTACAACGACTACAACATCGACAACTGGACCTGGGCCAAGACGCAGGGCGTCTACAACATGGTCCGCGACTTCAAGTCGCGCGGTGTCCCGATCGACTGCGTCGGCCTGCAGGGCCACTTCAACAGCGGCAGCGCCTACAACAGCAACTTCCGCACCACCATCTCCAGCTTCGCCGCCCTCGGGGTGGACGTGGCCATCACCGAGCTGGACGTCGAGGGCGCCTCGGCCACCACCTACGCCAACATCGTCAACGACTGCCTCGCGGTCGCCCGCTGCGTCGGCATCACGGTGTGGGGCGTGCGTGACAGCGACTCCTGGCGCTCCTACCAGAACCCGCTGCTGTTCGACGGCAACGGCAACAAGAAGGCCGCCTACACCGCGGTCCTCAACGCCCTCAACAACGCCGCACCCAACACCTCGCCCAGCCCCACCCCGCCCGTCAGCCCGAGCCCGAGCCCGACGCCCCCGGTCAGCCCGAGCCCGAGCCCGACCCCGCCGGTCAGCCCGAGCCCGAGCCCCACTCCGCCGGTCAGCCCGAGCCCGAGCCCGAGTCCGAGTCCGAGCCCGCAGCCGGGCAACGGGTGCAGCGCGACGATCCGTACGGTCAACAGCTGGCCCGGTGGCTTCCAGTCCGAGGTCACGGTCCGCGCCGGCAACGCGGCGATCAGCGGCTGGACGGTGAACTGGAGCTGGTCCGGCTCCCCGTCCATCACCCAGCTGTGGGGCGGCCTCACGTCCGGCTCCGGCTCCTCGGTCTCCGTCCGCAACGAGTCGTGGAACGGCACCGTGCCCGCCAACGGCAGCACCACCTTCGGGTTCACCGCCAACGGCAGCCCGGAGACACCGACGCTGACGTGCAGCGCCTCCTGACCGGTGACCCTGACCGGTGACACCATGACGCGCTCCTGACCAGGAGGAGCGCCTGGGGCACCCCCGCCACCAGCGGGGGTGCCCCTCCGCATGCCGGGCGGCTCGTCTGGCGGGCGGGACGTCAGTGCGCGAAGCCGCCGGGCCTGCCGTTCCTGTCGGCGATCAGGCCGGCGAGCGTGGCCACCGCGATCTCCGCGGGCGTACGCGAGCCGATGTTGAGCCCTATCGGGCGGTGCACGCGGGCGATCTCCTCGGGCGGGACGCCCAGCTCGGTCAGCGCCCGCACGTGCGGACCCTCGTGACGGGGGCTGCCCATGATGCCGATCCAGCGCGCGGGGCCGCGGAGGACGTCACGCAGTATCGGCCCGATCTCCGCGCGGTGATGGTCGGTGACGACCACGTCGGCTGTGCCGTCCAGATGGCCGCCTGCCTCTCTCACCACCTCGACCGAGCCCGCCGGAAGGCCGCCGAGCCCGCGATCCGGGTCGGGCTCCAGCAGGATCGGCCGGAAGCCCAGCTCCACGCCGAACCGCAGCAGGTGATCGGCCACCGGAGACGCGAACACCGCGACCAGCGTCCGCCGCTCCGTCTCCTCCGGCGGCGCGTCGCCGTGGGCCGCCGCGCATGCGGGGTCCTCGTCATGGCTGTGACTCATGCCCGCAGTTTCTCAGCCCGCGGGCGTTTTCGGTCCCCCGGACGGGGGTGGCGCTCCCGCGAAGAGCTATTGCGTTTCGTCCATAACTGGTCAAGACTGAGCGCTATCGATCAGATTCGGTCGCGTACCATCGTGCAACGCGACCGAACCTGAGCGATTTCGCCTGCCGTCACCCTCCTGAGATTGCCGAGAACGCCCGAGGTGACCATGAGACACGCCGTCGCGATGCTCGCGACGCTCGCGGCGCTGGCCGCGCCGACCGCCCTGATCCCCGCCCCGGCCGAGGCCGCCCACGCCCCCGCGCCGCCCGCGGCGTACCCGGAGGTCGGCAGGGGCACCGCCTTCCTGGACCACGACGCGCTCGTGTCGGGGTACGCCGAGCCGGAGTGGTACAAGGCCAACATCCCGTTCCTGGAGGTGCCCGACCGGGAGATCCAGGACGTCTACTACTACCGCTGGAGCACCTACAAGCGGCACATCCGCTACACCGACTCCGCGACCGGTGACGTGATCACCGAGTTCCACAACCCGCCCGGATACTCCGCCCCGCTCGGCGGCATCGTCGCCGCCGCCGGTCACCACGTGTACGAGGGGCGCTGGCTGCGCGACACCCGCCCGATCGACGACTACCTCACCTACTGGCTGCAGGGACCGGGCGCCGGCCCCAAGCCGAAGGAGGAGTACCTCAACAAGGACACCGACGACTGGGCGCACCAGTACGCCTGGTGGGCGGCCGACGCCGCCTACCAGCGCTATCTGGTCACCGGCGACGCGTCCTTCGTCAAGGGGCTGCTGCCCGACCTGGTGCGGCAGTACGACAAGTGGGGCGGCCAGTACGACAAGAAGCTGGGCCTCTACTGGTCGGTGCCGGTGTGGGACGCGATGGAGTTCACCGCCTCGTCCTACGAGACCGACCCGGCCGATCCCTACCACGGCGGCGCGGGCTACCGGCCGACGCTGAACGCCTACCAGTACGGCGACGCCAAGGCGATCGCCGCCATCGCCACCTTGAGCGGCGACAAGGCGCTGGCCAAGACGTTCGAACAGCGGGCGGCGTCGCTGCAGGACGCGCTGCACCGCTATCTGTGGGACCCGAAGCGGTCATTCTTCTACCACAAGGCCCGCGCCGACCTGGACCCCCAGGAGCGGCTGGTGTCCACCCGCGAGGAGATCGGTTTCGTCCCGTGGGCGTTCGACATGGCCAGGCCCGGTACGGAGAAGGCGTGGGCGCAGCTGCTCGACCCGCAGGGGTTCGCCGCGCCGTACGGGCCGACCACCGCCGAACGGCGCAGCCCGCTGTTCATGCGCGACGCGCTGAACGGCTGCTGCCGCTGGGACGGGCCGAGCTGGCCCTACTCCACCTCGACCACGCTCACCGCGATGGCCAACCTGCTCGACGACTACGACCAGCACGTGGTCACCGCCGCCGACTACTACACGGTGCTGCGCGGCTACGCGCTCACCCAGTTCAAGGACGGGCACCCGTACGTCGCCGAGGCGCACCACCCCGACGAGCCGCGCTGGATCTACGACGCCGCGGGCCACAGTGAGCACTACAACCACTCGACCTTCGACGACCTGGTGATCAGCGGCCTGATCGGGCTGCGCCCGCAGCCGGACGGCACGGTCGTGCTGAAGCCGCTCGCGCCGGCCGGGTGGGACTACTTCGCGCTGGAGAACGTGCCCTACCACGGCCACAACGTGACCGTGCTGTGGGACCGCGACGGCAGCAGGTATGGCCAGGGCGCGGGCATGCGCGTCTACGTGGACGGCAGGCAGGCCGCCAAGCGGGCCACGGTCGGCGAGCTGACCGCCCGGGTGCCGGCCGCCGTGACGCCCGACCGCTCCTCGCGGCCGTCCGACGACGCCGCCAACCCGTACGGCACCGGCTATCCCAAGCCGTTCGCGTCGTACACCAACGGCATCGACAACGTTTGGGACGCCGTGGACGGGCGGATCTACTACGACGACGTCCCGCACAACCGGTGGACCAACTACCGCTCGCCGAACGCCGAAGACCACCTCGGCGTGGACTTCGGCGTGCCGACCCGGGTGAGCGACGTGCGGTTCTACGCCTACGACGACGGAGGCGGCGTGAAGGCCCCCGCGTCGTACCGGCTGGAGTTCTGGGACGGCGCGGCGTGGCGCGAGGTGCCGGGCCAGACCCGCACGCCGGAGCGGCCCGCGGGCGCCGCGCTGAACCGCGTCACGTTCCCGGCCCTGACAACGACGAAGATCCGGCTGGTGTTCGGCAACCCGCCGGGCGCGTACGTCGGCGTCACCGAGCTGCAGGCGTGGTCGCCCGCCGCGGGCGACGCCACGGTGGACGTGACCGTCTCCGGGCAGGCGCGTTCCGGCGACCCCGCCGAGGTGACCACCACCTTCGTCAACCGGGGACGCACGCCCGCCACCCGGGTCACGGCGTCGCTGGCCGTGCCCCCGGGCTGGTCGGCCGAGCCGGTCGGCAGCCCGAAGGCCCACGTGGTGCGGCCGGGCGGCGAGTTCGCCGTACGCTGGCGGGTCGCGCCGCCCGCCGGGACCGCGCCGAGCCCCGGCGCCCACCCGGTGCGCGCGGCCGTCGAGTTCGACGGATCGGCGCGGGCCGTGAGCCCGTACGCCCAGGTGACCGTGGGGCTCGACCCGGACGCCTACGGGAAGGTGGAGGCCGACGACGACTTCGCCGCCGACACCTCGGCGGGCTACACGCTCTACAAGCCCGAGGGCGGCGAGGCCCTTCCGGCGGTCACCGTCGGCGGCGGCCGGTTCGCGGGCGGCGGCGCCCAGCCGTTCTTCGGCCTGGCGGCCGGTCCGGCGGCGCTCTCGTCGGCCGACGCGATCAGCGTGGTGACGGCGGGGGAGTTCGCCGGCACCGGCAGCCCGGAGGACAGCGTGTTCGTCGGCTGGGTGAAGGACGCCGGCACCTACGTGACCGCCTGGTACAACAACACCCGCAAGCAGTCGGGCATCAACGTGCGGGTCGGCGGCCGGTTCCTCGACACGCCCGGCGACGCCCCGCTGACCCTCAAGCCCGGCGACCGGTTCGCGCTGGCGCTGTCCGGTGACACCATCACCTCCTTCGCCTACACCGGCGGCCAGTGGCGTCCGCTGCGTACGGCGGACATCGGCGGCACGCTCGCCACCCCGCAGGCCCGCGAGGGCTTCCGCTACGGCTTCGGCCTGCGCGGCACCTCCGGCACGATCGCGGTCGCCGGCCTGGAGGGCCGTAGTTCCTCGTAGCGTGCCCCGTGGAGGGCGTGGTTCCGGCGCCGCGCCCTCCACGGATTCCGGGAACGACGCGCCGGGCACCGGCCGCGGTCGGGCCAAGGCGGTCATGTGGTCGATCTCCGGCGGGATACTGGAGGCGCGTACGTGCCCCCGACCCCCGGAGAGTCATGCCGCAGCCGCTGGAGCCGAGCGATCCCGCACGCCTGGGTTCCTTCCGCATCACCGGCAGGATCGGCGAAGGAGGGCAGGGCGTCGTCTATCTCGGCGAGGCGGAGTCCGGCGACCTCGTCGCGGTCAAGCTCTTCCACGCACGGCTCGGCCAGGACGCCGCCCGCACCGACTTCACCCGCGAGGCGGAGCTCGCCCGCCGGGTCGCCCGGTTCTGCACGGCCCAGGTGCTGGAGTCCGGCATGGACGGCAGCCGGCCGTACATCGTGAGCGAGTACGTCGACGGGCCGCCGCTGAGCCAGGTGGTGGCCGCGCGGGGGCCCCTGTCGGGCGGCGCGCTCGAACGGCTCGCCATCGGCACCGCCACCGCCCTGGTCGCCCTGCACGACGCCGGGGTGGTCCACCGGGACTTCAAGCCGCAGAACGTCTTGATCGGGCCGGACGGGCCGCGCGTCATCGACTTCGGGATCGCCCGCGCGCTGGCCAACACCAGCACGATGACCAGCCAGATCGTGGGAACGCCCGCCTACATGGCGCCCGAGCAGCTCGCGGCGGGCGAGCTCGGCTTCGCCCTCGACGTGTTCGCCTGGGCGTCCACGATCGCGTTCGCCGCCATGGGCCGTCCGCCGTTCGGCGCCGACGCCATCCCCGCCATCATCAACCGGATCCTCAACCAGGAGCCCGACCTGGAGGGGATCGAGTCGCCGCTGCGCGACCTGCTCACGGCCTGTCTCGCCAAGGACCCGGCACGGCGGCCGACGGCGCGGGAGATCGTCGACCGCCTCGTCCGCCCACGCCACGACGCCCCGGCCGTGCCGGTGGCGCCCGGGGTTCCGGGGGCACCCGCCGCGCCGGCCGGATCGGGCACGCCGGTCTCGCCCGCCGGGGGCGGTGCGCCGTACGCGCCGGGTACGCCGGGCGCGCCAGGTGTCCCGCCCGCGCCCGGCGCGCACGCCGGGCCGGGCACGCCGATGCCGCCTGCCACGGGCGACGCGCAGTCCGGGCCGATCACGGGACCTGCCACGGGACCTGCCACGGGACCTGCCACGGTGCCGGGAAGCAACAGTCGTGGGCGGGTGCGGGCCGTCGTCGCCGCCGTGGCCGTGGCGGTGGCGGCCACGGTGGCCGCCACCGTCGCGCTGCTGCCGTCCCTGCATCTGCCGTTCACCGGGACTGGCGTCTCCGCGACGGAGCGAGCGGCGGCGGTCGGCACGCCCCCGCCCGCGTCGGCGGACACCGGCGGCGGCCCGTCCCCGTCCGCGCTCGCGGTTCCGTCGCCCGTCGCCGTCTCGCGATCCGCGTCGCCCGCCGCCTCACACCCGCCGCGGGTGAGCCGGTCCACGGCCAGGCCGGCCACCACCCGGCCGGTCCCGACGCGTACGGTCACCGCACGGCCGACAGTACGCCGGTCGAAGACGACCGCGCCGGTCCCCGCGGAGTCCCCGGTGGAGAAGAAGCAGGCGAAGCCCTCGCCCACGCCCGCCCAGCGGGTAGTGGAGCTGGGACCCGGCCGGTTCACCGACTACTGCGTGAGCCTCGGCTGGGAGTGGGTCGAGTATCGGGAGACGCCCACGCCCGGCGCGTACTGCGTCAAGCGCAAGGGCGACACCATGTATCTCTCCCAGAGCCAGCGCGACGCGGGCTGCCGCTGGCGCTACCACGACCCGAAGGCGTTCCACCGGTTCAAGGGCAAGTCGAACTACTGCTACACCTACCGCTGAGAGGGGGCGGCGGGCGCCTGGCAGGTCGTGCTCTCCCAGGACCTGGCCGGCGTGGGCCCGGCCCACGTCAACGCCACCACGAGGCCGCCTGCACACCGCCTGGACCCCGGTCTTCGGCGCCACCCCCGGACACCCGGGGGAGCCGGGCCCCGCCGCGGAGGCCAAGCCGTTCGTGCTCGGCGCGCCCGCCGGTGCGCGCCGTGCTGCCGGACGGCTGGACCAGCGGGCGGCTGCACATCGCCCTGGTCGGCGACGGGGGCGTGATCGCCCGCACCGCCCTCGACGTGGACACCCATACCGCCCACGTCATCGGCGACGACCCGCGGGCCCGCGCCTGAGGCGGCACGAGGCGGGCCGCCGGCCTCGTCTCACCGGTCCGCGCCGGGTGCTCCGTTCGCGGCGCCCAGCGGGATGCGCGGGGAGACGGTGCCGCGCAGGCCGTGTCCGGGCTGCGGACCAGTCGCAGCACGACCTCCTCGCAGCCCGCGCTGCGGGCCATCAGGTGGTCGGACGTAGATCGTGTGCGGCTCCGGGCGCGGCGAACTCCAGAAGCCGGGCGCCTTCCGCCTCGACCTCGGCGCGTTCGGCGGCGGACAGCGGCAGGAAAGAGTCGATTTCCAGAGTCGCCGACGTCCTGTCCGCGTCGAGCTTCCACGCACCTCTCACTTGGCCGTCCACGAGGAAGGTCGCGCGCATGCCGTTGCGGGTCGTCACGCGCCGGCGGGCTTCGTCCGAGATCACGCGGGTGCGGTCGGCATGGGAGGCCAGCAGGTTGTCATACTCGGGCAGGAAGCGAACCGGCGCGAGGGCGTCGGCGCCGGGGCGCGGCGCGTCCGGCAGGTCGAACAGCTCCACCCCATGCTCGTCGCGGAAGACCGCCAGCCGTGGCCGCAGCCGCTCCATGACGGCGTGCAGCCGGGTCAGACCCGCCCATGTCTGCACGTCCTTGACCGACGCCGGGCCGAACGCGGCGAGGTAACGCAGCACGATCCGTTCGGGGTCCGGCACCGGTGCGGGCGCGGCTCCCGTCCAGGTCGCCGCCGTGGCGTACCGTGCGGCACCGCCTACGCCCCAGACAGCGCGCGGCGGCACCTGAACCAGGGGCACCAGGTTTCGCACCACTGTGGCGAGCGCGCGGGGCTCGCGGCCGGGCCACCGCTCGCTCAGCGCCTGCCCGAGTTCTCCGGGAGTGAGGGGCCGCTCGCCGAGCAGGACGCGCCCCGCCTCCGCCACGGCCGCGCGGTCCAGACCGGCCAGGGCCTTCTTGAACGCGGTGTCCAGCTCCCGGTCGAGCGCAGGCTGGACCCATGTCCGCAACGAGCGGTAGTCCGCCGCCGTGACCAGATGGACGGTGCTGCGCATCAGCGCGACCCGCACCAGCCGGCGCCCTGTCAGCGCGTCCGCCAGGTCATCGGTGCCGAACCTCTTCAACCTGGTCCAGAGCCCGAAGTAAGGCGCGTACGGAGCCTGGGCCTGCATTCCGGCCAGCCGCGCGATCGCCTCCTCGGCCGTCGCGTCGGCCCGTTCCAGCAGCATCTGGCGGGCCAGCAGCGCTCGTCCCAGTTCGCGTCGCTCCAGCACCGGCGGCATCGTGGCCCCTTTCGGTTCTCGGGGGCAGGGAGGCGGCGGTTCTCCGTCCCCCTGCCCTGGTCGGTCAGCCGCCGAAGTCGGCCTTGTGATCTGTGGTCCACTCGGCGTAGGTGCGCGCGGGGTGCCCGGTGATCTGCTCGATGACTTCGTTGACCGGCGCCGGCTTCCCGACAGCCCGTGCCATGAGACCGAACAGCGCCGCCAGGAAGTCGGCGTCCATGAACTGACTCATCTGCGCTCGCACGGGCTCGGGATCGAGGTCCTCGACGGTCAGCGGGCGTCCCAGCGTTTCGCCCAGGATGCGTACCTGCTGTGCCTGGGTCAGCGACTCGGGGCCGGTCAGGTCGTAGATCCGGCCCGCGTGCCCGCCGCCGGTCAGGATCCGTACGGCCACCTCGGCGACGTCCCGCTCGTGCACGGCGCTGAAGGCGGCCTCGGTGTACGGCGCGCGGATGATATCGCCGCCCTGCAGTTGCATCCCGAACGTCAGCGAGTTGATGGCGGGGAACAGCAGCCGGAGGAACGTCCACTCGATTCCGGAGGTCTCGATGGCCTGCTCGACGTCACGGTGATATCGGGCGATCACATCGGGCTGCCGCTCGGCCCCGTCGTCGACGGCCCCCGACGACAGGAACACCACCCGCCGCACTCCTGCCTCGCGCGCTGCCTCCAGAAGCGGAGCGATGTCCGCTCCATACTGCAGGACCAGGAAGGCGGCCTCGACACCCCGCACGACGGCCGGCAACGTCTCGGGCTTGGTCAGATCACCCTGGACGACCTCGACGCCCTCCGGCAGCCCGGCCTTCTCCGGGGTCCGGGTCAGCGCACGCACCGGAGCCCCAGTGGAGACGAGCTCCTCGACCGCCTGACGTCCGAAGTGAGCCGTGGCACCAACGACCAGATACATGGGGTTTCCCTTCATTCGATGACAGTCCTGACATAACGACCTGGAATGCTCTGCTTGCCGCAGGGCCTCGCCGTCATGGGGGCGGCGTCCTCCGTGATGCCGCCCCCGCTGTTCGTCATGGCCGTCACGCTAGATGCCAATTAGGTAAGATTCGTTCCTAATTGGCTGGCAGACTTCCGGGAATGTTGGAAACCTCGGCGCGGCTGCTGCGCCTGCTCTCCCTGCTGCAGACACCCCGCGAGTGGACCGGCGCCGAGCTGGCCGAGCGGCTGTCGGTCAGCACCCGGACCGTCCGCAACGACGTGGATCGCCTGCGGAACCTCGGCTATCCGGTGCACGCCGGCCGGGGCGCCGCGGGCGGCTACCGGCTCGGCGCCGGCGCCACCCTGCCGCCGCTGCTGCTCGACGACGAGGAGGCGGTCGCCGTCGCGATCGGGCTTCGGACCGCCGCGGGCACCATCACGGGGGTCGAGGAGACCTCCCTGCGCGCGCTCGCCAAGCTGGAGCAGGTGTTGCCGTCCCGGCTCCGGCGCCGGGTCGGCACCCTCCAGCAGTACGCCGTCGCGGTGCCCAGGGACGAGCCCGGCCCGCGGGTCGACGCGGACACGCTGACCGCCATCGCCACCGCCTGCCGGGACCATGAGCGGCTGCGGTTCGACTACCGCAGTCACGACGGCTCGGCCGGCCGCCGAGACGTCGAGCCCTACCGGCTGGTCAACTGGGGGCGGCGGTGGTACCTCATCGGCTTCGACGTCGCGCGGGCCGACTGGCGGACGTACCGGGTCGACCGCATGAGCCCACGCACCCCGGCAGGTCCCCGGTTCGCCCCGCGCGAGCTGCCGGAGGACCCCGTCGACCAGGTGCGGCGGGGAGTGTCGTCGGCAGCCTGGCGGTATCGGGCCCAGGTCACCCTGCACGCCCCGGCCGAGCTGGTCGCCGAACGGATCAACGCTGCCATCGGCACTGTCACGCCGGTCGACGACACGCGGTGCCTGCTGGACACCGGTGCCGACAGTGTCGAGGCACTCGCCGTCAACCTCGGCCTGCTGGGCATGGACTTCACCGTGACAGAGCCGCCGGAACTGGTCGAACTCGTACGTGCCCTCGCCGGCCGCTACCACCGCGCCGTCATGTGCTGATCGCCCGCAGGACGCGAACGAGGCCCTCGTACGAGGCCCCCGGCAGGCGGAGTGGCAGGCCCGGCCGTCCGGGCCGTCGGGCAACCGGTCCGGCAGGCGCTGCCGGGAACCGTGTTTGCGCTGCTCATAGTGGGGTATTCGGTTGCGCGACCCGGGAGGCGAGGCTCATGAATGATCGCCTGTTTTCGGATCGCCGGGAGGCGGGCCGGGTGCTCGCGGGACTCCTCGGCCACTACCGCGGGCTGCCCGACGTCGTCGTCCTCGGCCTGGCGCGCGGCGGCGTCCCGGTGGCGTACGAGGTGGCGACCGCCCTGGGCCACCCGCTCGACCTGCTCCTGGTGCGCAAGCTCGGCACGCCCGGCTGCGAGGAGCTGGCCATGGGGGCGATCGCCGTGGGCGGGGTGATCGTGCTCGACGAGGACGTCGTCCGCGGGCTCGGCCTCCGGCCCGACACCATCCGGCAGGTCGCCGAGCGGGAGTCCCGCGAGCTGGCGCGGCGGGAGCGGGCCTACCGGAGCGATACGCCCGCCGCGGAGCTGCGCGGCAAGACCGTCATCCTGGTCGACGACGGGCTCGCGGCCGGGGTGGGCATGCGCGCGGCCGTCCGCGCGGTGCGGCAGCGGGGGCCGGCCGGGATCGTGGTCGCCATGCCCGCCGCGGCCGAGTCCACCTGCGAGGAGCTGGCCGCCCTGGTGGACGACGTCGTCTGCGCGACCACGCCCATGCCTTTCCTCTCCGTGGGGGAGTCGTACTGGAACTTCACCCAGACCGGCGACGACGAGGCCCGCAGGCTGCTGCGCGCGGCGGCCTCGGCGCGGGCCGGGGCCACGCTCGTCCGCACCGACCTCGCGACGCTGCGCTCGGAGCTCGTGCCGGTGCGGGACGGGGTCCCCTCGGACGAGGTGCTGTTCGACATCGTCGGCGACGCGCGGTTCGTGCTGATCGGCGAGGCGTCGCACGGCACCCACGAGTTCTACGCCGCGCGCGCCCAGATGACACGGCGGCTGATCGAGGAGAAGGGCTTCATCGCCGTGGCGGTGGAGGCCGACTGGCCCGACGCGTACCGGGTGAACCGGTATGTCCGGGGGCGCGGTGACGACGCGACCGCCGAGGAGGCGCTGCGCGGCTTCGAGCGCTTCCCGGCGTGGATGTGGCGGAACGCGGACGTGCTGGAGTTCGTCGGCTGGCTGCGCGAGCACAACGACCGGCTCGGCAAGCGGGAGCGGGCCGGGTTCTACGGGCTCGACCTCTACAGCATGCACCGGTCCGCCGACGAGGTCGTCGCCTACCTGGAGAAGGTGGACCCGGCCGCGGCGGCGCGGGCCCGCGAACGCTACTCCTGCTTCGACCACAACGACGGCGACGACGGTCAGGCGTACGGCTTCGCCGCCGCCTTCGGCGCGGGGGAGTCGTGCGAGCGGCAGGTGATCGAGCAGCTCGTGGACCTCCAGCGCAACGCGCTGCGCTACCAGCGGGCGCAGGGGCTGCTCGGCGAGGACGAGTTCTTCCACGCCGAGCGCAATGCCGTGGTGGTGGCAGCGGCGGAGCGGTACTACCGCACGATGTTCGGCGGCCGGGTGTCCTCGTGGAACCTGCGTGACCGGCACATGGCCGACACCCTGTTCGCGCTGGCCGAGCACCTCGGCTGGCAGCGCGGCGAGCCGGCGAAGATCGTGGTGTGGGCGCACAACTCCCACCTCGGCGACGCGCGGGCCACGGAGATGGGCGCGCGCGGCGAGCTCAACCTCGGACAGCTGGTGCGCGAGCACAGCCTCACGGACTGCCGGCTGATCGGCTTCACCACCTACACCGGCACGGTCACGGCGGCCGACGACTGGGGTGGCCCGGCCGAGCGGAAGAACGTGCGCCCGGCGCTGCCCGGCTCGGTCGAGGAGCTGTTCCACGAGGTCGGGCACAAGGAGTTCCTGGTCGGCTTCGGGCGTTCGGCCGGCGCGGCGGACCTGCTGCGCAGGGCGCTGCTCGAACGCGCCATCGGCGTGGTCTATCGCCCGCGCACCGAACGGCAGAGCCACTACTTCCAGGCCCGCCTGTCCGACCAGTTCGACGCGGTGATCCACATCGACGAGACCGGCGCGCTGGAGCCCCTGGAGCGTACGGCCGCCTGGGAGCGCGGAGAGCCTCCGGAGACCTACCCGGTGGCGGTCTGAGCCCTGGGCGATCGCCCGGACAAAGCGGAACGTCCGGGCCGGCGCCCGTGTGGGCCGGCCCGGACGTCAGGTCAGGCTCAGACCAGGTCGAACCGGTCGAGGTTCATGACCTTGTCCCACGCCCGGACGAAGTCCGTGACGAACTTCTCCTTGGCGTCGTCGCTCGCGTAGACCTCCGCGACCGCGCGCAGCTCGGAGTTGGCCCCGAAGACGAGGTCGGCCCGGGTGCCGGTCCACTTGACCTCGCCGGTGGCGGTGTCGCGAGCCTCGAACGTGGTCTGGTCCTCCGAGATCGACTTCCACTCCGTGCCCAGGTCGAGCAGGTTGACGAAGAAGTCGTTGGTCAGGACCCCCGGCGTCTCGGTGAAGACGCCGTGCTTGGACTGCTGGTGGTTGGCGCCCAGGACGCGCAGGCCGCCGACGAGGACGGTCATCTCGGGGGCGCTGAGGTTCAGCAGGTTGGCCCGGTCGATCAGCAGGTATTCGGCCGGCAGGCGGTTGCCCTTGCCGTAGTAGTTGCGGAACCCGTCGGCGGTCGGCTCGAGCGCGGCGAACGACTCGACGTCCGTCTGCTCCTGCGACGCGTCCACGCGGCCCGGCGTGAAGGGAACCTCGACGTCGAAACCGGCGTCCTTGGCGGCCTTCTCGACGGCGGCGCACCCGGCGAGCACGATCACGTCGGCGAGGGAGACCTGCTTGCCGCCGGTCTGCGCGGCGTTGAACGACTGCTGGACGCCCTCCAGGGCGCGCAGCACGGTCGCGAGCTGGTCGGGGTCGTTGACCTCCCAGCCGATCTGCGGCTGCAGGCGGACGCGCGCGCCGTTGGCGCCGCCGCGCTTGTCGCTGCCGCGGAAGGACGCGGCCGACGCCCACGCGGTGGACACGAGCTGGGAGACCGACAGGCCCGTGGCGAGGATCTGTTCCTTGAGGGCCGCGATGTCGGCGGCGTCGACGAGCTCGTACGTCCGCTCCGGCAGCGGGTCCTGCCACAGCAGCACCTCGCTCGGGACCTCCGGGCCGAGGTAGCGGGTGACCGGGCCCAGGTCGCGGTGGGTCAGCTTGAACCACGCGCGGGCGAAGGCGTCCGCGAACTCGTCGGGGTTCTCGTAGAAGCGCCGCGAGATCTGCTCGTAGATCGGGTCGAACCGGAGCGCGAGGTCGGTCGTCAGCATGCCCGGGGCGTGCCGCTTCGACGGGTCGTGGGCGTCGGGAACCGAGCCCTCACCGGCGCCGTTCTTCGGCTTCCACTGCCACGCGCCGGCCGGGCTCTTGGTCAGCTCCCACTCGTAGCCGAACAGGTTCCAGAAGAAGTTGTTGGACCACCGGGTCGGGGTCGAGGTCCAGGTGACCTCGAGACCGCTGGTGATCGTGTCGCCGCCCTTGCCGGTGCCGTAGCTGTTCTTCCAGCCGAGGCCCTGCTGCTCGATCGGGGCGGCCTCGGGGTCGGGGCCGACGTTGTCGGCCGGGCCCGCGCCGTGGGTCTTGCCGAAGGTGTGACCACCGGCGATGAGGGCGACCGTCTCCTCGTCGTTCATCGCCATCCGGCGGAACGTCTCACGGATGTCGCGGGCCGCGGCGATCGGGTCGGGCCTGCCGTTCGGGCCCTCCGGGTTGACGTAGATGAGGCCCATCTGGACCGCGGCGAGCGGGTTCTCCAGCTCACGGTCGCCGCTGTAGCGCTCGTCGCCGAGCCAGGTGGTCTCGGGGCCCCAGTAGACGTCGTCGTCGGGCTCCCAGGCGTCCACGCGGCCGCCGGCGTAGCCGAAGGTCTTGAAGCCCATCGACTCGAGGGCGACGTTGCCGGCGAGGATCAGCAGGTCGGCCCAGGAGATCTTCTTGCCGTACTTCTTCTTGACCGGCCACAGCAGGCGGCGCGCCTTGTCGAGGTTGCCGTTGTCCGGCCAGCTGTTCAGCGGGGCGAAGCGCTGCTGGCCCGAGCCGGCGCCGCCGCGGCCGTCGCTGATGCGGTAGGTGCCCGCGCTGTGCCACGCCATACGGATCATGAGCGGGCCGTAGTGGCCGAAGTCGGCCGGCCACCAGTCCTGCGAGGTCGTCAGCACCTCGGCGATGTCCCGCTTGACCTCCGCGAGGTCGAGGGACTTGAACGCCTCGGCGTAGTCGAAGTCCTCGCCGAGCGGGTTGGCCACGGCCGGGTTCTTGGCAAGGATCTTCAGGTTGAGGCGCTCCGGCCACCACTGGTGGTTGGCGTTGCCCTGCGTCGGGTGCGGGGCGCGCGTGTGCGCGACCGGGCAGCCGCCTTCACCCTCCGCTTTCGGATCGGTGGCGATTGCGTCGTGGTTCTCGGTCAAGGGAATCCTCTGGAACTAGTCGATCATGGGGCTCAGGAAGCGCGAGCGCTGGAACAGCCGGGGCACAGGCCCCAGTAGATGACGTCGGCCTCGTCGATGGTGAAGCCGTGGTCGTCGGACGCGTTCAGGCACGGCGCCTCGCCGGTAGCGCAGTCGACGTCGGCGACGACGCCGCACGACCGGCACACGACGTGGTGATGGTTGTCGCCGACGCGACCCTCGTACCGGGCCGGGCTGCCGGCCGGTTCGATGCGACGGACGAGTCCCGCTGCGGTCAGGGCATGAAGGGCCTCGTACACGGCCTGAAGGGAGACGTGGCCCACGCGATCGCGGACCCCGGAGGCGATCGCCTCGACGTCGAGGTGGTCACCGCTGCGGACGGTCTCCAGCAGCGCGACACGAGCGGCCGTCACCCGCAGGCCGGCCCCCCGCAGGTCCTCGGCGGTGGTCGGAGTCCCAGGCGCGATCATGTCACTAACTTATCGCACTAAACACGAAGAGTTCAAGAGAGCGAATCGTCCAAGGATATGTGGCTCTAAGGTGATTTCTGTCTCAGGTCGCACCCAGGGAAGTCCCCGGGCAGGCCGTCGCGGAGACGGCACGTGGCCCAAACGGGAGTAGAGGCTCGCATCGGCTTGCGCAAAAGCCGGTCGGGGCGCTGCCTCCCGCGGACGTGCGGGGGTACCTACGCAACCAGTCCGCGGGTTCACGGAGAGGGGGAATCCCCCCATGAGCACAATGACCGATCATCGGCAGCACGCGGCACACGAGCACCGGCACGGCGCCGGGTGCGGCCACGTCGCGGTGCCGCACGGCGACCACGTGGACTACGTCCACGACGGCCACCTGCACCGGGTGCACGAGAACCACGTCGACGAGTGCGAGGCGAGCGGGCACGCCGTGCACGACGCGCACGACCACGAGCACGGGCCGGAATGCGGGCACGTGGCCGTGCCGCACGGCGACCACGTCGACTACATCCACGACGGGCACCGCCACGTCCGCCACGACGGTCACTGGGATGACCACTGACCTCGGCCCCGGCCGGGGCTTCCCGGCGGGGAGCGGGCGGTGCGGCCGGCCCTCGCGGCGACGCTGATCGCCGCTGCGGGCCCGGCGGGCGGGGCCGACCTGGCCGCTGCGCGGACGCAGATGGCGCTGTCCCTCGGGTGGCACATCATCGTCGCGTGCCTGGGAGTGGGCATGCCCGCCTTGCTCCTGTTCACCGAATGGCGGGGGCTGCGCAGGGGCGACGACGACTACCTGCGCCTCGCCCGGCGCTGGGCCAGGACGGTGGCCGTCCTGTTCGCCGTCGGGGCCGTGTCGGGCACGATCCTCAGCTTCGAGATGGGCCTGCTGTGGCCGGGCCTCATGGGCGCGTACGGCCAGGTGATCGGGCTTCCGTTCGCGCTGGAGGGCATCGCGTTCTTCCTTGAGGCGATCTTCATCGGGATCTACCTCTACGCGTGGGACCGGCTCTCGCCCCGAGCCCACCTGCTGGCCGGGGTGCCGGTGATGATCGCCGGTGTGGCCTCGGCGTTCTTCGTCGTCTCGGCCAACGCGTGGATGAACCAGCCGCGCGGCTTCCGCCTGGAGGGCGGCCGGGTCACGGACGTGTCGCCCTGGGCGGCCATGTTCAACCCCGCCACCCCGCCGCAGACGATCCACATGATCGTCGCCGCGTTCATGGTGTCGGGCTTCGCCACCGCGTCCGTCTATGCCGTGGCCCTGCTGCGCGGGCGGTGGGACCGCTACCACCGCCTCGGCTTCCTGGTGCCCTTCACCCTCGCGGGAGCGCTGACGCCCGTCCAGATCGTGGTGGGCGACTACGCGGCGCGGTTCCTCGCCGATTATCAGCCCACCAAGCTCGCCGCCATGGAAGGGCTGACCAGCACCGGGCCCAACGCGCCGCTGAGCCTCGGCGGGATCTTCGTGGACGACCGCATGCGCTACGCGCTGGAGATCCCCAGCGGACTGTCGCTGCTGGTCGGCTACAGCCCGGACACCGTCGTCCAGGGGCTCGACCGCACGCCGCCCGCCGACCGGCCGCCGGTCACGCCGGTCCACCTGTGCTTCGACGCCATGGTCGGCATCGGCGTCCTGCTCCTGCTGCTGTCGGCCTGGCTCGCCTTCAGCTGGTGGCGGCGGCGCGAGATCCCGCGCTCCCGGCTGTTCCTGTGGCCGGCGGCCGCTTCCGGCGTGCTCGCCGTCGTCGCCGTCGAGGCGGGCTGGGTGGTGACCGAGCTCGGCCGTCAGCCCTGGGTCGTGTACGGCAGGCTGCGCACCGCCGACGCGGTCAACCCCGCGCCCAACCTGTGGGCGGGGCTCCTGCTGCTGGTCGTCGTCTACACGGTTCTCACGGTCTCGACCGTGTATGTGCTGCGGCTCATGCTCCGCGCCCGGCCGGTGGCCGCGCCGCAGGAACGGGAGACGCTCTGATGGAGCCGGCACAGGTCCTGCTCGGCGTCATGTGGCTCGGCCTGATCCTGTACGCGCTGCTCGGCGGCGCCGACTTCGGCGGCGGCCTGTGGGACCTGCTGGCCGGGGGCAGCCGGGCCGGCATGCCCCAGCGGCGGCTCATCGAGCACTCGCTCGGCCCGGTCTGGGAGGCCAACCACGTCTGGCTGATCTTCGTGCTCGTGATGCTGTGGACCGGTTTCCCGGCGGTCTTCGCCGCGGTGATGTCCACGCTCTACATCCCCCTTACGCTGGCCGCCTTCGGGATCATCGGCAGGGGAGCCGCGTTCGCGTTCCGCAAGAGCAGCACCGAGCTGTGGCAGCAGCGCCTGTTCGGCGCGGCCTTCGCACTGTCGTCGGTGCTCACGCCGTTCTTCCTCGGCACGGTGGCCGGGGCCGTCGCGTCCGGCCGGGTGCCGCCCGGCCTGGCCAGGGGCGACCTGGTGGGCGCGTGGGTCAACCCGACCTCGATGCTGGGGGGCGTCCTCGCGGTGGCCGTCTGCGCCTATCTCGCCGCGGTCTACCTGTGCGACGACGCCGTGCGGTCCCGCCTGCCCGGCATGGCCGAGGTCTTCCGGCGCAGGGCGCTGGCCGCGGCCGCCGTCACCGGCGTGGTCGCCCTCGGCGGCATCGGGGTGCTGCGCGCCGACGCCCCCCGGCTCTCCACCGGCCTCACCCACGGCGCGCTGCCGTTCGTGCTGGCCAGCGCCGTGCTCGGCGTCGCCTCCATCGCGCTGCTGTGGCTGCGGCGCTACCTGCTCGTACGCGGCGCCGCGGCACTGGCCGTGACCGCCGTGCTGTGCGGATGGGCGGTGGCGCAGTATCCGCTCATGCTGCCGCCGGCCGTGTCCTTCCGGCAGGCGGCGGCCGAACCGGCGGTGATCTCGGCGGTTCTCGTCGTCGCAGGAGCGGGCGCGCTGCTGGTGCTGCCGTCGATCGCGTGGCTGCTCGCCGTCCAGCACCGCCTGCCGTTCGAGCACGGCGGCCCCGGGTGAGCGGCCCGGCCCGTACGCCGTCCGGGCGGGGTGGTCCCGGCTGAGCCGTCGGGCCCGCCTGGCGGGACGGAGCCGTCCGACCTGCGGGGATAGGCTGGAAGGCAGGGGTCGGAGCATGCGTGATCTGCTGAGGGAGTCGCGCCGCCCCCACCGCGTGCGCGAGCACCCGTACGCCCCCTGGTTCGCCGTGGGAGCCGTGTGCATCGGCGCGTTCATGGGACAACTGGACGCGAGCATCGTCACCCTGGCCTTCCCGGCGATGCAGCGGGAGTTCGGCGCCTCGCTGGCGGCCGTGCAATGGGTGTCCCTGGGCTACCTGCTGGTGCTGGTCGCGTTGCTGGCCGGGGCGGGACGCCTCGCCGACGTCGCGGGCCGCAAGCTGGTCTATCTCTACGGCTTCGTCGTGTTCACCGCCGCCTCGGCCGCCTGCGGGCTGGCGCCGTCCCTGGCGGTGCTGGTGGCCTGCCGGCTGGTACAGGCGGCGGGCGCGGCGATGCTCCAGGCCAACAGCGTGGCCCTGGTCGTGTCGAGCGTCCCCCGGGAACGGATGCGGACCGGGCTGGGCATGCAGGCGGCGGCCCAGGCGCTCGGCCTGGCCCTCGGGCCGGTCGCCGGCGGTGTGCTGGTCGCCACGGCGGGATGGCGGTGGGTGTTCTGGATCAACGTGCCGGTCGGCTGCGTGGCCGTGATCGCCGGGCGCTACCTGCTGCCGCGCACGCGGCATCGGGGGAGGGGCGGCCGCTTCGACTGGCCGGGGCTGGTCCTGCTGGGGGCCTCCACCAGCGCCCTGCTGCTCGCCGCCTCCGTGGTCTCGGGCCTGGACCTGCCGTCGTGGTCGGTGCCCGTCCTGCTCGCCGTCGCCGCCGGGGCCGCGATCGGCTTCTGGCGATGGGAGGCGCGGGTGCCGTCCGCGCTGATCGACACCGCCCTGCTCCGCAGCCGGGTCGTCACGGCCGGGCTCGCGGGAGCGCTGGGCGGCTACCTGGTGCTGTTCGGTCCGCTGGTGTCGATCCCGCAGGTCCTCGTGGCGGGCAGCGGCGAACTGTTCGCAGGGCTGGTCCTGACCGCGCTGCCCGGTGGTTTCGCGGTGAGCGCCCTCGTGGGCGACCATCTGCTGCCCCGCGCCTGGGGCGACCGGCGCAGGTGCGTCGCCGGTGCCGTGGCGGCGGCCGCCGGCTGTGCGCTGGCGGCGGCGGATCCCGCCGCCGAGGGCTGGGCCGGGGCCTGCCTGGCGCTGACCGGCGCCGGGCTCGGCCTGTTCGTGCCCGCCAACAACGCCGTCGTCATGGCCGCCGTCCCCGAACGGACGGCCGCCACGGCCGGTGGCATGGTCGGCATGGCGCGCGGCATCGGCACGGCGCTCGGCATCGCCGTGGTGACCCTGGCCCTGCATCTCGGTGGGCATCCCCACGAGGCGGGCGCCCGCGCCGCCTCGGCCGTCCTGGCGGCCGTGGCGCTGCTGGCGGCCCTCACCGCCGCGGGCCGGGTGCGCGACCCGGTGTCGTGAGCGGGTGTCGTGACCGCGTGCCGTGAGCGGGTGTCGTGACCGCGTGCCGTGAGCGGGGTGGTGCGGCCCGGGGCGTGACGGGGCGATGCGGTCGGGTGGCGCGGCCGGGTGGCGCGGTCGGGTGGTGCGGTCGGGTGGTGCGGTCGGGTGGTGCGGTCGGGTGGTGCGGTCGGGTGGTGCGGTCGGGTGGTGCGGTCGGGTGGTGCGGTCGGGTGGTGCGGTCGGGTGGTGCGGCCTGAGGCCCGCCCCTACCCTGGTCGGTCATGACGACCGTGCGAGGGGGCGAGCCGCGTGAGCGATGAGGATGTGGCGTCCCGGCTCAGGGAGATCTGCCTGGCCCTGCCGGAGGCCGTGGAGAAGCCGTTCGGGGGTCACACCGCTCCCACCTATCGGGTCGGCGACAAGATGTTCGCGATGACCAGTGAGGACGGGCGGTCGCTGACGTTCAAGGGCGGGCCGGGGGTGCAGGACGCCCTCGTGGGCTCGGACCCGGAGCGCTTCTTCGTCCCGCCGTACGTCGGGCGCAACGGCTGGGTGGGCGCGCGCCTCGACGTCGAGCAGGACTGGGACGAGATCGCCGGGCTGATCGAGGACAGCTATCGGCTGATCGCGCCGAAACGCCTGGTCCGGCTTCTCGACGAACGGCCGATCGTCTAATCCGGGGGCCTGATGTGGCTGCTCGGCCCGGCCGCCTGGTCCGGTGTATCAGCCCGGCGGCTCAGTCCGGCCGCCTGGTCCTGCGGCTCAGCCCGGCCGCCTGGTCCGGTGGCTCAGTCCGGCCGCTTGGCCGGGCCGGGTGCCTCACAGCGGCGGGTAGGCGTTGGCGAGGAGCTCCTGGAACTGCTGCCCGAACCACTGCCCCGCCGCCGGGGCGTACGGCAGCGCCCCGCTGGGCACGGTCCCCTGAACGTAGGTCGGATCGCACATCGGGTCGGGCTGGAGGCCGTCGGGGCCCGGGACGTTCATGCTCGTTCCGTCGGAGACGCCCGGCGGCTTGATCCACGCGTACGCGTCGATGCCGGAGGCGGGGGTGGCCGTGGGCCGCGCGCCGAGCCCGGCCCCGGCCTGGTTGCACCAGTTGCCGACGCTGTGGCGGCGATCCGTCCGCGACTCGTCGACGAACCGGTTCACGTCAGTGGAGGTGCTGGTGCGGACCGGGCGATAGGGGCCGCCCCAGCCGCTGCGCGAGGTGTCGATCACCATGCCGATGCCGGGCCCGAAGCCGGCCGCGATGAGCCGCTGACGGAACGCCTGGGCGAACGACAGCTCGTCCACGTAGTCGTTCCCGGCCACCCACCGCGAGTTCTTCACCGGCAGGCCCATGTGGGTGTTGAAGTAGGGCTCGACCAGGGCGCCGTAGCCCGCGACGTTCACCGTGAAGCCGTGCACGGGCGAAGGCTGCCCACCGGTCGCGCCCGCGATGCTCGCGAGCAGATCGGCGGCCCGGCCGAAGTTGTCCGGATGACCGACGACGCCGTGATGGGAGGCGTCGAGGTAGACGTACACGTTGGGGATGGCGTGCAGCCGGGTGATCGCGTACCGCAGCGCCGTGGGATAGGCCCCGCTCGCCTGTACGGCGGCGCAGCGGGAGGTGGCGGCGGGCAGGAGCAGCCCGGGCAGGAAGTCGGGCTCGACGATCGCCACGATGCGCAACCGCTGGTAGGCCGGGTCGGCCAGGATCTCGGCGATCGGATCGACATACTCGGTCCGATAGCGGTTCAGGCCGTCGGCGGTCACGCTGAAGTCCCCGTTGGAGACCGCGTGGGTGCAGTTGCGATCGGGCAGGTCGTTCAGCACGATCTGGATCGTGAGCGGGGCCGAGCCGTAGGAGTCCTGCACGACGGCCTCGTCCAGATGCGCGCGCAGCCCGGGGAAGGAGGAGGTGCCCTCGATGTGGGCGACGCTGTCGAGCCAGATGCCGGTCGGCTCGATGGCCACCGCCGCGCCGCCGGGCTCGGACACGGCCGACGCGTACCACCAGGGATCGACGTAGCGCTCCGAGGCGATGTACGGGTTGTCGACACGGGTGTCCGCGGCGGCGGGGGTGCCCATGAGGACCGTCGCCACGGGGAGGAGGATCGTCGCCGCGATCGCCGCCATGAGACGCGCTCCCAGCCGCACCGCCATGCCGTGCCTCCTCATCGCGCGAGACCGTCGTCACCATGCACGATTCATCGGCTGGTCGGGCGCGTACAGGGCTCGATCGCACCCGCCGCCGTACGCGCGTGGGGTCCGGGGGAGATCACCCGCCCTCAGCTCGGCGAACGCCGCGTCGCGCGAGGTCGCCCGGTGCCGCCGCGCGCCGGATGGCCTGAAAGCTTCAGCCGGCCCGGACGGCAGCAGAGCGGACGGCAGCAGAGCGGACGGCAGCAGAGCGGAGGCGGAGGGCGGAGGGCGCGGCGGCCTGGACCCCAGCGGCGCGGAGGATGGCGATGCGGAGGCTTCTGGCGGGACGTCCCGGAAGCCCGCCGTCAGCGCGCCGGGGTGGTCGGCTCCGTGACGCGGGCGCCGGTCACGACGAGGCCCAGGCAGACCAGGGCCGCTGCCGCCACCGCCGCCAGCATGACGGGGTAGGAGAGCCACGACGACAAACCGGCCAGCACGGTCGGGAGGAGGAAGCCCGCGTAGGCGAGCATGTAGTAGACGCCGGTCAGTCCGGCTAGATCATCAGGGCCGGCCATGCGCTGGATCTCCAGCAGCCCGGAGACCACCGCGATGCCATAACCGGCGCCCAGGGCGGCCGCGGTGACGGCCGCGAGCCACGGCGAGAGCAGCACCGCGTTCGCCGCGCACAGCGCCGCGCCGAGGAGCATCACCGCCATGGCCGCAATCGGAGCCCGTCCGGTCCGGCTTCCCGCAGCGCGGTCGCCCGCCGCGCCGTTTCTCTTCCCGCTGTGCAGCCACCTGGCCACGGGCTGCACCGCCACGCCCGTGCCCAGGGTCAGCACGGTCAGCCCGGTCGCGTACGCCAGCCCCCAGTCGCCGACGCGGAAGCCGACAAGCTGGGGCGTGACCGCGTACGCCAGCCCGGCCGCGCCGAACACCCACGGCGCCATCGGCAGCACCACGAGCCGGAACCGCCTGCGGGCCGGCGCGGGGACGCGCAGATCGTCCGCCAGCGCCCCGAGGAGCTCGCGCACCGAGCCTCCCGCCCGAGCGGGCCGCGTCTCGGGCACCCGCAGGAGCAGCACGGGTATCGCCGCGGTGAGGAGGATGTGGACGGCGTACGGGCTCACCATGGGCCATGGTCCCCACTGGGCGAGCACGCCCGCGATCCCGGCGCCGAGGCCGAATCCCGCCGTCTGGCACAGCGCTGCCCGGCGTGCGGCGAGCCCGCCGTCCGTCCCGCTCGACAGCTCCTTCACCCAGCTGCTGCCCACCGACATGGCGATGCCGACGGCGAAGCCGGTGATCAGCCGTCCCGCGTAGATGGGCCAGGCGCTGTGGCCGCCGAAGCAGAGCACCAGGCTCGCGACGGCCGAGGCGACGGTGCCGGCCACCAGCACGGGACGCCGCCCGCGCCGGTCGGACACGGGCCCGGCGAGCAGCAGCCCCGGCACGAGCCCGACGACGTACGCGCCGAGGAAGGCGTCGACGCTGAGCGCGGAGTAGCCGCCCAGCCGGCGATACATCAGCAGCAACGGGGTGAACTGGTTGCCGCCCCAGCCGGCGGCGAACATCGCCGCGGCGACGGCCCGCCAGGCGCCGGGGCTGAGCGTGACGGGACTGAGCGTGACGGGACTGAGCGTGACGGGACTGAGCGCGCCGGGGCTGTGTGCGGCAGGGCTGAGGGTGACGGCAGGTTTGGGGGCGGCCTGCCGGGGTTCCGGCATCCGCTGGGTTTCCGGCATGGGGACGTCGAACCTTCGAGACAAGTGGAGGCGGATCAGCGGTCGGCGGGGTAGGGCGAGCCGTGCGTCGCGGTGAGGTGATCGAGCAGGGCCGAGGCGAAGGCCGCGCTGTCCCCGGCGAGGAGGTGGCCGAGGAGGGCCTCGTGCTCGCCGGCCAGCACGGACAGCCGCTCCGGCCGCGGGCGCAGGGCGGTGATGCTCATCCGCCGCTGCCGGTCGCCGAGCGTGGCGTAAAACCGGCCGGCCAGCCGGTTGCCCGACGCTTCGACGATGCACCGATGGAACGCCTCGTCCGCCTCGGCGAACCGGCCGACGTCCGCGGCCTCGGCGAGGGCGCGCTGCTGGCGCAGCAGGTCGCGCATCCTCTCATGATGATCGTCGCGCAGTCCGGTCCTGGCGATGCGCTCGGCCGCGGACCGTTCGAGGGCCAGCCGCAGCTCCAGGACGTCCGCGGCCTCTCCCGGCGGCACCGGCACCACCACCGCGCCGCGCTTGGGGTGCAGCGCCAGCAGTTCCTCCGACTCCAGCCGCAGGAACGCCTCCCGGACGGGCGTCCTGCTCACGCGTACGCGTTCGGCGATCTCACCCTCGCTGATGAGGCTTCCTCCCGGCAGCTCGCCGGAGAGGATCAGCTCCTTGGTCACGGCGTACGCGGTGTGGGCGGCGGACGGGCGCTTCGCGGGATCGGCCATGCGAAGGAGCGTAGCAGGCATAGATACAAGTTGTATCTATGGGCGCATCCCGTGATCGGACATCACGGTCAGGAAGCTCATATGGGACTTCTGGGGCGATTGAGGCTTCACTGGCTTAGGAGAACGTGATACGGATCACATTGAAACACCGGAATTTACTGCCGGTTGAGGAGGTTTTCTCGCGCTATGAGATCAATCCCGGTGTCCGTGCTGCTCGTCAAGCGGCTGCACGTCGACCTGTGCCGGTCGAGCAGTCGTCTCTGTCACTGAACGCAGTCACCACTCCTTCCCCCCTCTCCACTCGCATGCCGCCTCGGCGTGAGCATGCCTTCCTGCCGGAGTCTCGTTCGTGAAGAAACTCTCTTTTTCCCTGCAGTTGCTGCTCGGCCTGGTGATCGGCGCGGCCCTCGGGTTCGTCGCCCGCGCCGGTGACGTCGCCTGGCTCACCGCAACCCTCACCGAAGTCGGCAAGATCTTCGTCCAGCTCCTCAAGCTCGCGGTCGCGCCGCTGGTGTTCACCGCGGTCGTCGTCAGCGTGGGCAACCTGCGCAACGTCAGCGGCGCCGCCAGGCTCGCGGGCAAGACGCTGCTGTGGTTCCTGATCACCTCGCTGATCGCGGTGGTCTTCGGCATCGGCCTCGGTCTGATCCTCAACCCCGGCCTGGGCGTCACCATCTCCACTTCCGGGGCGAAGGCCGTCGACCTGGACGGCGCAGGCACCTGGCTGGACTTCCTGACCGGCATCATCCCGACGAACATCGTCACCGCGTTCACCGAGCTCAACGTCCTCCAGATCGTCTTCCTGGGTGTCGTCCTCGGCGCCGCCGCCCTGGCGGTCGGCGAGAAGGCGGAGCCGTTCCTCGGCTTCAGCCGGTCGGTCCTCGACCTGGTCCAGAAGGCTCTGTGGTGGGTCATCAGGCTGGCCCCGATCGGCACCGCCGGTCTGATCGGCAAGTCGGTGGCCAGCTACGGCTGGGACCTGCTCGCCCCGCTCGCGAAGCTCAGCGCGGGCGTCTACATCGGCTGCCTGCTGGTGCTCCTGGTGAGCTACCCGCTGCTGCTCGCCTTCGTGGGCAAGGTCAGCCCGCTCACCTTCTATCGCAACGCCTGGCCCGCGATCGAGCTGGCCTTCGTCTCCCGTTCCTCGGTCGGGACCATGCCGCTCACCCAGCGGGTCACCACCGAGCGCCTGGGCGTGGACCGCGACTACGCCTCCTTCGCGGTGCCGTTCGGGGCCACTACCAAGATGGACGGCTGCGCCGCCATCTATCCCGCGCTCGCGGCGATCTTCGTGGCCCAGGTCTTCGGCGTCCACCTGCACGTGGGCCACTACCTGCTGATCGCGTTCGTCTCCGTGGTCGGCTCGGCCGCGACCGCCGGTCTGACCGGCGCGATCGTGATGCTCACCCTGACCCTGAGCACGCTGGGCCTGCCCCTGGAGGGCGTCGGGCTGCTGCTGGCGATCGACCCGATCCTCGACATGATCCGCACCGCGACCAACGTCACGGGACAGATGGTGGTGCCCGTCCTGGTCGCACGTTCCGAGGGCCGTCTCGACGAGGAGGTGTTCAGCGCCCCGCCGCAGCCTCTGGACGAGGCCCCCGCCGCGGTTCGTCCCGCGTCGGGTCCCGAGCCTGCGCTCGCCTGATCCTCCCTCCCTCCCGTCCGGCCCCGCCCACGACGTCGCGTCGTGGGCGGGGCCGTTCCCGGCGGGCGGCCGTGCACGGTGATACATGCCTGAGCGGTCGCTGATACACGGTCCAGGCGGTGCCGACACATGCCCCACCCACGATGGGCGGAGTGCGCGCACCCAGCGCGTCTTCTTCCCGAAGGTGGTCATCGATGTCCTCTGCCCGCATGTCCGGCCCGCGACCGCGGCCCAGCACCACAGGCAGCCCCCAGTCGCCCGCGCCCCAGCCGCCCCGGCGCCGTACGCGGGGATCGCTCGCCGCGCTGGCGACGACGGGCGCGCTGACGCTGGCGGTCTCCGCGTGCGGCGCGGCGGCCCAGGCCGGGGACGCCGCCACGGCCGTCAAGGGTGACGTCCGCGCCGGCGCGTCCTCGCCGGACGTACGGACGCCCCGGCCCGGCGCTCACAGCGCCGGTGACCCGCTCTTCACCTACCTCGGCAACGGCGGGTACGACGTCGCCTCCTACGACATCCGGTACGACTACCGTCCCGGCACGACGAAGATGAACTCCTCCGTGCGCATCACGGCCACGGCGAAGCAGGCTCTGTCCAGCTTCAGCCTGGACTCGAAGGTGGACCGCATCACCTCGGTCTCCGTGCAGGGCGAGCCGGCCGCGTTCACGGCGTCCGGCGAGAAGCTCGTGATCACGCCGCGGCGTCCCCTGCGCGAAGGCGAGTCGTTCCGCGTCGACGTCTCCTATCGCGTCGACCGCGCGGACGACACGCCGTCGCCCTCCTACCCGGCTGGAGCGCATCACCTGATGGCCTGGGTCGAGAAGGACGACGGCTTCGCTCTCATGGGCCAGCCGGACCGCGCCCACATGTTCTTCCCCGGCAACGACCACCCCAGCGACAGGGCCCGCTTCACCTTCCGCGTCACCACGCCGAAGAACCTCCAGGCGGTGGCGAGCGGGACGCTGCGGTCGCGCAGGACGACCGGGGGCCGCACCACGTACACCTACACCACCCGCGACGCCATCCCGACCGACGTCGCCCAGGTGGCAGTCGGCCGCTTCACGAAGGTGACGGCGCGCGGGCCGCACGGCCTGCCGATCCGCAGCTACGTCGCGACCGGCCGCTACAAGGCGGTGAAGCCCCGGGTGGACGACATCCCCGAGCAGGTCGCCTGGGTGGAGAAGGAGCTGGGCCGTAAATATCCCTTCGAGACCTACGGGGTGCTGGGCGTGCAGGGCGGCTACGACGGCGTCGCCCTGGAGTCGGCGACGCTCTCCACGTTCAGCGCCGACGGGCTGGCGCTCCCGGCCGCGGAGATCGCGCCCACCATGATCCACGAGTTGGTCCACCAGTATTTCGGCGACGCCGTCTCCGTACGCACCTGGAACGACATGTGGATCAGCGAGGGCCACGCCGAGTACTACCAGCTGCTCTATTCCGTGGCGAAGGGGTATCGGAAGCTCGACGACGTCCTGAAGCAGCGCTACGAGTTCGAGTTCGACAAGCGGGTCGAATCCGGGCCTCCCGCGCGGCTCAAGACGGCGCAGGACGTGCTGACCGGCGGGAACAACGGCGGACTGCTGATGCTCGCGGGCCTGCGCCGGCAGGTCGGCGACTCCGTCTTCAAGAAGATCGAGCAGACGTTCTACGACCGATACCTGGGCAGGTCCGCGACCACGAAGGACTACATCGACGTGGCCAACCGCGTCAGCGGGCGCGACCTCACCTCCTACATCGAAGGCTGGCTCTACGGGGCCAAGGTCCCCCCGATGCCGGGCCACCCGGACTGGAAGCCGCCGGCGGCCCCGGCCTCCTGACGCTTCCCGCCGTACGCCACTGAGAGGGGAGCACCGGATGCGTCCTTATAAGCTCGCAAGCGCGCAATCAGCCGCCTTCGGGGAGATATTTCGGGTTTGGACATCAAGGGCGGGCCGCAGGCCCCTGTCACCGTGCTGCTCGTCGAGGACGACGAGGTGATCCGCAAGACGGTCGGGATGGCTCTGGAACGCTACGGCTACGCGGTGTCCACGGCCGGCGACGGCCTCACCGGCCTGGAGCTCGCCCGGGAGGGGCGGCACGACCTGCTGTTGCTGGACGTGATGCTGCCGGGCCTGGACGGCATCGGCCTGTGCCGCGCGGTCAGGGAGACCAGCCTGGTCCCGATCCTGATGATGTCCGCGCGCGGTGACTCGCTCGACGTGGTGTCGGGCCTGGAGGCGGGGGCGGACGACTACGTCGTCAAGCCGGTCGACACCGGCGTGCTGGTGGCCCGGATCCGCTCGTTGCTGCGCCGGGCCACGTTCACCCCCGATCGTGCCCTCGATCACGGGCCCGGTCGAGCGTTCGATCATGGGCCCGATCGCGCTCCCGATCGTGCTGGTGATCGAGGGGCCGGTCGCGGTCTCGGTCGCGGCTTTGGCGGCGAGCCCGAGCGCGGGCCCTCTTCCGGGCCCTCCGCCGAGCCTTCTGCCGGGCATGGGCCGGATGATCCCCCGCGGTCCGCGTCCGGCGGGGCAGGCGACCTCGTCTTCGGCGACCTGACCATCGATACCGACGGCCTCGAAGTGCGCCTGGCCGGCGAGCCGGTCGCGCTCGCCCCCACCGAGCTGCGGCTGCTGCTGGAGTTCGCGGCGCATCCGGGGATCGTGCTGGACCGCCAGACGCTGCTGCGCAACGTCTGGGACTACGGCTGGGACGGCGACAGCCGCGTCGTGGACCTGTGCGTGCAGCGGCTGCGCAAGAAGATCGGCGCCGACAGGATCGAGACCGTTCGCGGTTTCGGCTACAAGCTGCGGCGCTGATGTGAGCACCGATCCCATCAAACCCACCAAGATCTCCCGACCGACCGGGTCCGCCGGGCGCACCGAGGCCGCCGCCGAATCCGCCGAGTCCGCGGAGCCCTCCGCGCCCGCCGCCCCTGTCACGCACGCCGAGGCCACTCGCTCCGCGGAGCCCGCCGCGCCGGCCGAGCCCACCGAGTCCGTCGCGCCCGCCGAGCCCACTCGCTCCGCGGAGCCCGCCGACATCCCTGCGCCCGCCAGGTCCACCCGGTTCGGAGGGCCGGCCGATTCCGCCGTGCTCGCGGGAGCACGCCGTACGGCGCGGAAGGGGTGGCGGATGTCGCCGGACACCCAGCACACCCCGTCGGAGCCCAGACGCACGCCGCGCATCCGGGCGTCACTGCACCTCCTGTCGCTCCTGGACCCCCGGTCGCTCCGCTGGAAGATCGCCGCGCTGGCGGCCGTGGCCTCCTGCGCGGTCGCCGTGGCGGTCGGGGTTCTGGTGCACACCACGACGTACGAATGGTCGCTGAACACGGGCAGGTCCGAGGCGTTCCAGGCTGTCATCCGCACGGCGAGCGGCACCCCTGGCGAGGACCCGCCGGACAGCGCGATCGAGGACCCGGCCGAGCTTCCGCCGGAACTGCTGCGGCAGGTGACACCCCGGAAACCCGCCACCTGGCATGACGACTCGGAAGTCGCCACCTGGTATGACGACACGAAACCCGACGAGCCATGGATGTGGGCGGCCGTCCGCAAAGGCGGCCGCGTGCTGGCCGTCAAGGTGGACATGGGCGCCGAGCGGCGCAGCCTCCAGGCCCTCGACCGGCACATCGTCATGGCCACGCTGGCAGTGCTCGCGATCGTGGTGCCCCTCACGGCGCTGATCGCCGAGCTGCCGAACCGGCGTCTGCGGCGCGTGGCGGGAACGGCCCGGCGCATCGCGGGCGGAGACCTCGACGCCAGGATCGGGGCGGAGGGCCGGACCCGCGACGAGATCGGCGAGATCTCGGCGGCGGTCGACTCGATGGCGAGCGCGCTGCAGGAGCGGTTGCTCGCCGAGCAGCGCTTCACCGCGGATGTGGCCCACGAGCTGCGCACCCCGCTGATGGGTCTGATCACCTCGGCGGAGCTGCTCCCGGAGGGGGAGATCACCGAGCTGGTACGCGACCGGGTCGGGGTGCTGCGCGGGCTCGTCGAGGACCTGCTGGAGATCTCGCGCCTGGACGCGGGCGCGGAGCGGGCCGACCACGTGCCGGTGCCGCTGGGCGGGGTCGTCGAGGAGTCCGTACGCCGGACCGGGCTCCCGGCCCAGGTGGAGGTGATCGGCGATCCCGTGGCCGACACCGACCCGCGCCGTCTCGACAGGATCATCGCCAACCTGGTCGTCAACGCGCACCGCCACGGGCGGGCTCCGGTCGAGGTCACCGTGCGCGGCACGACGATCGTCGTACGCGACCACGGGCCGGGGTTCCCCGGCACGCTGCTGGCGGAAGGGCCGCGGCGCTTCCGTACGGGCGCGGCGGAACGCGGCAGGGGCCACGGCCTCGGTCTGACCATCGCCCTCGGCCAGGCCCAGGTGATCGGCGCGGCCCTCGACTTCGCCAACGCCCCGGACGGCGGCGCGGTCGCCACCATTCGCCTCGACGCCGGCACCCACGACTGACACGCGGGCCGCTGAGGCGTTCCGGGGACGCACAGCCCATCGGAGCCGGAAGGTCACCAACCACCTCGACGCATGCATCCGTAGCTGGGACGTGCGCGGCTGGCGCATGTGCGGTTGAGGTCTTCGGGGGCGTGCAGCTCGTGGGCAGGAAGGCCGCTGTCCGTCTCGACGTCGGCATGCGCGGCTGAGACGCGGGCGGCTGGGGCATCCGGGCGCGCGCGGCCCGGCGGTGCGGTCGACACCGTCCGTCTCGATGCCGGCATGCGCGGCTGAGACGCGGGCGGCTGGCGCATGTGCGGCTGAGGTATTCGGTGGCGCGCATCCGGCGGGAGCCGGAAGGCCACCAGCAGGTGCCGGTGCGGGGACGAGGAGCAGCCGATACACGGCGGATACACAGCCGCGGGAGATTCGAGCGGTCGCTGACTTCTCGCTGCGGCGGCGTGGAAATTCGCCCGGCACAAGGTGGGTGACGTGCGCAAACGCGTACCGACCGCCCGGAGGTGCCCTTCATGCTCCCAACCCGCCCGCCTGCCGTGTCCACGATTCCCACCGCTCCCGCCGTGGTTCCCGCCGCTCCTGCCGTACCCACCGCTCGGGCCGTACCCGCCGCTCGGGCCGTTCGCGGCGGGGAGCGGCCGGGCGACCACCCGGTCCTGCCGGTCCGCCGCCGTCGCTCCCTCCGCCTCGCGGCCATGATGTGGGCCGTCGTCCTCATCGCGTCTGCCGTCGGTGGTTGCTTCGGATCTCCCATGGGCGAAGCGAACACGACGGACGGGGGCCTCGCGGCCGGGATCGACCTGCCGTGGCCCGAGGACGGCCAGACGAGCGTCATGGTCGAGGGCCTCGGTGATCTCGGCGGCAAGGGGGAGCGGGAGCCGGTGCCGATCGCGAGCGTCACCAAGGTGATGACGGCGTACGTGATCCTCAAGGAGCATCCGCTGAAGGGCGCCGCCACCGGGCCGGTCATCGAGGTCGACAGGCAGGCCGCGGACGAGTCGTCGTCCCGGGAGGAGTCGAGCGCGCCGGTCAGGGAAGGCCAGAGGTTCAGCGAACGTCAGATGCTCGAACTGATGCTGATCCCTTCGGGCAACAACATCGCCCGCCTGCTCGCCCGATGGGACGCCGGGAGTCAGGAGGCGTTCGTGGTGAAGATGAACCGGGCCGCCGCCCGGCTCGGCATGACCCACACCACCTACACCGGCGCCAGCGGCATCGAGCCGACGACCGTGAGCACCGCCGCGGACCAGCTCAGGCTGGCCCGGCAGGTGATGAAGAACCCGGTGCTCCGCTCGATCGTCGCCAAGCGCGAGGTCACGATCCCCGGGGTGCCCGGCACGATCGTCAACACCAACACGCTGCTGGGCAGGTCGGGCGTGATCGGCCTCAAGACCGGTTCCACCACGCCGGCCGGGGGTGCGCTGATGTGGGCGGCCGAGGCCGAGGCCGCCGGCCGTACGTGGCTGGTCCTCGGCGTCGTCCTGCACCAGAGCGCCGGCTCGCCTCCCGCGACCGGCCTGCAGGCCGCACTCGACCGCAGCCGGACACTGATCGACGGGGTCCGCGCGTCGCTCGATTCGCTGATCGCGGCGCGGGCCGCGAACGAGCAGGACAGATGACATCGGACGCGCGGCGGAGGCGGGCGTTTTTGTCGGAGCCGCTTGGCACGATGACCGCATGACTGAAGCGCCCCCGATCGACGCGATCCCCGACGAGGTCGCCTACGCCGAGGCGGTACGGCTGGCGGCCGACGCGGCAGCGGCCTACTACGGCGACGGAACCTCCTCGTTGGACGACGACGCCTACGACAGGCTCGTCCGCGGCATCGCCGCCTACGAGAGGGCCCACCCCGATCAGGTGCTGGAGGAGTCGCCGACGGGCAAGGTCGCCGGAGTCGTGGGCGATGTCCCGCACATCGTGCCCATGCTCAGCCTCGACAACGTGTTCGGGCCGGAGGAGCTCGCGAGCTGGGCGGCCTCGCTGGAGCGCCGGCTGGGCCGTCCGGTGACCGCGTGGTCGGTGGAGCCGAAGCTGGACGGGCTGGCGATCGCCGCCCGTTATCGTGACGGCCGCCTCGTCCAGCTGGTCACCCGCGGCGACGGGAGCGCGGGCGAGGACGTCTCCCACGCGATCGGCACGATCGTCGGCCTGCCCGGGCGGCTGGCCGACCCGGTCACGGTGGAGCTGCGCGGCGAGGTGATGATGACCGCGCGGCAGTTCGAGGAGGCGTGCGCGAAACGGCAGGCGCACGACGGGACGACGTTCGCGAACCCGCGCAGCGCCGCCGCGGGCACGCTGCGGGCGCAGGACCGGCCGTACGTATGCGAGCTGACGTTCTTCGGGTATGGGGCGCTGCCGCTGCCCGACGACACCTCCGGCCTCGCGACGCGGCTGCGGGAGTCGCCGCACAGCCAGGTGATGGACTGGGTCGCCGGTCAGGGGGTGCAGACCACGGCCGAGACCGCGGTCGCCGGGATCGTCGCGACGAGTGTGGAGCAGGTGCAGCGGCGGGTCGAGGAGATCGCGGCCGCGCGGCCGGAGCTGCCGTTCGGGATCGACGGCATCGTGATCAAGGCGGATGACGCGGCCGACCAGGCGCAGGCCGGGTCCGGCTCGCGGGCGCCGCGGTGGGCGATCGCCTACAAGCTGCCCGCCGTGCAGAAGATCACGAAGCTGCTCGGCGTGGAGTGGAACACCGGGCGCACCGGTGTGATCGCCCCGCGCGCGGTTCTGGAGCCGGTGGAGCTGGACGGCTCCGTCGTGACGTACGCGACGCTGCACAACCCCGCGGACATCGGGCGGCGTGGGCTGATGCTGGGGGACAGCGTGGTCGTCTACAAGGCGGGCGACGTGATCCCGAGAGTGGAGTCCCCGGTGGTGCACCTGCGCACCGGCGACGAGCAGCCCATCGTGTTCCCCGAGGTGTGCCCGGCCTGCGAAGGCGAGATCGACACCTCCCAGGAGCGGTGGAGATGCGTGCGAGGCCGCGACTGCCGTGCGATCGCCTCGATCCGATACGCGGTCGGCCGCGACCAGCTCGACGTGGAGGGGCTGGCCGACAACCGCATCCAGCAGATGCTGGACGCCGCCTTGATCGCCGACTTCGGCGACCTGTTCTTCCTCACCCGCGAGCAGCTGCTTGACCTGGAGCGGATGGGGGAGGTGTCCACCGACAACCTCCTGGCCGCCATCGACAGGGCCAGGACGAGGCCGCTGAGCCGGGTGTTCTGCGCGCTCGGGGTCAGGGGGACGGGGCGCTCGATGAGCCGCCGCATCGCCCGGCACTTCGGCACGATGGAGGCCATCCGCGCGGCCGACGCCGAGGCGCTCCAGCAGGTGGACGGCATCGGCCCGGAGAAGGCGCCCGTGATCGTCGCCGAGCTGGCCGAGCTGGGCGACCTCATCGACAAGCTCGTCCGTGCCGGGGTGAACATGGTCGAGCCCGGTGTGGCGGCGGTGGCCGGTGACGTGGGCGGCACGACCATCCCGGCTCCGGATGATCAGGAGCAGGGTGCGCTGCCGCTGACCGGGATGACGGTCGTGGTCACCGGCGCGATGAGCGGGCGCCTGGCGGCGTTGTCCCGCAACGAGATGAACGAGCTCGTCGAACGGGCCGGAGGCCGGGCCTCGTCCAGCGTTTCCGCGAAGACCTCGTTGGTCGTCGCGGGAGACAACGCGGGATCCAAGCGGGCCAAGGCCGAGTCCCTGGGCGTGCGGATCGTCGCCCCCGAGGAGTTCGCCGAGATGGTCGCGCACCTGTTGTAGGCGACCTTGTCCGCTCGCGCGAGCCCACGTGCGACGGACGAGACGAGCGGCTCAGGCGGCGTCCGGCAATCGCTGCCGGCGGTGGCCCGTGCGGGATCCATCGTGGGCGGGCGAGAACGCGGTGAGGCGCCGCCGCGTGGGCCGCGCACGGCTCACGCGCTCTCGCCGTCCGCAGCCTCGTCGGCGTCGGCAGGGTCGTAGGCAAGGTCGTCGGCCGCCTGAGCGCCGGCGGGGTGGAAGGGGATGCGCGCCACCAGCATGAAGCCGCCGTCAGGCGTCCCCTTTCTCTCCAACCGGCCGTCCAGAATGGCGATGCGCTCTTCGAGCCCGGCCAGGCCGAACCCCGATGGGGGAAGCAGGCGCTGGAGGGACATCCTCGCCCGGCCTTCATCCCTGCCGTTCACGACCGAGACGGTCACGACGCCGTCGCGGGCCTCGCAGGTGACGCGCACCAGGGACCCGGGAGCGTGCTTCCTGACATTGCTCAGCCCTTCCTGCACGACCCGGTAGCAGGCGAGCCCGATCTGGGCGGGCAGGCCGATATCCGGCAGGTGGTAGTCGAGACTGACCCGCGTGCCCGTGGCGGCCGCCTCTTCCACGAGGGAAGGGATCGCCTTGGCCCCCGCCGTCATCCGGGACCCGTCCTCGCGCCGGAGCACCGCGAGCAGCTCGCGCAGCTCGGCGAGGGCCTGCACGCCCTTGTCCTCGATGGTCGTGGCGATCCTGCCGGTCTCGGGGTCCGCGTCGTCGCGGATGATCCCCGCGTTGAGGACCATCACGGTGACCGCGTGCGTCACGGTGTCGTGCAGTTCTCGTGCGATCTTGCGGCGCTCCCGGACTGCCGCCTGCTCTT